>CAZFFW010000020.1:0-47534 GCA_964518125.1 uncultured Porifericola sp.
TGAATGTATTTCAGCATCTGTTGGCTCTTTTGGCAGATCCTGAAACAAGTTCAGGATTACTGTGCTATTTTCTTGATTAGTGAGGATAGGGGTGTGAATCCACCTCTTTAGAAAGGTCTTTCAGCTCTGGGTTTGGTGGCCGGCCTTTATGTCATGCTGAATTTATTTCAGCATCTGTCTGCTATTGGCAGTTACTTTATTGACATAATGAATGTATTTCAGCATCTGTTGGCTCTTTTGGCAGATCCTGAAACAAGTTCAGGATGACTGTGCTTTTTTCCTGATTAGTGTGGATAGGGGTGTGAATCCACATCTTTAGAAAGGTCTTTCAGCTCTGGGTTTAGTGACCTAATTAAACTCCATTTCCAATCTTTACGCCAACACTTCAATTGCTTCTCGCGCTCAATAGCAACCTCCATCGAGTAGTGCGTTTCGTAGTATAGTAGGTCATAACAGCTATATCTCGTTGTGAATGCACTGCCGTTGTCATAGCGGTGTTCATACAGCCTTTGCAATGATATCACTGGTGACACCTATATACAATGTCGTCCTGTTTTTGTTGCTGAGCATGTAGGTGATGCCTTGGCCCATGTTGATCCAAATGTTCTCAATAATAAAATTTGTTGTCATGCTGAACTTGTTTCAGCATTTGTTACTCTTTTGGCAGATCCTGAAACAAGTTCAGGATGACTGTTCTATCTTTTTAAGATATATGCCGCTTTCGAACTGGCTGAGCCGGATTGCCTTGATAAATGGTAAAGCCTTCCAGATCTTTTGTTGCCACCGACCCAACCGACAGCACACTGTGGCTTTTACAGGTGACGCCCGGGCACACGACAGACTGAGCGCCTATCCACACACCATCTTCCAGGGCAATGGGTCGGGTGAGCAAGTCGAACGTAGATTTCTTGAAATCGTGATTGCCAGTAAGCAACATGGCTCCTTGCGAGATGCACACATGATCGCCTATCTGCACGTCAGCCAGATTATCTATCCAGGCATCTTCACCAATCCACACATATGCACCCAGTGACAGTCGCCACGGATATTTGATGCTGACCGATGGCTTTATATTCACCCCCCGACCTACCCGTGCGCCAAACCATTTCAGCACGTGCACTTTTACTCCACTGCAAGGCCACAAAGAACTTTTGAAAAGTATGGCATTCACCATAAACCAAAGCGAACGCTTGACCACGCCGGCACCCGGCCGGTACCAGTCGTTATTGTATTGGCTGAGATCAGTTGTCTTATTTATGGCCAACATGCTGAAAAAGTGCTTTATAGTCCTTTATAAAATCAGATTGATGCACATAATCCTCGGCTAACTTCCGCGCGGCCCGGCTCCATTCCTGATACTCATGTGCAGACATTTTTAAAGCGCGTTCAATGGCCCGGCCCAAAGCCTGTGGATCATTCAGGTCCACATCCCAGCCGGCTTTCTTTTCTTCCAGATGCCGCCAGGGCGTCTGGTCGCTGATGATCACCGGCAGTCCGGCACTCAGGGCTTCGAAGATGGCGTGGCCGAAGTTTTCGCTACGGCTTGGTTGGATGTAAAAGTCGTAATCGGCCCAAATGCCGTCAGTCTCCAAAGGGCTGATTTCTCCTTTATAATTTATTATAATGTGCTGTGGCAATCGCTCAATTTCTTTCTGACAGTTCTGCCAATACTCCTGATCCTTAACCGGTCCGTAAATATCATATTCCACCCCTGTTGTAAGCTTTTGAAATGACTTCAACACCAATGCGTGATTCTTCATCGGACTTATCAGGGCCACCGTCAGGAAACGCTTTTGATCATTAGCCTCATTGGGTTTTCTGCGCGCCTTTTCAGACACCAGATGTGGAACATTCCCAATGCAGATTATATTAGCCTCTGGAACATAATGCTTCAAATCCTGCATTTCCTGATGGTTGGTCACGTGCCAGTCCACCTTGTTTCTACGGAGCAACAACAATCTAAGACAAGCGAGATAGAAATGCTTTTTGGCCGGTTTAATGCTTAAGGAAGATTTCTGCAGCATACCCCGCGGGGAAATAACTACCGGAAGGCCGTATCTCTTTGCCAGCCATAGTGGATATACCACGCAAAGCAAGGAATACATACCATTGATGTAAATGAGTTCGGGCTGCACTTCCGCAAAGGCAGACGAAACAGATTGGTATGTGCGCCGCGCCTGACTTGCGTAAAACACACGCGCATGATCTTTATACATCACCCACTGATCCGCCACCGTTGGTAGTACCGTACCGTCGTGATCTTGATTGGTGGTGAAAATATAAAACTCAAGATGGCCTGATAACAACCCCACCAGATTGTCGATGGAACGTATCGGCCCTCCCGCCTTGTATGCCGGGGTGAAGTAGTCGTAAAAAATCAGGATGCGCTTCTTGTTCATGGAGGAGGCCGGACGGTAGTCAGACCGGGTATTCAGTTTAGGGGAGACGGTAGCAGTTAATTGGCTGATACATTGATTTTGACCGCAGCTGCTTGCTTTGATTTGTCCATTATTGGCCGGTCCGACTATCGTCTGACCTGGAGTTGCGGTTGTGGTCCGACTATTGTCTGACCTGGAATTCTGTGCAGGCCGGACGGTAGTGAAACCGCTGAGAATCAATACAGCTTGGAAATAAAATCATCACCAATTACTTCGTATGACTCTTCATAAAAACGATCGTCGCTTACCAGCGCCAGATCAAATGCGAGGCTTTTATTAATAAGGCTATTGCCAATATTTCGTAAGCCGCAGTAATCTCTGAATGAGCTGAATTCCCAATCTTCCATTTTGTCACACAGTCCTGCCAGCATGGGATTTTGGTGAATATAATGAAAGCAGATTAAGGCATAGTTGGTTTTACTGTCCAGGCATTTGGCTTTCGTTTTTTGCCGAAATAATGATCCTGTGCGATTATTTTGTTTGTTAAACTCATTGGCATAGCTGCTACACAAAAGCCGAAATCCATTCCCTAATTTTGTGCTCTGCACTGACCCTAACATTACTTTATCAACAGCGTGCTCATTGACATTGATCAGAAAATGAAAATGATTTGGCATGAGGCAATAGCTGATGAGCTCTGCGAATGGTTCTACTTTCTCTTTGTATATCTTTAGAAAAAGCAGGTAGTTCTCTTTGCTCTTGAAAAGTACTTCCTGGTTATTTCCCTGATTATAAATATGGTATAGTTGGCCTGCTTGAATATTCAACTTTATAAAAATATTGTGCAATGGCTTATTCCCGGTCCGACTATCGTCTGACCTGGAATTCTGTGCAGGTCGGACGATAGTGAGACCGGGTTGCTTGGCTGTTGCATTTGCTTTTGGATGCAGCTGCTTGCTTTGATTTGTGCTTTATTGGCCGGTCCGACTATCGTCTGACCTGGAATTCAGTACAGGTCGGACGGTAGTCAGACCGGCCTGGATTTACTCCGTTCGACTGTCGTCTGACTCCGTTTCTATCAGTCACCGGCTTTTAGTTCTTTATACACATCCACATACATATTGGCGATATAGGAGGGTTCAAAGCGCTTTACATTCTCGTGGCCCTTTCTTATCAGATCGGTGCGATAGCCGGCATCTGCTATCACTTTTTGTATACCTGCTCGTATGGCGCGCTTATCATGGGGATTGACCAGGCAGGCTGCACCACCGGCCACCCAGTTCATCGGGTCAATGTCGGAGGTAACGACGGGCTTGCCCACCAACTGGGCTTCTATGATCGGCATGCCAAAGCCCTCGTACAGAGATGCGAAACTCACCAGCGTACACCGGTGATAGAGCGAGGCGACCTCATCGTAGGGCAAATTATAAAATGACTGAAAATCAATCTGATGTCTGGCCAGCAACTGTGCCTGTGCTTCGCGCAGTTCGCCCAATACCAGCAGCCTGCAATCAATCCCACTCAGTGCCTCTATGGTGCGCTCGAGATTCTTGTTGGGTTTGGTGCCAATGTGCAGTACCACAGGCTTATGATCCAAACCTGATCGCGTATGCCCATGCCGCCCTGCATCATATTGCAGCAATCTGGGGTTGTACGGATTGGGTACTACGCGAATTTTATTTTTGGCAAAAGGAATGATCTGTTCGAGCTCCTGTTTCGACTTTTCGGAGATGGTGGTGATGCGCCTGGCGGCCAGCGCCGGCAACCAGAACCACAACAGCTTGATGAGAAGCTTTCGGGCTGCAGTACCGTGTACTACGGAGTATGCATCGTGTATGGTGAGCACAGTATGCCGCCCAGTGGCCAGTGCCAGGTAGTGCGTATCGCCGGTGATGTGGCAGATGGTGCCGTGCTTAGCCCTGGCAAATTGCAGGTTTTTCAGGATACTGCGAAGATTTGCTCTTTTGTGTGGAAGTTTGATCCGCTCATACTGCACTTCCGGTGGGAAAGCTTCCAGCACCGTGTTGAAAAGCTCCTCAATGCTGTTGGCACCTGGGCGTGATTTGCGGAAGAAGATGGTTATATTTTTAATGGCGTCTGACACATATCATAAAACAAATGGGGTACGCTTACGGCTAAAGCTTTAACCGCAATACGGAACGCGCCGACCAAATGACCAGAAATATAAACATCATTGACTTAACCAAATGATTAAGTACAACATAGAGCTCTGTTTCGGCCTTGATCACCTGAAGGAAAATCAGCGGCAAGCATAAGTAAATGATGGGATGATCTCTGCCATATCTGATCAAAAACTTATAAATTAATGCCAGAAAAATTCCCCAAAGCAGCATAAAAACCCAACTTCCCTCCTTGCCATAATTCGCATAACCCTCACCGATCACGCTGGTACCCATGGATGCATTTCGACCAAGATATAAGCCTGTAAAACGCTCAAAATTATCTCTGCCACCTGCTATTTTTTTATCCGCATCTAGTATTCGCGGAACTAAACTCGCATAAAATGCTTCTGTAATAGTTTCCCCTTCAGCATATGGTTCTGCAGCAGGTACATTATCAAAAATAGCGCTGATAATCCATCCCTGATTGAGGCGCACGTTTATCAAGCCAACATACGATTCCGTAAACAAATTGTCCGATCCGGAAATCTGCTCATTCATCAAGTCCACAAAAGTCTCCACACGCTCTCCACTAGAGCTCATGCCCATAGCCACCATATCCCGATACTGGCTTTTAATTCCTTGCAATAAAAAGGCGAAGAACATTCCTGCAAAGGCCAGTGCAATTTTGGTGAAAAACCGCATTTTAACTTTCAATGCCACGAAACTAAACATAAGCGCTGACCACAACAGTAAGTCGTGAAACATGCCATTTCTTAATGACGCCAAAAGGGTTAAGCCCATTACTATAGTAAAGATGCGCCACTTCTGACGGCTGTTTTCCTGAAACAGGATCATGGCGACCCCTATATATTTAAAATTGGCCGCCAAAAAGAATACAAATCCTAATGCCGCGGGAAAAAATCGATCAAGAAAAGGGGCAAACAAGCCGACGACAATAAGGTAGTAGGCCAGGCGCGGATGTAGAGCTACCAATTTCTTAATTCCTGAGCTCACACTTTGAAAATTGTACGAGGGGCTGATCGCCAGCACACCTAAAAAAAACGCAACCGTACCGGGCACTATAATGGACATATACTCTTCTTCCTCCACGTACATGAAGTACTTGAAATGCTCGAAATTTAAACGGTAAGATATATAAGCCCCTAATATCCACTGCAACGAGGCCATCAACAACATGAGTTCCAGTATGGGTATGGTTCTGCCCAGCTGTCGAATAAAAAGAAGAAAAGATAACAAGCAAAGGCCAAGGCCTACACCGGAAAGCCAAAAATCTGTGAGCGCGATGAATACTAAGGTTGCCAACAGGGCAGTGCCATACACCACCTTATTACTATCCTCATACATTGGTACACTGTTATTGGCCTGCATTGTCCGCAATTAGCAGTTCTTTTTCAATAGCTTCACACTTTTTTTCAAAGTTCCAACGACCAATCGTTTCAAAGGCTTGTTTTCTTAAATTATTACATTCACTATTTAAAAAGCTTTTTAGTTGATTCTGTAGGTGTAGTGTGTTGTCACTCTTAAAAGTAAAGCCATTATAACCCTCCTGCACAAGATCAATGGCACACCCCACTTTATCACTTACTATTACGGGTCGACTACAAGACAAGCCTTCATTGACAGCCAGCCCCCAAGTTTCTCCCGGTCCTTTTGACGGAAGGCAGTAAGTATCGCCTAACCTATACACAACTGGCATTTCAGATTGGTTTTGGAACGGAAGAAAGTTAATGTATTTTAATCCGTTTGACTTTTCTTTGAGCACAGACTCTAAAGGGCCACTACCCACGTACAAAAGACAGATTTGTTTATCTGTTGCTTTGTTGAGTTGTTTAACTGCCTCAAGGAGAATGATTGGATTTTTTTTAGCTTCAAGTTTACCGGCAAATAAGATAACTATATCATCTTCTTTGTATCCTAATTTTTCTCTCCATTTCTGCGCCTTTTTTTCGTATTGTCGTTCATCATTGTCAAAAAAACGATCATTATCTATAGCGTGTGGGAAAAACACCAATTGATCCTCTTTTACACCATGGGCTTTAAAATAGGCCTTATTGTTCGTTCCCACATAGAACGCCTTATCGATATGCCTATATATCCAGCTTAGCCATATTCTCCTGATAATTTTTTTGAGTCCCGGCTTTTCATCCAACAAGGTTGAATCGCCGAAAAACCACACGGGAATCCTGCCTTTGAAATATCGCATGGCTTTGAAATGGCTTTTCAGATTCCAGCCATACACCATTACAGCATCAGGGTTGTACGCTTCTACTTTGTTGTTTAATGATGGACAGTTGATTCCATCCCATCGTTTTGATGATGGTGACTTTGAAATATTTTCTACCGCTTCCCAATCGTAACCTTCCAGTAAAGGCACATCCCATTGAATCTTTTTCCCAAAATCCGGATCGTCAAAACCCTCAATGGCCTGCGGCCAGGTGTAAAACACCTTCAGCTGCACCTTTCCTCTTTCCGTCAGCCGCTTGAAGAAAGGCGCGTTGTATTGGATGGGGTGGGTAGTGATGAGGGCGAGTTTTTTCAATGAGTGAGTAGTGAAGGGGTGATGGGTGAACTGTATTTGCTATGATTTGCTCTTATTTTTTAAGTAGTTTATTAACCCTATAATTGGTTTTCTAACCTTTGCTACTTCTTCGATTATGCCGCATTCCTCAATATATTTAAGCCGCTCAGAAATTAGCAGCTGAGTTTCAATTTCTGCAATTGAACCAAGTGAAACATATAAGAACTGAATGAACTCCTTATCCGATTTTCGTGCTGCACCTTCTGCTATATTTGATGGAATAGAAACCGCAGCACGCCTCAGTTGATTTGTCAATCCAAATTTTTCATCCTGTGGCAATCTATTGGTGATAACATAGACTTGTTCAACCAAATCCATACTAAGTTTCCATGCATCCAATTTTTTGTGATCCATCAGGTTGTTATTTGATTAATTCCTCAAGTTTAGATGTCGACATAACCCTTCACCCTTCACTATTCACTACTCACATTTCTCTCAACACCAATTCCATCCCCTGCACCAGCTTCCTCGCTGACTCACGTGCCGAATATTTCTCTAGTGCTTTCAAATCAGGTTTCCTGGGTTCATTTTTTATTCTGGCCAACAGGGACTTTCTAATCTCTGTTTGAATATCTGTATCAGTCATTCCCTCTCTATACCGCACCAGCAACTGATCCGCGCTGCATTCTTCCATCACTTGTACTGCACTACTCTCCTGATGAAAAACCGCCCAAACGGGCCGCTCACTAAGAATTGCCTGGTAAACTTTGGAAGCCGTATAATGCTTTTCTGTGGATCCAATCACCATAACCGTATCCGCAGCGGACAAAAAATTTAACACCTTTAAAAATGGAAATCGACTTCGATCTTCAATGATTATATCAGCAATACCTGCATCATTTGCATAAGCCCATATGGTTTTACCGGGATAGGTTCCGGTTCCAATGAAATATAGTCTGATTTTCTCATCCCATTTGCCTTCTTTTCTCAATAATGAAATCGACTCAAATAAAGCCTCAACAAACTGCCTGGAATTTGGCAAAAAAGCGCCGGCGTATATCCACGGTCTCACTCCTTTTACTTCTGACCATGGGTGATCAAGGTTCTTGATCTTGATTGAATGATCATTCGGATCAAAGCCATACGGAAAGGCTACATGGTGAAGTGTGAATGGTGAAGTGTGAAGAGTGAAGAGTGAATCATTGTCTTGGCTTTGCCCTAAGCGACTGCCTTTTTTTCTGAAATTGCGCTCAAGGACGGGTAAGAAGTATTCATGCGATACACCAGTGATAAGCGCAGCTTTCTTAACGGCTATGGGCTCCAAGAATTTGGCCAGGTGATTGCTTAGTCGGTGCCGCCAGTCTTTTCTATTTGATATATCACGTACCCAGGGATCGATGTAGTCTATGCCGTAGGGAATTGTTGTCTTGTGGTACAGCAATCGCCCAAGCAAGGCACAATAGAAAGAAGGGATAGGGATCCAGATAAAATCTATGTGTTCCGAGCGAATGATTTTCAATGCCCCTTTGTATAAATAAAAAAAGGCCCGAAGGCCAATGTCACCAACGATGCGCGGCTTTAAGACGGGTAAGGCCTTTACCCTGGTGACATCGAAATGAGGAGAGAATGTTCTTTCAAAATCCGGGTCTGGTTTTTCTTCGAAGTATTCTTCCTGTACAGTCAGCACCTTGGGATTCCAGCCAAACTCTTTCAGGAAGTTGCCCGTAAGACGCGGCCTGTGTACCCCCGCAAGATTAGCGGGGTGCCAGTGGGGATATATGATGAGGAGGGTTTTCATTATACTAACCGTCACCCTGAACTTGTTTCAGGGTCTTTTGAACATGCGGGGTACACCCAAGGTCGTTAAGTATTCCTCTGCGCGTCTTTTTGCCAAGTGCTGAATCCTCAGGTTTTCGGGACTGGCAAACCTGCCTAATGGCCAGACAGTTCGGCATGAAGTTCGAAGTTCAACATCACAGTTTTATTGACAGGCAACGCTTGTTAACATCGCTCTGAACTTCTCGCCTTCATTTTCCCATGCCAGCGCTTTTGCTTTGTGAAAACGCTCTAGTGCCTTTTCTTGAATATCGATCCGCTGATCTATCAGCAACATTAACGCCTTCATTATGGCTTTTTCAGTCTGCCCGCAAACGAACCCACTCCAAGGGTTTTGCGTCAAAAAATCCTTTTGCGCCGGTGTATCTGTGGCCAGTATGTAAAGCCCTGCCTGAGCATAAGCCAATATTTTGTTGGTGAGGCAAAGCTGGCGGTTCAGGTCCGTTGAATTGAATTCCATAGCCAGACCCACATCATGGTTGGCCAGTTCAGCATGAAGCTCCGGCTGAGAAAGGGGCGGGATGTGCATAAACACAAAGCATGGTTTTGCCTCTTCTAATTTTGGCAATATCACTTGCTGATAGAAACCATCGTCCATCTCCCCGATCAGTGTAAGATTAATTGCCTCTTCCTTTTGGGTATTCAACAAACTGATTGCATCCAAAACCTGTTCAAGCCCACGTCCAAAGCTAATTTTCTGGCTAAACCACACAAGCCTTAGTTGACTCGGCGAGTGGTTGATTGGCTGATTTGTGGGCTCCCTGAACTCCTTTAGAGGAAAGCTGTTGAGTATCACTTGATGATTGGCGTGACCTCCAATCAGCTTCATCGTATAGTCACCAATCATTGGGCTGGCACTTGTGAGCGCATGGGCTTTGGGCAACATCTTTTTCATTAGGAATTCCCTGCGTGCCTTTTCATTCCGGGCATCTTTCTTAATGAATTCCCCTGGGTGGTAATCTTCAATATCGAAAATAAAGGGCATCTTCCATTTTTGACTCAAGTTATATGCCGGGTACAAACTGCCTGCCCCATGAGCAAAAATCATATCAGATGTTCGCTGTTTTTTCTTCAAGTTTTCCCATAAAACAATTGATGATTTATTGCTCGCCGAACCATTGATCAAGGTACTTCTTGTTAGCAATGGGTATATCATTTGTGCAGCTCTTTCAATTAAAGTTACTTTGAGCCATGGAAAAAAAAGATTTCTGCCTAATCGCAGCGTCTCAGCTTTAAGTTTTTTGTTAGTAATAAGTCCTTGATCTTTTTCCTCCCACTGATAAGACCTGCTTACCAATATTGTTTCAATGTCGTAATCTCCAGCAAACAATTCAATGTTTTTTAACGCTCTTGGAGTGGTTGATAGATTACCTGAAAGAATGAAAAGGATCTTCTTCACTTTCTTGAGCTAATGGATTTTTCAAATAAAGCGAGATAGGCATTGCTTATTGTTTCCAATGAAAAACTGACTTCACATTCCCTTCTAACTGTTTTTCTATCAATATGTGGGATTTGATTGATAACTGAAATCATTCTATCAACATCATCAACGACAAATCCTGTGACACCGTCTTTAACAACTTCCGGGACTGAACCTCTGTTAAAACCAATCACCGGAACCCCGCAAGCCATGGCTTCGGCCATAACAATGCCGAAAGGCTCCTCCCATTTTATCGGAAAGAGTAAGGCTTTGGACCGTTGTAGAAAAAAATTTTTCTGTTCATCATTTACCGTTCCGACATACTTGATCAATGGATTGTCCAGATGAGGTTTGATATAACGGTCAAAATAATGTTCATGACCCTGCTGGATATTGCCGGCAATGATCAATTTTTGATTGGTTGCCAATGCCACCTCTATAGCTTCTTTTGTTCCTTTAATTTCTTCCACCCTGCCAAGAAACATCAGATGCTCTTTTTCCACATGCTCATTCAGCTGGAAATAATTGATATCGGTGAAATTATGGATGGGAGTACATTTGTCTTCCAAATAATGGCCCTTGATCATGTGCGCTCCACAACTTGTAAAAGACAACTTGCCTCCGGCTATCCAATTGGCCAGCCTGGTAGATTTCTGACTTATTGCTCTTTGGTATGATTGAACTACCGGCACTTTGGTTTGAACAAATATTGGATATAAGTATAACAGTCTTGAAAAAGAATGGATCACATCCGGTTTTGTTAGTGACACCTCTTTTAGCAGAAAAAATGAGTTGGCTATGACGTTTTTCCAACCTCGTGAAGACAAAGCAGGCCAAGGCAGTATTTTTTCCGCTACGGAATTGGTAGATTCAGGATGGGCCACCAAAAAGACCTCATGACCTTGATCTTTATAATCCTTTATCAGTGAATCTACAATTCGCTCTATACCTCCATAGCCTATGGGAGGTACAGGGATTTCAGGATCTACAGTGATGAGGATTTTCAACAAGTTTATTTTAAAATGAATAGAGCATTGGAATACTTGGTGGGTAGTTTATTGAAGCCTATACGCATGGTTTCGTATAGGCCTACAAATCTGAAATTGAATCCTTTCAAATACTTATTAATATGAAATAAATCTATTTTATCCATTTCATCATTGAAGCCAACTTCACAATAAACACTTTTGACAATACCAATACCTAATGCATTTGATGCTCCTTTTAGTACCTCCAAATCATATCCTTCTGTGTCAATTTTCAACAAATCAATTTGTACTATACCAAGTTCTGCAACCATCTGATCTAAGGTCTTGACTACAATATTCTGCTTTGCCACTGATTTGAGTTTACTATGTACATCTTCAACCAATGAATTATTCAAACTCTGCTCACTCAGGGCTATCTCTATCTCTTTAGCTTCTGAGCCCAACGCCAAGTGATAGCATTCAATATGACTTAGTTTTTTAGTGATCTGTAAAAGTTGATTGTATGTGGAAATCACAGGCTCAAAAGAATGTATTTTGGAGTCTTTGATCATGTATGAATAACTTAAGGCAGACTGCCCAATATTTGCCCCGGCATCAATAATGATAGGATTGTTACCTATTATACCGGATTTCTTAAGATCATAAATATAATCCAGACCAATTGGGAAAGTTGACAAGTTTATCCCAAAACCATTATTCCTGAATAAGATGTCCAAAAAGCTCAAAGATAAATTTCTGATTATTTTTATAAGGTACACTTTAACTTATCTTTTTTAAAAATGAGTAGTTAAATACAATTGAAAAAGCTAATTAGCTCAAAAATGTGTATTTAAATGGAAATTCTCAAATCATCTTTCTATTAAGTAGAATTTTAAAAAGCAATTCAACCAGCCTTTTAGCCAAATTCATACGTGTATGCTCCTTAATAAATTCCTTTTGTGGCATCAACTTAATACCATCTTTGTAGACCTTTTGAAGTATTTGAGCATTATTTTCCCATTCATCAGGATCCAAAACCAAAGCTATACCGGTTTTCTCAATTAGGTATTTTTGGGCTCCATCACAAACAAATGCTAAGATTGGCTTTTGGGCGGTAAGGTATTCAAAGGTTTTTCCCGCTATACTATAATCCTTACCTCTTATTACTTTGGCGGAAGTCAGAAGCAAAAAATCGCAAGAATCTTGAAAATTCAACACTTCATCGTGACTCATAAATCCATCGTGAAATACATTCTTTACCAATTCAAAATCCTGGATCATTTCAACCAACCAACCAGGCTTTTGACCAACGAAGTTAATTTCCAGCTTTTCCTTTACTTTAGGATTAATACTCGTTTCCTCAGAGTCCCTTTCAGGAGACTCTGAGGAGGATTAAAAATCTGCTTTAAATCCAGTTTCAATCCTGCTCTTAGAATCTGAAAACTCCTGCGAGAATTTGCCAGGGCATTTACTGTTATGTTCCTTTTCAGCATGGGATAAATAAATTTGCCCAATGCTTCAAGCATGCCCCAAAAAAGCCAAGGCCCTATTGGCTTTCGTGTGGTGTTAAGTTTTATGAATTTTACGTTTTGAAGAGTCTCTGTTTGCTGAATAAGATTCTCTGTTTTGGCATCACTCCAATTGCCAAGTTCAAACATCACCGCAGTGACGCTATATTGTCCCGAAAAAAGAGTGATTTCTTTTAGTAATCTCGGATTGGTGGCCAGGTTTGCGGTGGTGAGGAAAAGGATGGTTTTCAAAAAAGAAGTTTTACATGATATCTTAACCATACACAAGGCATTACAATCCTCATCTTCCAGTGCATTAATTGCCATTCTATCTTAAAAGGATTGATCCATCGAGATATTTTCAACCTTGGATGATAAAAGCAAGCCTTTAGTTTATGCGTATCCAATATCGCATTGTATTTAAGCTTTTTCTCCTTTGGAAACCAGTCTTGCTTAGCTATTTCAACTCTGAACCGCTCTTCCAAAATCTGATTCAGCTCCAGCCTTTTCTTGAAGTCCATCCCCGATATCGTGCCACTCTCCTGTTTATTATAAACCGCAAACATCCCTGGTACATAGACAAACTTAGCCCCCAATATTCCCGCCATGGTAAAATATTCCCTGTCCTGACCAACTTTGGTCTCTGGGTTCCAGCCAATGCCGCCATCTAGTTTTTGGGCAAACGATTTTGTCACTAAATAATTGTTCGGGCTAGTCCAATTATCTTTAATCAGCTCCAATAAAAAATCAGAATAATCCTTATATAATTTCTGATCAGAATCAATCTTTTCACCATTGCTCCAAAAGTCCATCCGCCAGTCTGAGTAGGCGATATCGCTTTCACTTTTTTCCAGTGATCTAATTTGCGCTTCAAACTTGCCGGGCAACAAAAAATCATCACTATCCAGCCATTGGATGTACTTTCCGGTACTCTGGGCAAAGGCATAATTCCTGGCGTGGTTAGCTCCCTTTTTCGGATTGGTGAAAAGCTTGATAATAACAGGATACCGTTGTTGCAAATCCTTTAATACGCTGAAACTTCCGTCTGTGGAATGATCATCGACTACAATGATTTCATGCAATAAACTTTGCTGAGCAATGCAGCTTTCGATGCATGCTGTTAGCCATTGGGCATTGTTAAAGCTTGGAATAAGTACAGAGACCATTGTGTTCATTCAGTCAACTCAATCAACTTTCAGAGGTACGCTTGATTAAGTAAAAAACGGCTGACGGCTGCTTTGTTCATGCGACATGTGCTGAAATAAATATGGACTTGAGTCAAGAGGGGCGTTCAGCGCGATGGGTATAGATGTAAAAAATACTTAAGCACAATTACACGCCGCCATTTAGGGGGTAATAGCTTGATCGTTAAACACAACAAATAGCTATAAGTTCAGCAGCTCTTGTTTCCGATCATCGGATACTAATACATATTCACACAAATTCATATCCGAATGTATCCCAAAATCATCTAAGGGCTGTAAGCCGATAAACATCTCGTTTTCCTTCATAATCCTCAAAATGCTGTATTTCAATTCCTTTAGGATTGACGTAATTTTCTCTTGCCGCTGTATTCGTATTCTATTTTCGATTGAATAGGGCGGCAGAATCTCCATTAAAATCACAGGTCTATCCTGTCGTATCTTATCACTTAGACCTTCCAGCACTTCCAGCTCTGCGCCTTCTACGTCAATTTTTATGACATCAAACTTTGTTGACTCATCCATATTCAAATCGGCGTACTCAAATACGGGAACTTTGATCATTTTCTTGACCGAACTTTGTATGCGAAAACCATCTATGACAGAGGCCGCACTGTCTTCGTTGGAATCGGAAAATAGGTTTAAATTCAGCATTTCAGTCTTGCCGCTAAGGCCGACAGGCCAAATATCGGTATTGGTAAAAGCATTGGCTTCAATCAGGTGGCTGACATAATTAACACAAAAAGGATTGGGCTCAAATCCTATATAGTTTATCTGCCTGTTTACCGCCTTCACTTTCAACAGCGTTTGTCCAAGATTGACCCCTACATCCACAAAGGTTTTATCAGGACTATCCAGTAATTTACCGAGTATATGCTGCATCCACGGCTCGCTAAGGCCCAGGTAATTATTGAGGCCAACGCCATTGATGATTGGGATGGTGAACATCTGGCCGCTGAGTTTGATTTGAGGCGATATGCGAAATCGCTTAAGCTGGCCGAATTTGTTCAGTAAACGAACAGTATAATTAACAAGCCTAGTCATTGTTATGATAATTGACCCTGATTTCGTTGAGTAATTTCTGATCCCAATATTCCTTCTTACACAATTTCAGAAATTGCTGATACGCTGCATTGCGGTATCGATCCTGGTTATTTCTGTATTTATCGATGAAAGTTGCCAACTCAGTCACAAGGCTGTCTTCTGAACTACCTGCATCAATCAGGTGTCCTACTTCTTCATCTACTATTTCTTTAATACCCCCTACATCTGTCGAGAACACGGGGATACCTGCGGCCAGGGCCTCCATGATGGACACCGGAATGCCCTCTGTTTCACTTAAAGAAATAAACAAATCTACTTTGTGATTTTTATAAAAATGCTGGATTTCATCCGCTGGCAACCGTCCGGACATATTTACTTTCAGGTGGTCAGGCAGTTCCTCTATCTCTTTATCAACCTTGTTTTTACAGTCCCCATCACCCAAATGCGTCCATTCGATGTTGAGTTGAAGCCTTTTTAATACTCTTACAATAAGGTCAATTCTTTTCAATTTAATGATGGTGGCACAACTAACAATCCTAAACCACCCATCGTCACTTGCTGATGCCCTGCCAATATCCCTCACACCCAGGCGCATAGTTCGGGTGCTAAATGCAATGTCAGGATATTCGCTTTTTAAATATGATGATCCGTAGTCTGAAATCGGTGCCGCAAGCGAAACTGCCCCTAACAGAGGCCGACGGAATGGCTGATAACCGCCTAGCCTCTCTTTGTACAAATCAAAGCCATGGAAACGCACTAGAATTTGGTTGAAGCCCATCCTTTTGAGAAAAGGCACTATCAATGCCTGGTTATTCCCCCAATAAAAATATAAAGCCGTAGCATTTTTATTCTTTGTTTCTTTTAGTCTCTTGAAAATATCTGATTTCAATAGATTTTCAGTTTTGATTACGGCCTGTATCCAGCTTTTAAACCAATAGGGCTTGGTATAAACCCTTTCCTGGAAAAACTCTCTGAGGTAAAAACCTGCTCTTGGATTCAAGATTTTTCGAACCTGCCACACAGAATGAAACGCCACATCCTGGTCTACCACGGGTTTCAAAATTGAGACGTTCTTGTAGCTAGGAATATCTTTGGCTATTTTGTTGCCTTCGTAAGAATATGGAGAAACTGTCACATCCATAAAATGCTTATTAAGGAGAGCTATTTCACTGTCGAGCCAGTTGTAACCATTGCCGTAGGGATATGAATTGGTGAAAATAAAAATTTTGGAATCCTTCATTATAAAGTCACTACTCTCTTCTTAGCCCCACGCAAAAAATTGCCCCTTCCGCTAATAATGCTTTCAAGATAAGACAGGTTGATATCAGGCTTTATTGGAATTCTTGGAAGGCAATGCACATGTTTTGTATGTTCCTTAAAAATACTCCCTATTCGAGTGGTAGTGGCCGTTTTAAAACCCAGCTTACCAACCAGGTCACATTCCCTCGCCCCAACTTCCATAGCACTGCCAAATGGATAGGAAAAGTGATCTACAGGCTTCCCAATCTTGCTCTCCAGTATCTCACGTGACCTTAGGCATTCCTCCACAATCTCCGTCTCGGAAAGTTGATTGAGCGCCGGATGATTGACAGTATGCGCCCCTATTGTGACCAGAGGCGATGCTGCCATGGCCTTTATATCCTCCCAGCCCATGGCCAAATTATTAGTGATTCTAAAAGGATCATCGATATAATCTTCAAATGCATTGACCAAATTGATTTGCTGCTCTTTGAATGGTGTTTGAATAATTATTTGTCGAATCGCATCAAAGGAGGCTTCCTTCTGCTCACATTCTTCACAATCAAAAACCCTGGATTGCTTACCCCACCTAAACTTCACTTTTGTGTTTTTCAGCAGTATTTCCTCCAATTGATACCACCATATAGAAATTGTGCGTTCAGGAAAACCCGTGGTGACATACACGGTAAATGGCGCATTATACCTTTCAAAAACGGGCAAAGCATATAGGTAATTATCGCGATAGCCGTCATCGAAAGTGAAAATGACAAAATACTCCGAATTTCCTGCAAGGTATGCGGGCAATTGATCAAAGCTGATGATGTCTATTTCATTTTGTCTGTAGAACCTAATTAATTCTTCCAGTTTTTCAGGGGTGATTTCATTGACTGGATTGTGTATCCTGAGCCTGTCGCTATCTGGCACGATCCGGTGCAGCATTAAGATGTGACCTTTGCCGCGATAGAAAGGTGCGAGCAAAGGAGAAAATGTTCTTTTGATAATTTGCGCTACAGCCAATGGTTTATTGCTAATTCAAATCTAAAGTAAAGACTTCTGAATAAAGCAGATCAAATTGCTCAAGGTCCATCCCCTGATCGTTTTTTATCAGAACAGGACGGTTTTTATAGTACTTCCGCCCATTAGAAATACCGGCCCCCTTCAACATCCTATTGGGAACTACTACGCCGATCCATTTTTCTTTTTTACAGATGGCACTTATATGGGCTTTAAAGTCATTGAAGAAAAATGAGGGGTTGGAGCTATAATAAAGCTGGCCTAATCGGAGCTTCCATGGAACATATTTGCGAACAGCCGAAAGCTTGGCGGGGAAATAATCCAACTGCTTAAATACCTGAAGGGTCTGTTCCTGCTCACTCCTCAATACATTCAGGCTACAGTTGTAAGCGCGATGGTCTTCGGCTATTTTCTTTTCCTCATCGTTCAATTCCCCATTCATTTTGTCCATTCCCAAAACTTGTGTCTGCTTGTCCGGTGATTTAAGTATAGGCGTTAAAAAAAAGATCGAGTGCGAATTGTCGATCTCCTGCCACCGGAGTTGTTTGTAAATCCCGTAGGTATCCGCGGAAGCTGAAAATATCGTGAGGATGTGATCCTTTAATTTATGTATTTTATTGAGCAGCATCAATCCCTTCGTTCGGTGCGCTTTGTCCACAACCCAACTATGGCAATTGCAAAAGTTATAATCTTTCCCTGCTATCCGTCTTTTAGAGAAAATGGTACCGAAGTATCCGACAATCCCGTCGCTATCCTTCAATAAATAACCAGGGAATCCTCCAACGTTAAAGGGGTCTTGATAGGTTCTTTGCCATTGCGCTCTGCTAATTGCAGGGTTGTTGAGCTGCTGTAAAAGTCTGTACACTTCCTCAAAATCCGCCGGCCTGGCTTCAACGATTTCCATTATCCCCTGATCTTTTCCGAGAGAACGAGTCGTATCAACTTAAAATTCATCATTTCCATTATCTCCTCCTCTTCTAGCTCAATTTCAAATTCTTCTTCCAAAGCTGATATCAAATTCATGTGGTGAAGTGAATCCCATTTTTCCAGATCACCAGATGCGGTATTTTCGTCTATTTCCGATCTGTCCACTTCAAACACAGCAGCCATAATTTCCTTTATTCGTTCTTCCATGTATTCACTTTTATATAATCAATGTTGTGATGTGCCTTGTACGCTGAGATATTGATCTTGTATTCTTTACCTTCCTTGTTTGACCGTACAAGTTCAAAACCAAGCCGGTCGAATAAAGCAGCTACTTGTTGATTTCTTCTGCTTGGAATGAACCTGGCCCCTACGACAGAAGTGTGTGCATCAGCCAGCACCTGATCGATAAACACCCATTCAATGTTGCGGCCCAGGATCCGGCAGCTCAACAAAAACGTATCAATTTCGCTTTCAACTTCCCCATTTTTTAAAACAGCCAGTGCTGTAATGCCACTGTCACCAAAGCGGTCACTAACGGACAGCGTATAAAAATCATATAAACTGCTATCCATCATGGATTTTATGTCCTGTTCCGAATACCTTTTGGTAGTCACGTTGAATTGGTTGGTCTTTTGGGTCATTTGAGCCATTCTGGGAATATGCGCCTCATTGTTCTTTTCAACACGAATGGCCAGATCAAGCGAACGCAGATAATCTTCTATGGAATGATAGGATGCTTTGGCTTCCTCACGCTGTGCCTGCACCTTGTACTGCGCTGTTTTGTCAGAAGATGTGCTGCCTCCATCAAACTGAAAAAATTGATGGGCGATCTCTTCCATAAGCACCGGGTATTGCACCGCCTTTTCAGGTACCTGAAAAACCGTCACTTCAGGCAGCTGCTCTCTCACCAAATTGACCTCAAACGAGGAATCGTCCAGGAAAACGAAGCTGCTTAAGCCAAGATTAAGCTCCTGACCAATAGCACGGAGATTCGCTATTTTATCTTCCCAATTTACTTTTTTGAGCAGGAGGTGCTCATTGCGCAAAATCATTTTTGGATGTTGCTCAAGTATTTCCTCCACGTCCGCCGGATTGTTCTTACTGCAAAGGCAAACAAGTACACCTCTTTTATACAATTCAACTATCGATGCCTGAACCATTAGGTAGGGAGGCGTAATTTTGATGCCCTCCTTTCCGTCTTCGCCAATGATCCCCTTCCACAATGTATTGTCGCAATCGACTGCCAATACCTTTTTTACATTCCCGGTCAATGCCGCAATCATTGGTGTCAACGCAGCGCTATAGGTTTTGAAAAAGTCAATGGTATAAAGGGCTTTGGAGGAAAAAAAATTCCTTAAGTCAAAGGATTGATCCAGTCCTGTTTTCAAAATCAGCTTCGGTACATCTATGCACTGAAAATTTTCAGGATACTCTTTTTCTATGATAACGTTTAAAGCTGCCACAAACAATTGATAGTTGCCTGGAACAGCTCCCAGTTCGAAAGGCAATGCATGGAAGGAGTTAAAAAAAACTTTCTTATGGTTGCTGAGGGCACTGAAAACCATATCCAGCTCCCCTTTTACTTTTTCGGTGTAGGCCTCAATATCCTTGGCATCCAGGTTTTTGATCAAATAATGAAAACCGTCATTGATGTTGGCGGCCTCCCAAAAGACAATCACCACCTCATCCCGCGGAATGGAGGCTGCATCCTGCACAATATTGTCGTAGTTGCCAATGTTAATACTGGTGGTGATATCATGCTTCCTGAGCCAAAAATCAAGAATGTCGGCCAACTGATTTATGACGATGTTTGATAAAATCGTGATCTGAAGCTGAGGCTTAGCGCCTTTGGCCTTCAATTCTGATAGTTCCTGAATGATCTGGAAATACTTCAGATGGTGCATATCATTTCATAATCAGGCCACCATTGACCCGGATGGTTTCGCCGGTGAGATAGTCAGATTCGGAGGACAATAAAAATGCAATGGCATTGGCTACATCTTCGGGCCGGGCAATTCTTCGTAAGGGCGTTTGGGCAGCTACCAGCATCTTGGCCTTTTCCGACCAATCGGCATTTAAGTCGGTATCCGTTAGTCCCGGAGAAACCATGTTTAACCTAATACCACGTCTGGCGAGGTCAATTGCCAGGGATTTTACCAGGCCTTCCATTGCTGATTTTGCTGTCGTATAGGCTATAAGATTTGGCGCCGGATGATCTGTGACTTGCGAACTGATCGCGACAAAATTCGCATAATCGACATCCTTAAAGACCTTTAAAAAAGATTTTATCAGATTAAATAAACCTTTTACATGAATATTCAGGTGATTGGTGAAATCGTTCCATTCCAGGACATCAATCGGAATTATTGGCAATGGCCCGGTAGCAGCGTGTACGATTTTTTTTACTGAACCTACTCTGTTTTTTATGGTTTGAAAAAGCTCGTCGGTTTCACGTTGATTGGTAATATCAGCTTTGTAAGTCCGTACACGAATTTGATAAGTAGATTCCAATTCTTCTTTTAATAATCTCGCTTTGTCTTGATTGCTGAAATACTGAAGTATTAAATCAGATTTTTGTGCGGCTAATTTCTTTGCCAGGGACATCCCGATGCCGCCTGTTGCTCCAACTACCAGCACGGTATTGTCTGCGTTAGCAGCCTCTTCCACCTCAGTTAGCGAAGATTGTTCTATCAACTTTACTTTGGCTATGCCATTGACTACTTTCTGCTTGTGTTGATTATAAATTTCCGTTTTGAGTTCAATAGCCTTGAGCCGGTCATTCTTCTTGATCACCTCAGCATAGACGGTGATTTCGTCTCCGATTCGAACAGGGAGGAGGAATTCGAGGTTCTGTTCATACCACAAAGCCCCGTCGCCGGGTAGTTTGGTGCCTATGAGTGTGCTAATAAAAGAAGCGCTGATCATGCCATGGGCTACCGGCTTTTTAAAAGATGTTTTGGCCGCATAAGACTGATCGGTGTGAAGCCGGTTATCATCGCCAGAAAGGCTCACAAAGGCCTCGATATCCTTAGCAGAAATTTTATGTCTTATTTCGGCCGACTGGCCAATTTCTATTTGCTCATAATTCATGCGTAAGACGTTTCTTTAAATGGAAGCTAAAAAAAGTTAACAGCAACTTAGTTTGATAAAAAATAGATCGTGTGCGCTTGAGCAGCCTTAATTTACCGAAATATTCACGGGCAACCGCAGGCTCATCATTCTTCAAATGTAGCTTTGCAAGTATATAGTAACTTTCCAACAGTTTTTCCGCTGCAAGATGCCGGGATTCCTGCTTCAGGTAACGATACAAAAATTCAGTAGCTTCGGTTACTTTTGTCTTCTTTTCCAAATAGGTATTCGCCTGAAAGTAGTTGCTGTCATGCACTCTGTACACTCCACTGATAAAAGGCAAACGCTTGATCTTTCCGAACTGCGAAAGCAGGACAAATAAAGGCCAATCGCCTATAGATAGCTTTTTAAAGTCTTCAGTAAATTCAATCAGATGGTTTCTGAAAACAGCCGTTAATGTGGTAACATAATTCTTTTTGAACAAATCCAGAGTGCTTATGGTATCAGTCTCATCCTGTATGACGTCAATAAATCTATTTTCAGATGTGATCAAATGCTGTATATCCGTATAGCATGCCACAAATTCCGGATTCTGCTCCAAGAAATCGACTTGCTTCTGGAGTTTTAGGGGATCTGTCCAATAGTCGTCGCCTTCGCAGATGGCAATATACTCCCCATTACAAGCATTCAACGACCTGATGAAATTTGGCATCATTCCATGATTTCCTTCATCAGGCAATAATATTAGTCTGTTTGGATATATTATTTGAATTTGTTGTATGATAGGTCGTGTTCCGTCCTTACTACCATCTTCCCCTATTACGACTTCAAATTCAAAGTTTGCAGTCTGTGAAAGAATAGAAATTAAACATTCTTCAATGAACTTTTCATGGTTATAGGTGATGACACAGACACTTACTTTCATATTGAATATTTGTCCATCATCATTGATTATTTGATAATCTTGCAGGTACGCCAAAGACTTTCTCCCCATCATAAACATCTTTGGTGACTAAGGAGCCTGCCCCAATAATACAATTCCGGCCAATTTTGGTACCGGGCAAGACAACAGCTCCGCTGCCAATAAATGAAAAATCACCAATCGAAACTCCGCCAAGCACTCTGGCTCCCGGACAAATTTCACAATACTTGCCAATACTCACATCATGATGTATAGAGCTGGCTGTATTTAATAAAACACCATCACCAATTGTTACATTATTATAAATAACCACATGACTCATGATATTCAGTCCTATCCCTAGATGCACACCAAAATTACCCACAGATGCAACAGGAGATATAATTGAATTGAGCGCTCCACCAATATTTACAAGCATTATAGCCATTCTAAACCTATTCCCTGGATTTCCAAGTCCTAAAACGAATCTATTATCACGGGTAAAGATATTAGCCAACTCTTCCTCAGAAAAAAGCACTTTAAATCTGTCAAAAAGCACTTTTTCCTGCTCTATTGTATTGTCAAAAAAATATAGTTCTCCCAATTCATTGCATTGGTCGAAAATATGTAATAGTTCCAAAGCATGTCCACCTGCTCCTGCAATGACCATATCACTTATATTTAATTGTCCTCAACACAATCCTGCAAACCATCTCCAACTCTTCCTCGCCATAGTGAAATGACATAGGAAGGCACAATATGCGCGAGGCTATATCTCTGGCAATGGGCGCCTCTTGCTTGTGGATATAATCCAGTGAATCTAATGACGGATAAAAGTAGCGCCTTGGAAAGATCTGGTGCTTTTCCAGTTCCTGCTTTATCTTTTTCAGCACTTCTTCACGTTCAAAAAGCACCGGAAAATAGGCGTGGTTATATTCTGCTTTTGGATGAATTGCCTGAAAGGCAAGCTCCTTTCTCCTGGATAAGACGGATTTATAGAATTGGTAATTCTGCCGGTAGCGCTCACCATTTTCGTCGGTATATTTCAAGTTGCACAGTCCCATGGCCGCATGAAATTCAGAGTTCTTTCCATTGATGCCCACACCGATAAACGCTTCAGTACCTTCATGACCAAAATTTCTCAGGTAGGCCATGCGCTTTAGCAGTTCCGGGCTTTCGGTAACCACTGCCCCCCCCTCCACAGTATGAAACAATTTGGTAGCATGAAAACTCAATGTGCTGATATCCCCAAAAGTTGTGAGTGGCTCACAAGCATATTTGACCCCAAAACAATGTGCAGCATCGTAGATCACTTTTAGCTGATGTGTGCGGGCAATGGCTTCTATTTTTTCTACTTCACAGGGATTGCCAAACACATGGGTAGCCAGAATGGCCGTAGTTTTGTCGTTAATGCAATCGGTGATTTTCTCAGGATCGATATTGAAGGTGTGCGGATCGATATCCACAAAAACCGGACTGCAGCCTTCCCACACCAGGCTGGAAGTAGTCGCCACATAAGAAAACGGGGTAGTAATGATTTCACCCTTTAACCCCAGGGCCTTGATCGCTATTTGTAAGGCCACAGTTCCGTTGGCCAGATACAGCAAATGATCTACGGCCAAATACTCCTTGAGTTTCAACTCCAACTCGTTTACGAGCGGACCATTATTGGTAAGCCAGTTGCGCCTCCAAATACCCTCCAGGTATTTGTCATAATCGGCTTTAGGCGGCAGGAAGGGTTTGGTGACAGGGATCATATTTTTTTCCAATCAGCAGGTAAGAAACTATCTGTTTCATGCCTAAATTGTCTTTTCGGGTCAGTGTACCAGTCTTTCGGTGCAAACACCATCTTACTTGAGTGCTGACTGAGCCATGCAGCCCACCAGCTAAAAGTACTATTGGCTATAATAAAATGCTTGCAATTTTTCATCAGCGAAAATTCAAGGTAGTCTTTGCGCTGAAGTTGATCCGAGATAATTTGACAATATCCCTTTACTTTTGGCGCTAAAGTATCAGCTACCCAGTCTGGGTCATCTGAAAAAAAATAAAACACGGGATTGACCACAACTTCGGCTATTTGTGCTATTGCATGTAAATAGTATGCTGGATCCAGCACATTAAAGATTTTACCAAAATCAGGGTTTGACACATAATCGCCGCGGCGAATGTGCACAGCAATACTATTGCTTTCTTGTATTTGCCTTTCCAGGCTATGATATCCTTCTGTTTTAAATTCATGCTTTAGCATAAATTCTTTCAGAAGTTGCTCTTTAATTTCCTTGAAATAGTTCTCATTGGCCCAATACCCGTGAAAATATCCTTTTACCGCTCTTCTGTATTGAGCATGGAAACCAGGGTTCTGACTATCGTTGAAATACCGTTTCCACTGAGCCATTCCTGGCTTACGATAGTGCTTTTTTAAGTAAGGATGGAGCCTTAAATATTGATTCTCATATGATGCAATATTTTCTTCAGTGGCTATCCTATACTTCGTATTGAAATAGCCTAATACAGGCCTTCTAGCTACATCGGTGTTAAAACTTTTCTGGTAAATAAAAAGATCGGTATTGTTCTTTACCGCTAAATATCTTCCAAATGCATACTGAAAAAACTGGTTACCCAAGCCCCCTGAAATGTTGAAAATGATCATTGCTCTTCTTCTTTCACTTCCTCAATATGCTCCTTCCAAAATGAAATGCGCTCTTTTCTGAACCATCCATGTGCTCCCATAGGCAATTGTCTATCGTTCATCTCATACATTTTTCCAGGATGTGCGTCAAACGCAAATTTTAGTGCCTCTTTGCCCGGGCAGACTTTGAAATCCTTATTAATGACAGGGGCAATTTTGGCCCAGAACTTGTCCTCATAAAAAGGATAGCGGGCTATGAACTTTTGAGACCGCTGAAACACAGGAAATAAAAGTCTTATCAAAATAAATTTGTACTTCCACCAATATCTAAATGGCAACTCTTTTACCATATTCCATACTAATGCTGGTAGAAAAAGCATGGTGTTGCTTTCAAGGGTCTCCAACGCAGCGCCCACATTTCTTAAGCAAAAACCACCGTTGCCTGAGTTTGCCTCTAGCTCACCTGTCTTTATACTAAACCATGGCGCACCGATATTATGGTAGCCTTTAGCAATCCAACTATCCAAGTCATTTCTAAAGACATAGGCATCAGGTTCATAAAACAAGATATATTCATAGTGTTGATAACGATCATATAGAAACTTCTCAATCTTTAACCGATTAAAATTGAAATAAGTCCTTTGCCATATTGGGTCAATAAAATCAACTTTAGTATCAGGCACCAACTTTTTGTATTCCCTTACATTTAGACCCTCAGGGCAAATAAACTGAATATTTAGACCGTTAAAAATTTCATAGCATCGTAGTATTGATTTCTCCTGTTCCTGCGAAACAAATTCCTGATGAGCCACTATTAGTACTATGACTTTATTTAGCTTCAGCTTGCTCACCCTCATTCACTACTAAATCAAGACTTGGATTTAGACAAAACATAAATACTGAACCCAATAAAATATAGTTGTGCCCAATAATGGGTACTTCCAATAATATTATACATTGCTTGCTTGCGCTGCGCATATGGTAATTTCGAGGTTCGAAATAGCCATGATTGAACTGCCTTCCTATACTCTGTAAAGTTGAGATAGTTTTTCATATGCGAATAGTGCAGCACATTGTGACCTTCTTGGATGATTCTTTGCTCTTCAACTAAGGATAGGCTTGATTCATGCCGTCTAAAATTATTTAGCTGCTTATTTACAAAGCTGAAGTTCCAGTCCTTTAAAATAGATGCGTAAATCAGCCAATCACCGCAAACCTTGTATTCTGCAAGTTGATCCAATTCGATAGAAGCAAATACGCTCGAACGAAAAACCACTGCACTGACATTTTGAATCGTATTGGAAAACAGAAGCCGTTCCTTTATTTCCGATCTTCCGGACTTCATGAAAGAATGCTGATGCATCGTTCTGTCCGTTACTAGAGAACCCCTGGCACCTCTCCAATGCGACGCACAAAAAACTAAGCCAATGCTTTGATCTGAAAATTCAGGGGCAAGTTCTTCCAAAAAAGATATTTCCGCCCAATCATCACTCTCTGCTATCCATATATATTCGCCTTTGGCCAGTCCTATTCCCCTTTTCCACTGTATAAATGGACTTCCTGAGTTCTTCTCGTTAACAATGAAATGAGACACCTTTTGGTTTTTGGCGTATTCGGCCAGAATTTCCAGGCTGTCATCTATGCTGGCATCATCGAGGAGGATCACTTCAAAGTCCTGATAAGTCTGATTGAAAATAGAATCCAATCGTTGACGTAGAAACCTGGCGTGGTTGTAGTTGGGTACGATGACGGATACTTTGCACATCCTAATTACTCACTATTTTGCATATTAGAGAATATATCTTGCGAGCAGCAATATCAATATCATAATCGGCAGCTAATTCATTTGCTCTGGTTGCATATTGATTATAAAGTCCCTTATCAAAATAAAGCTTTTCAATCGCTTCTGCCATACCTATGATGTCCTGGTAATCCACAACAATTCCGCAACCTTTATCAACTAACTCTCTTGTACCAATTGCTTTATCCCAACATATAATAGGTGTATAAAAACATGCCGCTTCTATGGCAACAACGGGAAAGGGGTCTTCGCGTGAAGTGAGCAACAAAACGTCCATTTGTTCATATTCTGCAGACAGATCACTCTTTTCGCCAGTGAACCTGCAATGTTCCTGAATGCCAAGCTTTGCAATGTCATCCTCGTACATAATTAGCGAATTAGAATGTACAGCCCCGATCCACCTGAATTCAAACGCTGGTATATTAGCTCTATCCTTGATAGCCTTAGCCACCAGGATGAAGAACTCAACCCCCTTGCGCCAGTGGGCAAATCCGACACCACCAATCACAAATTTCTGTTGGCTCCTTTTCTTTATAGGCTTTTGATTTCTGGCAACCAACGATTTTGTGTCGACATACTCGTAGATAAGGCTGATGCGGTTCTCCGGAATAGTGTGATTCTGCACAAGATTATTGCGGACAACGTCAGATACTGCGACGAAATGGTCGACAACATCAAATGACTTATCGATTACATTATTTTGATTGTATTGCCGCATGATAGTCTGCAACTCATGTACATGAAGTATTACAGGTTTCTGTAATGCGTTTTTTAATGTAGAGATGATTGTACACGAGCCAACTGAATTGCCATAAATAATATCCGGATTGAAGGCCTTTAATTCTCTAATGACACTATTTTGCCGCCAGGCACGTGGATCTTTCCCAATTATCCTGAAGAAAAGACGAAGAGAAAACGGAATAGAACCCATCCCGGATTTCCATACACTAACTTTCCCTGCTTGTCTAAATTCAGTATTTAAAGGACCATCTTCTACTAACAGGATCCTTAACACAAGATTATTCTGATGTATGATTAGCCACTTTATTAGATTTAGTAACAGTAGCGGCGCTCCTGTTCTGGAGGCATCATGGGAGATAAACAGAATTTTCATCTAACGGCAGGATTTAGGCCTTGTGTAATTTTCTTTTTGGTTACGAAATACATATAGCCTAATCTGCTTTTTAGTATACTTAAAAAATATAAAAGTGCACTAAATGGGTTATCTCTCAAAAACTGATTTCTAACCACCCGGAGCGATTCCCTTGCCCGCTCTGCGTGTCCTGATTTGTTGGTGTCAGTAAAGTGAAAATTGCCAAATACTATAGGGATATACTTTGTTTTATAGTTTTTAAATACTCTTAGTAAAAACCAGTAATCCATTGTAAAATGATTATCCACTGGAAAATGGCCTATTGTTGCCTGCACTTCTCTTTTATAAAAGTAAGAAACGGCATTCAGTGGAAACTGACACGGCCAGTAATTTAGTATGGCATTGAGGTTCCCATTTGGTTTATTACGATATTCATGGCCATCCCTAGTTTGTATTAAGTCTCCAAAAACGAATTCAGTTTTCTTCTCTGTGTTAAATTGTTCTGCCATCAACTTAAATACGCCAGGCGCATATTCATCATCAGCATTCAAATAGCCAACAACATCACCCGTTGATATGGCAAACCCTTTATTCATGGCATCAGACTGCCCTCTATCAGGCTCTGAAATCCATTTCAAGTGATCATATTTTTTTAATATATCTACAGTCCCATCAGTACTTCCACCATCAATAATTATATGCTCCCAATTTTCATAATCCTGATTAAGAACAGATTGAATGGCTCTTTCTATATATTTAACGCAGTTGAAGGAAGGTGTAATGATGGATATTTTCAAAACCTATTAATTAAACTATCATATAAGCCAACATATTTTTGAGCTTGTAGATTTAAATCATAAGACTTTCTGCTAGCTTTGGCAATTTCCTGCCGATCAAATGATTTATAGTTAATGTACATTTTTTGAATGGTATTAGCTAAGCTGTTAACACTTACCTCATCGCATAAGTACCCATTAAAACCATTCTTAATAACTTCTTTAATACCACCAATGGGAAATCCAACGGCTGGTGTCCCGCACAAATTAGCTTCAACAGTAGTTTGGCCGAAGGCTTCCATGATAGAAGGTATTACAAATACATCCGCCGCTGAGTAAACAATTGAAAGAAATCTATTATCGGATATTGGTCCTAAATTCACATGATTATTTAAAGACTGGCTATTATTCTGACCAACACTAATTAATAAATATGGACTATTAGTCTTGTCTTTTACTAATTTATCAATAGCTGAAAGCAGATATTTGAGGCCCTTCCTTTCATTATTGATGTTCTCCGCTACAAATAAAATCAAAAACTTATCAGTTGGAAGATTAAAAATTTCTCTACACACACCTTGGTTTAAGGGTTTAAACTCCGGTGGAAATCCATAATAGATGCATGAGTGAGAATAATTATTAAAAACGTTGCTAGATTTGGATCGATTCATGGTCCATTTTGAGTTCGCCACCAAATGAAGCTTTGGATTATATCTATTAAGAGTATTAATTTTATAGTTTAGCAGTATTTCATCTAATTCCCTTTCTCCATTTGTTTTAACACGACTCATTGGTTTACCTGAATCATCTATACCTAAATACTCCTCATCATAATGTTCGAAAGCTAAATAAGGCGCTTCATCGTGCAACGTCCATACAACGGGCTTTGTATTATTTCTTAAGAAGGATTCCCAATCGAGCAAATCAGCGACCCAGTGCAAATGAATGATATCAGCCTCCTTGTAGATATCCTGACTTGTAATGTCATTATTCGATTTAGGAATACTGTAATATTCTAGATTAGCACTTCTATCTTTTAGGAATTCAATGTACTTATGATTTTCATCCTTCTCATCAGACTTGATTGGAGCCAAAAGATCTGAAAGCTTTCTGATTCTAAAATTTATTTTAGCCCATAGACTAATTTTTTTTATTGGCTGCTTGTATATGTATAAACCTTGAATAAGTTCATTATTTCTATTTTTTTTCACAAGTAAATTGGAATCTACTCCTAAATTCGCTAAACTTTTATGTAGGTTAATACATGCTCTACCAGCGCCACCAGTTGGATAAGTACAAACGTGAAGAATTTTCACTTTTTACTAACCTGTTTATTAAAATAGTAGTACATAAAATGTCTTAGCAATTTCACTTTTGGTAAAATATCTAGTAGCTTGTTATAAGAAACTTCTTTACGCTTAAATCTACCTTTGAATACATCATATGGCTTATAGTAAATAAAGGGTTCTCCAAAATTCGCAACATAAAGACCATATTTTAATGCCCCTTCCTTTCTTAGTGGTTTCAAAATTGATGTCAAAATTAATTCTGTTACTTCTTTATGATTTTCAGGCTCATAAGTACTCCCCAATCCTTTATAAAAACTATTACCACATAATATAGAAGGTTTATCCCAAAAAGAGGCTTCAATTCCTATCGTTGAACCAAAGGTTAAAATTTTGTCACAATTATCAAGTAAAGTATAGCTGCTTATATCTGATTGCGGTGAAATAATATCTACAAAATCGTTTTTCAATTCATACCAGGGAGCAATAATATCCTTTTTAACATTTTTTAGGTTTGGGTGTATCCTAATATATAGATGAACATTAAGTTTGCTATTTTTTATGGATCGAATTATTTTTCTTACTCCATCTAGTTGACTTTCATATAGATTGTTTTTCCATTCCTTACCAATAGCAGCAAATTCATCTTCTGATGATACAAAAATTCCAAGGTTCATTTTTTTTGCATCAAAACCAGGTGGTAGTTTTCCTTTGACTTGGGTTTTGGTAAATGAATACCAATTCCCAATTTCTCCATCTCGTCTAGCTAAATAAAATTTTTTTGCTTCAATCAATGCATTTTCCTTTTCATAAGTTTCCCACTTTAATTGCATTCGCTCTTGAAACGGTTTTATTTCATGTAGCAAATTGTTTTTTGTAAGTGAATATTTATTATGATTGCTACCCCTTTCATGCATGTAGCAATCTACATTATTTTTTTGGCAGGCTCTTAATGCAGCTCTTAAAATACAAAATCTTCCACTAAATATATAAAGTTTATCAGTATCATTTTTAGATAAGAAATCATTAATGGCATTATAAACAAGAATCGAAGAAAAAATCAACTTTTCAATTAGTTTATTTTGCTCATTAATATTAATGGTGGGATTTCTAGTCATGGAAATAATAGATGATGAAACGCCATAGCCCACATCAAAATTTTCATAATATAAACTATTTAGATCATTAAATTTATTGACGAAATCCTCTTTTGTATTATTATACCCACTTCCAACTAACCTTTTGACAATAATTTTCTTATTGAGTAATTTTAACCCATTTGTTCTTTTGGATATACACTTTAAACAAATGATAGGATTGTGATCTTTATTCACGTCACAGGATGTTAAATCACCATTGCAATATAGTAATATTACTTTATCACCTGCATCAAGATATTTTTGCATTAACTCCAGACAGGTTTCATAATGAGGAGTATTTATAGCATATGGTTCATAAAAAGCTACTACCACTATTTTAATATATTATTTTAACAATTTGAAAACCTTCGATAAAATTCCTTCCAACATTAATACCACAAATCTGAGCTTTAATTTTCAATGCCTCAGCTGATCTTGGATGAGGAAATTTCCTTCTTTCAAATTCATAACATTCCATTGCTTTAATTTTAGCTTCCAGAGCCTCTTCTGAAATTTCAATAAACAAATTAGGTGAAAATTTTCTTGGATCAGAAGGTGCCTGCCATTCAGTGCCCGATGGAGTTTCAAATGTAATAATAGCCTTAACGTTTTCATTCTCCATGGGCCTGGTGGCAGTAATGACTGCCTGAAAAGTTAGTTGGTGATCAATATTTAAATCACCCCCGTGGTGGGTAAAGATTATGTCGGGATTGAATAGTGTTTTTTCTTTTTCTACTACCTTTATTATATCCAATAATGCTATTGTATCAAAACGGTTATCCGGGAAATCATACAGGCTTAGTTGCTGATAGCCCAGCATCTTTTGTGCTGCATAGATATTTGACCTATGAGTTTCCAACTCTTTTTCCCATTGAGCTCTGTCCCGCTGATCAGCCCGGGAAGTAATCCCTTCTCCCAGGATCACAACCTTCACCTCACACTGATGCTGATGAACCAATTGGTAAACCGTAGCGCCCAAACCTAGTAGTTCATCATCAGGGTGGGCCACACAAATTAATATCTTATTCCCCTGAAAAATGGTCATTTTGTAAATGATTTATAATGGGTAGCTATCACAGCATTGTCAGGTAAAAGGCAGGGTATTTCATTAATAATAGGATAAGCGAGCATACTCTGATCACAATAGTACGAACCATCATAAAGTTCAAGAGGTGCTTTTGTTATCGGGCACGCTAATTTTGGGCTATCTGATTTGTTTGAATTAGCAGGTTTCTCAATAATCATCAAAGCAGTCGGATTTAATTCAGTGTAAAAAGTGTCAAAAAGTCGGTACTCAATAATATTATATCCTAAGGAGCCGGCGGTTTCTTTTAAACCCTTAATGTACCCGTTTCTTTCCATTCTTTCTTTCGCCTCTTTACTTCCTAATTCGTAGGAAGGTTCCAGTAATATCAAATACTTATTCGTGATTCTGTAAAGCGCTTCCAAAGCTTCTTTCTCTCTACCTCCATTTGGCTCTAGGGTATGGGATGTATACACAATATCGAAGGCATTGTCCGCAAATGGCGAAGAGAACATATCTCCGGTAACCAGCTGAGTATTTGCAAAACCCTTTTTTACTAAGTATTCCTTTCCATGCCTCACCCTGGACCAGGATATGTCAAATCCATAAACATCGTCATAAGTATGTTCCATTTTTGGTAGTAGATTAGCCAAAGTGGTGGCTTCTCCCACTCCTGCTTCCAAAATTGAATTACCCCCCAGTTTAGAAAGCACTTTGGATAAAGCAGTTGTATATTCATTACTGAATTTCTGATGCTCTTCAACAAATTTTACGTAACTACCTGCCTGAAAATCATAACTAATTAAAATGGCATCAGTATCATTCCGGTCAAAATTCTTTGAATCTCTAAAATATTGCATGAGGTTCTTACCCTCCTGATAGAGACTTTTAATTTTCTGCAGGTTTTCAATATTCATTTTCTTGTAATTTTAACATCTGCGACAATGGTTTCTCCGGTTTTTAAGGATGCCCGGCTAAACTCAAATTTAAAATATTCCGTTTCCAAAAAGGCCGACGGATACCCCTCCGCATCCAGCATGCGGATGTAGTTATAGACCTCCTCTATTTCGGAAAGCCCGGCAATATTGCCATCCCCTTTTTTTCTCCTTTTGAAGTTGACTACTTCACCCTCCTGTGCCTGGGGAGATAGATTTTTATCTAAAATTTCTGTGATCATTGATAAAATCACCATGGCTGAGCGGATAAAAATTTCCTCAGCAGTCCCCAGCAGAGACAGGGGTTTCTTTAGATAGACATCCCCCGTATCTATTCCTTCATCTACCCTGATAGCTGAAATTTTAGTCGCCTCATGCTTCCTTACGATCAGGTTTTGAAGCGGACTTCCTCCTCTACCGTAGGGTAGATCCGTCATATGAAATACTATACAGCTAAATTTTTTGAATATGTCCTCCGGAATAATGTAAGACCAGTGAGGGATCAATATCATCTCGAGCTGTAACTCTTCAAGTTTTTCCCGAGTAAATGCTTCCTTATCCTGAATCCACAGCCATTCTTCTCCTTCTCTCTTTTGCAGGTTTTCGAAGATGGCTTGATGCCAGGGCTTTTCGCTGAGTAAAATATACCTTCTCATAAAATGCTACTTCATTACCATATTCCAGTGAAAGGGCATACCAGCTTTGTAAGAAGCAGTAGCTTTCTTACCCAGTACCAGGTCAAAATAGCGGGAAGGCAGGCCATCACCCGGGCGAATCACCCGGATATTGTCTTTGGTAAATACATCTCCTTCTTCCACATCCTTTACCACGTATACCGAACGTTTGAAGCGCAGGCTTTTTTCTTCCGATTTCTGTACGCCGTACTGCACAGTACCCAGCGCGAGAAAAGCCCTCTCTGATTCCACAACCAGGGCATTCAGTTCTTCAGGTTCTATGGAAAAGGCGCTATCTACCCCCCCATCGGCCCTCCTGAGGGTAAAATGTTTTTCTATCACCCTGGCGCCCAATGCGACAGACGCCACTGCCGCACCGATTCCCATGGTATGATCAGACAACCCCACGTGACAGTTAAACATCTGCTGCAAATGAGGGATGGTCATGATATTGGAACTTTCCGGCGTAGCCGGGTAGGTACTAGTACATTTAAGTAAAACCAGTTCTTCACATCCGTGGGTCCGTAAGATTTGTACCGCCTGATCAATATCAGCTAAAGATGCAGCACCGGTGGACATGATCACCGGTTTGCCGGTAGAGGCGACTTTTTTAAGAAGGGGCCAGTCGGTATTTTCAAAAGAAGCTATTTTATACGCTTTAACGCCTAGTTCTTCCAGAAAATCTACTGCACTTTCGTCAAAAGGCGTACTAAATGCCATCAATCCTCTTTCAGCGGCTCGTTCAAAAATGGGCTGGTGCCATTCCCAAGGGGTGTAGGCTTCTTTATATAATTCGTGTAACTCTTTGCCATACCATAAAGAATTTGGGTCATCTATGGTAAGTGCTCCTGGAATGGTCATCGTATCAGCAGTGTAGGTCTGTAGTTTGATGGCATGAGCTCCGGCATCCGCAGCAGCATCGACGATAGCCAGTGCCCTTTCCAGCGACTGGTTATGGTTGCCAGACATTTCTGCTATAATAAAAGGCTTACTTTGTTGTGCAATTATATGATTACCTAATTCAATGGGATGCATTTGGATAAATTAATATAAGTCCTTTGATTAATTATTTCTTTGGTAGTATTCTTAAAACCAAGTCTATTAAACACTCTGATAGAGCTTATATTTTCTTCAAGAACAGTTGCTTTTAAACATTCAACCTCATGTTTAGAGCGCATTAACTTATAAATAGTAGATGAAAGAATTAGACCAGCCAGACCTCGACCTCGATATTCTTTGGCAACTGAATAATCAATTTCCCACCCATCATCAATGGCATCATACCTTACCTGTCCAATTGGTGTACCAGATAGCTCAACAAGGTATAGCTTTGATTTTGCATTACTCATTTTGCTCATGAACCATTCAACATGATCTGAATATTTAATAGGCTCTTGTTTTATGGCATTGTTCCTGACCGCGAAATCGTTGGCCCACGTAAAATATAAATCAACGTCATCTTCACGAGCCTCACGGACTAAAAGTTTTTTTTCAAGACTCAGTTTATTAAAGACTTTTCGGATGTTTGTTTGCGATGCTGTAAAAACTCTTTTTTGGTTAGTTAACTGAAACTCAACCGACTTTTTAGCATTTCTGATATAATCAGTAAGCGAATGTACATCTACAGTATTGAAATCGCCAACACTGGTTGCGCAACCTTCTGCGACTAAGAATTTTTCAATATATTTTTGATTATCAGCGTAGTAACCAGTTAACATAGGTGAGCCTACAATAGCTACCTCATAGGATATGTTACTCGCCGGGCAAATAGCTAAATCCGATTTTGCTATGTATGTAGCTATCTCCCATGGCTCTGCTATATGTTTGTGGTATATGTTACTAATACCCTGGAAACGACTAACAAATTCGTCTAAATAGAGATAAGCACTACCTGTAACCACATATATAGATTCAATCCCTGCATTTAGACAGGCCTCAACAGCTTTAAAAGTAATGTTTTTGCTATCAGATCCACCAAAGCAAATAAATACAGACCTAATATCATCTACAGCTTTTTCTGTTTTGTACTGAGAGAAAACCGGATTTACCAATGCATACTTTACCCCCTGATAAACTCTGGTATATAGTGCCGTTGAATATTCACATTCTAAATATGGATTGTGATTGATGACTATATCTGCTTCAATAAACAATTCCGCCAGATCATCAATACAAACCAGTTTACATCCTGTAGCTTTTATTACTCTCTGATAATGAGAAGAAAATTGATATCCATCTAACACGACAATATCATCTTCATTAACAGGTAATTCAGATGCTTCATTTTCTAAATGAGCAGATGGCAATTCCAACATTCCAAAACCACAGGCCTTAACCTTTTTTTTAAGATACTCCATTGGTTCCTGAACATAGAAATTACAATCAAATTCATCTTTCAGCATGTCCGCCAGAGCCAGGCAACGGAATATATGTCCCATTCCAATTTGGGTATTACCATCCGCACGAAAGATGATTTTAGGTTTATGCATCTCCTATAAATTGAAAGATAATGGAAGCCAAATCTAAATCTTTTTCATCATCAATATCAACCGCTCTCATCCAGTTCATAGGATGGAACCTATAGGCTTTTCCATAAAAAGTTTCACTTTGTAGTAAAGCTTCTGTTTCTGCTATCCATATTGCTCCAGTAGGGCAATACAGTTTTGGTAAATCCTGAGAACGCTTGTTTGCCGTAAATTCCTGCAACAGTGGGTTTGCTGTAAAATCTTCATTCAGCGTATGGCTCCACCAAGGGTTCATCCATCCATACTCAAAACAGCTGATTTGAAAGCTATGATTATCACTGACAAAAAAATTGAAAGCATCCTCCACTTCAACAGAACGTCTTAAGGGGCAATTAGGCATCATCTGAATAACAATATCAAAATTTGTTTCCAACCTCTTAAGCATGTCAACAGTTACCAGGCTTATAGGGCTATGGTCATCGGCATAATTACTTCTCATAAAAGGTACCTCTGCACCGTGAGCAGTAGCTACCTCGGCAATCTCTTCATTGTCTGTACTTACTATCGTATTGTCAATAAATTTACAGGATAACGCCGCCTCTATCGTCCAGGCCATCATCGGTTTTCCATGAAATTCTATGATATTTTTTTTGGGTATTCTTTTGGAGCCACCTCTTGCTGGTATTACACAAAGTACTTTAGGCTGTTTTACCATATGGTCCATCCCCCATCTACAATTAAATTATGACCGGTCATATTCTTTGAAGCCTCACTCACAAGAAAATCAACAGGGCCAATCACATCTTCTTCCTTCAACATTTCTTTTTGTGGTGTCAATGCCGCATATCTCTGCAAAAATTTCTGATCCATCCGGCCCTCAATACCGCCAAAAGAGATACAATTGACTCTTATCCCATGATCAGCCAGACGTACAGCAAGCTCTTTAGTAAGATGAATTTGTGCTGACTTAGCCAATCCGTATTGAATTGGAGATTTCCTAAGATCATGCTCATATAATGCAGGAGTGGGAGCTACTATTCCATACATTGATGATATGAATATCAAATTTTTCAGCTGTTGTGAAGATTGCTTCTTTAATATTTCCATGCTTAGAGTATAAGGAACCACAACATCAACCAGATATTCATCCATCAGGCTTTTAGTAGAACTTATTCCTTCTGCTCCAGTACTCAAGGTTTCAATAGACCTGGCATTATGGATAATAACATTCGGCCACAGTTTATTTGACTCAATTTGATCAGTCAAATAAAGGTTTGCATCTGGTTTAGTGAAATCAGCTTCACAGACTAATGCATTCTTCTTCCAGTTTTTCAGATCGCTATCTATAATTACTGCCTGTCCTTTTTTGAGACTTCTGGAAGTAAAAATGACTTTCCATCCACTTCTAAGGTAATGACTTAAGAGTTGTAGTCCTACTTTCCCAGTACCTCCGGTAATTAGTATGACTTTATTTTCCATAAACTAAACCCTTCTCAATAATTTCTACAATTTCTAGTGTTTGCTCCCGGGAAATATTTTTAACTTCTTTCCTAATCAAACTGCAGAAATATGCTAGAGATGTCTTAAAGGCAAAAAAAGTATCTTCAAATTTCAATCTTTGATTTCCCTTATCACCATAAATATCAATCTGTAGGCCTGTTGGTAAAGCGCCCAGCACGTTAAAATTAGCGATAACATTTTCCCACTTTACAGTGACCAGATTAATTTGTCCCTCACCCGAATTAAATATTTTCTTCAGCCCTCCCCTGTTAGGTAACAGATTGAGAACTGGCTCGATTATATGGACTGCGTATTTTTCCCATGATTTAGGCACATAAGCTTCAACAAAACGGATAGTTCCAACTTGATCTTTTGCAACTTGATCAGGTTGAAATTCCTTGGCAAATTTCAACGAAGAGCAGGTAAAAAGCTGATCGGGAAATGCTTGAGTATCAATGATTTTTTTTGCCGTTGCTACACTAACGGCCAGAGGCTTATCAATAAACAAATGAATTCCTGCTTTTAAAAAAGGCAGGCTCATTTCATAATGATTTTCAGGATCATCTCGTGCCAGAAGTACAGCATCTACCTGCCCTATCATATCTTCCATCTTATCAACTACATACTCAATTTTCGCACTTTTGGCAATATGTTGCGAAGTTATTGAATCTTGTGTCCAGACATGGGTTACTTGTCCTACATTGGTCAAAAAATTTTCAGGAAACTTCTGTTTTGATAAGTAAGCTGGTATAACCGGAAAAGGACAATCATTCATATATTCTCCATTAAAGCCATTAAAAATAGCAGACCACGAATAAGGATGTCCATTTCCCTCACTCATACCAATGACTCCTAATTTCAACAATTTACCGGATTGCACTTATTTTGGCCAGTTAGAAGGGATTAGTATCTGTTCATTCAGTTGGGGTATTTCCAATTGTTCCAACATACCCAGATCATTATTTTTTGTTTCCGATAGATTGGCTCTTAATTCTTCTAAATTGGTCACCCCAATTACTATCCGGTCTACATGCTTATTTTGTAATACAAAATATAGCAGCATGGCAGGTAAATTTTCACTGCTTATATTTTGTTGCAAGTCATTCAAAAAAGACTTTACAGGATCAAAAAAGGTTGAAAGCTGGTCAGCGGCCATAAAATATAAACCCTGCAGAAATACTGAGCGAATATGGATTTCCACCTGATACTCCTTCAGCTTTTCTAAGTACGGCTCAAATCGTCGATCCAGTATACTATAAGGTATCTGAACCAGGTCAAAGTCTATCTTATTTTCGAGGAGCCACTCCAGCTGCCAGGGATAATACAGTGAAACTCCGGCCTTCTCTATTTTACCCTTCTCTTTCAAAGCTTCTATTGCTACCCACAGTTCAGGATTTTGGTATAAGTCATCAAACTGATGAAACATATAAGCATACAAAGAAGACCTCTGTAAGGCAATGGATGAAAGTTCAAATTCTTGCAGTATTTCCTGCGGATTAGTTACTCCGCCCCTGATTTTTGAGATTATTTGATATGGCTGTCCAGTCATCAGGTAATTACCGATTACCTCTTCACTGTTTCCGTAGGCCCTGGCTGTATCTAACATGTGTATGCCGTGGCTGTAAGCCTCTTCAAGGATTGCTTTTACAGTTTGCTCATCGACCTTTCCCCGGCTATTGCTGATGCCATAATCAAGGCCAAACTGCACTGTGCCTAAAGCCAGCTTACTGCTTTCCAAGAACAAACGCTTTTATATGTTCAATCACAAAATCCTGCTCTTCATCGGTCATCGCCGGGTACATGGGCAGGCTCAAACAGCCCTGGTAGTATTTTTCAGCATGGGGGAAGTCGCCTTCTTTCCAGCCCTGCTCCCGGTAATTGGGCATATAGTGCAGGGGGATATAATGCACCTGGCTATAAATCTGCTGCGTTCGTAAGTACTCATAGAGTCCACGGCGGTCCGCCACTTCTACCACGTAGAGGTGGTAGGCGTTATAAATGTTTTCGTCCCGCAGCTGTTTGACGATGCCCAAATCCGCAAAAGCTTCATCATAGCGCCGGGCAATTTCTCTGCGCCGGGTCAGGCCTGCTTCGGCTCGTTTCAACTGGCTCAGCCCAAGCGCTGCCTGGAAATCCGTCAGTCGGTAATTATAGCCCAGTTCCTGCATTTCCATATACCAGCCGGGATAAGTGTCATCAGCCTGCTCTTTAACTACCTGACCAGTGGCCAGTTCCAAAGGGTTCCGGAAGTGGGTTGGCTCTTTGATAATACCATGGGTCCGCAGCATCAGCAGTTTTTCGTATAAATCTTGACGATTGGTGGTGATCATGCCTCCTTCTCCGGCGGCAATGTGTTTTACCGGGTGAAAAGAGAAAATTGCCAGATCCGCGTATTGACTACTGCCACATTTTATTTCTTCTCCTTGGTTGTTAATAAAGTATCCACCCGGAGCATGACAGGCATCTTCAATGATCCAGCAATTAAATTCATCGGCTAATTTTCTGTAAGCTTCCAGATCTACCGGCAATCCGGCAAAATCAACCGGAATGATACCCTTGATCTTCTTTTCTTTATCTGCTTCAAGTATATTCCTCACTTCCTGTATATCCAGCAAATAGGTTTGTGGAACAATATCAGCAAATAAAACTTCGCCTCCACAATACCGGACGCAATTAGCTGAGGCTGCAAATGTGATCGGGGTAGTAATTACCTGGTCGCCCGCTTGCACGCCTAATGCCAAAGTACATAAATGCAAAGCTGCAGTACCATTGGCCACCGCCACAGCATATTGAGCCCCCACATAGTGGGCAAAAGCCTCTTCAAATTCCTCAATCTTCGGCCCTTGGGTAAGATAATCAGATTTTAGCACTTCGACCACCGCCTCAATATCCTCCTGGGTGATGAGTTGTCTGCCATAAGGAATTATATGAAGAGGCTTATTATTGGCTGCTGGCATTTGATAGGTGATTTCTATTTTATTCTAAGGAGATTGTATTCAATTCCCTAATAAATAAAATCAGGATCGACATGTTCCTGAATAAGTTGCCTGATCTTCTCCGAGGTAAGCCACTGTTCATTTTCACCGGAATTATAGCAGAAGCCAGGTGTGACCGGCTTAGCATTTTTTTTCTGACTATATACATCCCTGAGTTTGGAACCGGCAGGTAATATTATGTAATAGGGACCTGCATCCAGGGTGTTCAAACTATCTGCAGCAGTGATCATTTCTTCATGCAGTTTTTCACCCGGTCTAATGCCCACGATTATCTGTTTGCATGTCGGAGCAATTGCTTTGGCCAATTCAGTAATTCGGTAGCTCGGAATTTTAGGCACAAATATTTCGCCACCCATGGCATTTTCCAGGGCATAAAATACCATCTCTACTCCTTCATCCAGAGATATATTAAAGCGGGTCATTTCGGCATCAGTAATGGGTAAAATGCCTGTTTTTCTTTTATCTAAAAAAAACGGTATTACTGAACCTCTGGACCCCATCACATTACCATATCGAACCACGGAAAAGCGTAAATCCCGTTTGCCTTTCATATTGTTGGCAGCGATAAAAAGTTTATCGCTGCACAGTTTGGTAGCACCATATAGATTGATAGGGGCGGCTGCCTTATCTGTGGATAATGCTACCACATTATGTACTCCATTAGTCATAGCCGCTTCAATAACATTTTCAGCCCCCAATATATTGGTCTTAATGCATTCCATCGGATTGTATTCGGCTGCAGGTACCTGCTTCAAGGCAGCAGCGTGAACAATTGTGTCGATGCCTTCGCAAGCCCTCTTCAAACGATCACGATCTCTTACATCACCTATGAAAAATCTAACATTTGGAAATTTTTCCGCAGGATATATCTGCGACATTTCAAACTGTTTCAATTCATCGCGCGAATAAACAACCAGGCGCTTTACATCCGGAAACTTTTGCAGTACTAATTCCACAAACTTTTTTCCAAAAGAGCCAGTACCACCGGTTATTAATATTGATTTATTGTTTAGCATTATAAAGATTATTCAAAGTGTGACTCTAAATGAATTGGGATAAGAGTATAGAATTGACTACCAGTTACTAATAATGAAGCAACTTGCCTAAATTCAGTTAAAAACTCAGGTCTTAAGTCATCATATTTATTGATATGTATCGCAATAAAATATTTTCCGGGTGCTAATTGATTTGTAAATGAAGCCTTTACTGTGACAAGATTATTTTTAACAAAGACTTTATTATTATCTTTCGGATTTGCAACGGCCGCCACTCCTTTTAATTCTTGATCGAAAATTGTAAAGGTAATGCCGAATATCTTATTCTTAACTTGAGGAGTAAATTGAAAATCAATTGTTATTTTTTCAAATTGTCTGAATTTAAAATTCTTTTTAAATGCATTATTGCCATTTAACAAAAAATGCTCAATTCTAATAGCATTATAATTGCCTAAGGCCTTATAGGACTCACTATTAAAACCATTTAAAAATTGGTCAATTCCTTTAGACATTTCTGAACCCTGATAGGCTATTTCTCCTCTATGCATATGAATCAGGGTAGTACTTATTCTACTTATTTGATTCATGGCATGGCTTACAAAAATTATCGAACTGTTATTTTGTAATTCACCAATTCTACTGAAACATTTAGCTCTAAAACCAACATCTCCCACCGCCAATACCTCATCAATCAATAGCACATCGGGCTCCATCTGGGCTGCCACTGCAAAACCCAGACGTACCTTCATGCCGCTGCTGTAATTCTGCACTGGTGTATCGATAAAATCACCTATTTCAGCAAAATCCACAATGGCATCGAATTTTTTATCGATCTCCTTGCGGCTAAAGCCCAGCACAGCGCCATTGTTGTAAATGTTTTCTCGACCGGTGAGGATGGGGTTGAAGCCTGCGCCAAGCTCAATCAGCGCGCCTATGCGGCCTTTCATGGTAATGGAGCCCTTGTCGGGTTTGATCAAGCCATTCAGCATTTTAAGCAAAGTGCTTTTGCCTGCGCCATTGTGACCAATGAGGCCGAGGCATTCCCCGCGCTTCAGCTCAAAGCTCACATCGTCCACCGCCCAGAACTCTTTGGGACGCAGCTGGCCGTTTTTGTGCGCACCAAACAGCTCAGAGGAAATGTCTTTGACACCATACCAGAGAGAGCGCTTGAGATCGCGACAGAACTTTTTGGAGACGCCTTCTACCTTTACTAAAACTTCTCTATCAGTGCTCATTAATTACTTAGTATTCATCTTGTCGGTATGGGGAGGGCTGGAATGATGAATCATGATCCTCCTATTATCCTGCAATTCATGCCTGTCTCGCTTTTTCTGGAGTTGAAACTACTTTTATCAATAGCCTTCTTTAGTTCCCCAAAAGTCGATAAGGATAAGTTGTTGCTGTTGTATCACTACTTTACATTCCCCTTAGCTGTTGGTTGATGAGCGGCAGACTTTACTTTGCTATATACCACTTTGCCGATCCGATCAATATGCTCTATCAAATCTTTGTTGGTGATCTTTGAATAGATTGATACATCAAATGTGAAGGGTAACATTAAATCATCCAGGGCTGTCTCCAACTGATACATATCTGAAAGTGATACCTGATTTCCTAACAGGCATAAGTCAATATCGGAACCGTTTCTGAAATTGCCTTTTGCCCTGCTTCCATAGAGTATCACCTGATCAATAGATGGTGATTTGCGAAATACCATTGTAATTCGATCCCAGGTTTCCAAGGATATACCATATGCCAATTCGCTCATCCGTTTTGTTTTTTCAAGCCCTCAAGCGTATCGCGTAATTTGATAAATTGTATGTAATAGAAACTTTTAATATCTACAATTACCTCTTCTGCTATTTTCTGATTATACGTATGGGAAGTGAGTGTTCGGCTTTTGATCATCTCCATCCACGTGCTGCCATCGGCAATCAATCCTCTTTTAAATGCCAAACGAATAGCATCCCGGCTACCCTGTATATTGGTCTCTCCCTGTCTTTCGTAATAGTCCTTGATGGTATTCCAGGCAAGTTCATAATTGTATTCAAACGATTGGATTAGTCCCTGTTCTTCCAATTCATTTAGATCACCCTTTTCAATAAACTTCGTGAGCTGAGCAACCGCCTGCTTAAAATTATTGAATCGCTGTTGCCATCGGATATCTTCGTTCATTCTTAAAGAAGACGTGAGTATACCCATGAAGCTGTCTCAGTCTTGTTCATATACCTCAAACCGCAAACATTATTTCCTGGACCGCTAATTATGCCAATTAAGCTTATCTGTATACTGCTACTAAATCGTCCAATCCGCGTAATTGGCGGTTCCATTTAACTACCGATACGTTCGATGATCATAGGCATTGAGATCCTGAAGATCATCAAACCTAAAATTGATAACAGCACGAATGCCGCTGTATATACGATAAACATGGAGAGGTCTTCCGCCGGCTGAGAGGTAAACCAATTCCTTGTTTCGACGAGCAAGGTGGCCATGGGATTCAGCTTCATGATGACCGCCACCACGCCCTCCTTAGGTGATGGATATATCACAGGTGTGAGGTACATTAAAAAGGGCAGGACGATCGTAAGCCCTCGCTGTATATCCGTGTAGAGCATGCCAATGGGCGTGAGCAGCAGCCCAAGAGCAGAACCGCATATGATGATGCTGATGATGCCCGGCACAACCAATAATACTGAAAATGAAATGCTTTGCTGAAACGCCACAAAGATGATCGCCAATAACAAAAGCTTGATCAGCACATTGAAAAGCACTTCGTAAATACCCGACAACAGCAGCCCCTCGCGGGGAATGTTGATCTTTACCAGCATCGCCTTGTTGGTGGTGATGGCTTTTAAGGGGGCCAGAATCGACTCGGCAAAGATTTGCCAAAGCATGGTGCCCACAAGCACGAAGACCGGGTATGGCACGGCCGTGTCCGCCACATCGATGACGGTGCCACGCAGAAATATCCATAACGCCGCTGTGATCAAGGGGGGGAAGATCGCCCAAATTATTCCCAGCAGGGATTGCCGGTACATGGCCATGATATTCCTTCTGAATAGGCGATAACCCAGCTCATGTGCGTCTGGCAATTCCTGAAAAACTTCTCTCAGGTGGTTGAGCAGCGACCTGTCGGTGGTGTTGGCACTGTATATCGTTATTTTTTGATGTTGGCTCATGTACTAGCTGAAAGGATAAAGCGGAAAGCTACTTTGGATGAGGGGGTAGACATTGGATGAATTTTGATGTAGTAACTGATCGCTTTAAAGCAAAGCATGGCATCAATTTTTTAAGTAATTCTCTGTGGCTGTTTTTATTTCTTGTTTTACCTGAGACCTGGTCATCAGTTCATTCAGAAGTGCCAATGTGGTGGGCTCGACTGTTGATGGATAGAGCATCGATAGGTTTTAACACCAGCGCCTGTTAAAAGCGCTATGAAGGAGGCGGACCGTGGATCCAAAGAACGTAACCCCTTGGCTATCCTGCCGATTTCTTCCAGCCCGAGGTCTGCACGCAGTTGATTCCAGTCCTTCATCAGGCCGTAGTCCAGCACTCTGTTCATCAGAAATTCCTTGCGCTCGTTGAGGTCAAGTTTAGTTTTATCCACATCCCAAAAGAGGTGCGAGGAATAGTCAGATACTGAAAGGTAAGTCTCCTCAGGCATTCCGCTTTGGTCTATCTCCATATTCACATTGAGGATCCTTCGCATAAAGCTCAATACCACGCTGCACTATGTGCTTTTTTAAGGCCTCATTGCTGATGGCATCGAATGCCAGCACATCCACAAAATAGGGAATGGGCAACTCTTCATTCAACAGACCATGCAGCCTGCGAATAGTGGCCCCTGTGACAGCACTACCCATACAGCATAAATCGATGTCGGATCCTGGCTTATAGTTGCCCATTGCCCTCGACCCGTATAATACCAGCTTATCTATATCGTGAAACTGGCTGGCGGCCTGAGTGAGGTATTGAAGTATTCTATCGCTTAGCCCGAAATCAGACACTGTGTTTTCTTTCAAAAAATGATAAAGCTGCTGCATGGCTGGCAGGTAATTAGCTACTTTATCGTCACTTAATAAATGCATCGATTAACCAAATTTTTTCAATACCATTGAAGAAAACTCTGTAAACTCATCAAGATGCTGTTCCACTATTTTTTTAAGGATATCGATGTTCAGCCGTTCGTATTCGTGCACTGCCAAATTGCGAAAACCAACCATTTTTTTTAAGCGATGGGCCAGTCTGCTGGAAATGGCCCCGTTCGCCGCCAGCACATCAAAGGACTCCCGGCTACTCCCGGGCAGGGTCCACTGGCTTTTACGAATGATGTGGTTGGCGAGGTCTATGCTCTGCTCGCAAGCGCGTTGCAAATTGAGTATAATCGCATCCTGATGTGTAAAATCGTCATATAAGTCATCTCCGGCGGCGGCATATTCTTCCTTTACCCGCTTCACACATCGTTCAATACTCGCCGCTTTTTGGAGCACCACATCATCCATACACACTGCCCCGGGTCTGGATGTCGGCCAATATGAGCTTCCGCTCATCATTGAGTTTTTGGTAAAAAGACATGGTGAGGTATTCGAATTCAGCCACTTTTGTGGGATCGGCTTGCCAAAGCAAATGACCTTTCTCAAGCACTTGCATCTGCAGCACCGTGTTGGCCTTGTACAGGTCTATCAAATCGATGTCGACATTCAGGACTGCTTCGAGATCAGTTTTCAAATCCCACAGGGCCAAAGAGAACAAACCGCTGCGGCTGAGAAAGGCAAAATCCCAATCGCTTCGGTTGGTGGCGGCTTCCTGAACCCGGCTGCCAAACAGATATACCGCCTGCAGGTCTGGCAGTGTCTGCCTGAGTCGTTTGATTACTACCTGTGTTATTTGCTGGTGTGGTACTGCCATGCTTAGGATGATCCTTTTTTTCTCGGGTGTTGTTTCATTCGCTGAATCTGAGAACAATATGCTATCACCTTTAAACTTTGGGCTTTTTCCCTTCAATGCCGGTCCGACTATCGTCTGACCTGGTGTTTCAGACTTCTGCTTTCAGCTTTGAGCCTTGAGCTTTGAGCTATTATACCCATCCACTGCTTTTCCTCCCACTGCACCCCCTCCAGAGGGGGATAGCTTCCCCTTAACTTTCAGCTTTGAGCCTTCAACTTTGAGCTATGGTACCAATCTACTAGTCTACTAGTCTACTAATCTACTACTTTACTAGTCTACGAGTCTACCAATCTACCTTCGTTGCCGGTCCGACTACCGTCTGACTTGGTGTTTCAGCCTTCTGCTTTCAGCTTTGAGCTTTGAGCTTTCAGCTACTATAACTTTCCTCCGGATCGTTTACCACATTTTGCAGGACTTCGTTCAGGTCGATGCTCAGGCCTGGCAGCACGGTGCTTCGCGCTATGTCTCCGTAGGTAAGTGGTTTAGAGGGTACATACCGTCCTTCATCATTGCGGATGAAGATGCTCAGGGTCTTGTCGTTGGGATGAACGATCCAGTATTCGCGCACTTGGGATTGTTCGTACAATTCGTATTTCTCGTGAAGGTCGCGCTGTACGGAACTTTCCGACACGATCTCCACAATTAAATCAGGCGCACCGTTGCAGCCTTTTCTGTCAATTTTACTTTCATCGCAGATCACGCAGATGTCGGGTTGTACCACAGTGTTGGGCTCGCCATTTTCATTTTGTATAGGCAATCGCACGTCGAAAGGGGCGGAAAACACCTTACAAGTCTTTCCTTTTAAGTAATATCCAATACCGACCATTAATATGGTACTGATATACTGATGCTGCGACAAAGGCGCAGGCGACATCTTGAATATTTTACCCATAATCAACTCCACCCGCTCCTTGATCTGCCAGGTGAGGTAGTCGGCATAGGTATATGATTTATTGAGGTCCAGTTGACTGATGTCGGTAATCTTTTCCATGCTTCGTCTGCTTTGAGCTACATCACCAATCTGCTAATTACTGATCTACCTTCCCCTCAATGCCGGTCCGACTATCGTCCATAGTCGTTAACTTAAGCCAATTAAAAATGAG
>CAZFFW010000021.1:0-45886 GCA_964518125.1 uncultured Porifericola sp.
GGAAGCTTTCTATTGAAACCATCAGTAAGCTCAACGAAAAAGAGTACCAGGAGGCCGGTGATCCGGAAATATTATCGCGTATCTCGCAGTACGAGCTGGCATTTCGCATGCAGGCGGAGGTGCCCGAGGTGATGAATATTAATGATGAACCCGACTATATCCACGAGATGTACGGCACCGAACCCGGCAAGCGCTCTTATGCCAACAACTGCCTGCTGGCCCGCCGGCTGGTAGAAAAAGGTGTGCGTTTTGTCCAGCTGTTTCACCGAGGCTGGGACCACCACGGAACCGGAAAGGGAAATGGTGTCAACGATGGCCTCAAAAATATGTGCCAAAGTATGGACCAGGCTACGGCAGCCCTGATCAAAGACCTCAAACAGCGGGGTTTACTGGATGAAACGCTGGTAGTATGGGGAGGAGAATTTGGCCGCACCCCCATGATGGAGGCCCGCTCCGGAGCTGACTATAAGGGCCGTGACCATCACGGTGACGCTTTTACGATGTGGATGGCCGGTGCTGGTATCAAAAAAGGCTTCAGCTACGGTGAAACTGATGAAATTGGCTTTCATGGAATCAGCGGCAGGGTACACGTGCATGACCTGCAGGCTACCATACTGCACCAGCTGGGTATGGACCATGAAAAGCTGACCTATAGCTTTCAGGGTAGGGATTTCAGACTTACGGATGTGTCGGGCAGGGTGGTCAAAGAAATCCTGGCATAGGGCGGACGTTAGTGCCGCTGCAGAAAAGGATTAAAAAAGAAGGGAAGAAAAGAGTACAAGGTGAGACTCTTACCTTTGACGGAAGCCCGTAATGACACCAGCGAACGATAGACGAGGGTACGGGCATACTTCACTTCCTTCATTTTCATGATATCGGCTATTTCATCATAGCGCATATTTTCATAAAAGCGCAGGAAAATCGCTTCTTTCTGACGGCTGCTCAGGTTAGAGAAAGCTTTAAGCAGTTGCTGCTTACGGTAGGCATCAAACTGATCCTCTATCAGCTGATCTTCATGCGAAAAACAGACCTCAAAGTGATAGTCGTCGCGCAGCGGTTCTGACATCAATCTTCTGCCTGACAGATGCTTCATGATCCTGTGGCGGAATGATACAAATAAATATTGCTTCACTCGCTGCACTTCGCTGAGAGAATCCCTGCGCTGGTAAATTTCCACGAAAAAATCCTGCAGGCAGTCTTTGACCAGGTCCCGGTCAGCACAAAAGCGCATGGCATAAGAAAAAAGCTGGGGAAAATAGCGATCATAGAGCTGTTCAAACGCACCCACAGATCCATTTCTCATCGCTATCCAGAGCGAATGATCCTGTTGTTCAACTGTAGGCGGATGCAGCATGGCTAGAATAAATTTCAGCTTATGAAAACAAATATTTCAAGGTGAAAGTACATAATCTTGCAGCAAAAGAGGCAAAACCATTATTACCAAAATATTAAACTTCTGCTGGGAGTATTATCACTAGAGAATGTAGCTATTTTCTAAATCAATACAAAGAATAGTTGATGGGAAATGTAGCAGGCCGGAGTTGGGTACACGGATAGGGCTCAAAGGATACAAAGCGTATGAAGATAATTAGCTTTGAAGAAGGGCATCAGATAGGCAGTTCTTCCAGTTCAATGGTTTCCAGGTAGGGATTCAGGCGGGCAGCATCCCGGAAAGCTTCAATAAATTCAATTTTATTCAAAGCGGAGGTATAGCCTATTTCAGCAAAAAACCCCTGGACTTCATACAGATAATAAACATGGTACTTACTTCTTCTGGCTATGATAAACTTTCCCTTAGCCCAGGTATAACTGGCTCTTTTGGACAATGACAATTGTGAGAAGTGAAAAATATTCATGATCGCTTTACTGCCTGGATGATCTTTTGCTTTGTTTTCAACAAATAAAACAAGGTCCCGCCGGGTATGTTCAGATTCATTCCACGGCTTCCATCAGCCCGACCGCCAAAAAAGATACCCGCTCAGAGCGGGTACCAAATTTTAGCATATTATGCATTAGTGCTCAAGGCGGCAATTTACTTCCTGACGGTTTCTATCTCAAAGCGCAGCTTTACTGGCTGATCTTCGGGGATGGCCAGTCGGTTTCGTACGTAGGTGAGCCGGTATACATTGGCGATGCCACTGGAAAAGTTCTCAAAAACCCGCTGTAGCTCAGTCAGTGAACGCGGAAAAGTAGCCACGCCCCCATTGGCCGTGAGCTTGTTGAGCACTACCTTATCCACTTCCCCTTTGCCATCCAGGCCAATAGAAAAACTAATGATTTTATCGGAGGGTTTGTCACCCTCTCCCTTGATCTTATTTTCCAGAAAATCCGGATTGTACTCCAGGTTAGAATTATTGTCGGTACCATCGGTGAAGATCACAATGGCTTTGGCTTCAGCATCTACTTCCTGCAGCATGTTAAGCCCTTTGTTTACCGCTTCGTAGAGGGTAGTAAAACGCCCCTGCTGCAGACGGCCAATATAGTCGGTAATCTCATCCTGGTCTGCACTGAGAGGCAGGGCGTTTACCTCATCGGCAAAGTCTACCACTCCTACCTGCAACTGATCCGTTTCCTCAAATATCCGGCTGACAAAGTCTCCGGCATATTCCTTAACCTTACTGAAATCCTCGCCCAGCGATTCACTTCGGTCCAGTACCAGCACTACGGCCATATCTTCTATGGTTTCGTACTCCATGATAAACTCTACGTCCTCTTTCCAGTCGTCAATATCAGCCCGGTACTCATAGGCAGTGATGCTCCGGATCTGGTGGTTGATGTTGTTTCGGTCAATAATCCTGAAATTATCAATCGCTACCTGGCTGAGAGAATTGCCCACTACAGAGCCGCCAAAGGTTTTTTCAAAATCAATCCTGATAGCCTCAGAGGTATTTGCTTCGTCAAAGCTGATTTCCGGACTATCTCCATCGGGGTTCCAGTAATCCAGATAAAGCGGAAAACTGCTATTAAGGTTAGGAAGGTCGTCGGTCTTGTCGCATGAGGTCATAGCGGTCCCCAGCAGACCACACAGCAATAGGGTCAGATACCTGTTCATGTTAGTTTAGTTTTTATGCAACACCTGTTGTTTGTCCGGCAGCAGACTGCGGACATTTTCTTAGGAACGAAGGCGCATTGAGTTATCGTATAAAAACCGCTTTTTACCACAAGGATAAATGAAGGAAAAGGGCACAGATAGTGGTGATCAAGCCGAAAGCTATAAAAGATAAAAAACATATCTTACCCTTAACCTTACCTCGTACTGAAATCGGCCAGTTGGGTAATATGTTAAAAAGGGGGTGGTTTACTGACAGAAATTTTAACATTACCATCAAAAATTGATCGTTGTTGAAAAATAAGATGGTCCGATGGTTGATACCAAGTATTTATCATCATAAACAGACCCTGCCCTTACATGCTGGATCTTCTGCAGGATGATATTTTATGAATCAGACTGATATATCTCATGTTTTAATTGCTGTAAATTCGTTTAGTTGTGACTTTCTGGCGGTGGGATTTATTACATTTCAGTATGCAATTTGCTAACTATGCGCCTTCTTAATTACCATCCTAATCATCTGCATTATATCTCAGCAAGGTTGAGGGTGATTTTTTGTGTGGTTACTTTAAGCCTGCCGCTGACTGTATTCTCCCAGGTTACTACTGATAGCCTGCTGGAGCAACTGGCTACCGCCAGGCCCGACAGCAATAAGGTGATACTGCTCAATGCCCTCTCCGGCAGTTACCTGTACATGAGACCCCAACAATCACTGGATTACGCATTGGAGGCCGATAGTCTCTCCGATGCCCTGGGCTATGAGCGGGGCAAAGCCCTTTCGCTTAACAGCATGGGTGCTGCCTACTCTAACATAGGCAAACTTGAGGATGGACTACAACACTTTATTTTATCCAAAGAGTTAGCACACCGCCTCCAAGACGACTACCTCGAGGCTAAAAACCTGGGTAACATCGGCATCATTTACGCATCTGCCGACAATCACGCTTCAGCAATTGCCCACTATCGCAAAGCCCTCCGGCTTTTCAAAAATTTACAGCATGAGGAGAGAATTGCCGTTACCTATAATAATCTGGCCAAGAGTTACATAGAAATAGAGCAGTTTGACTCAGCTGAATGGTACCTGGAGCTGGCTTTACCCATAGCGGAAGCTAATGCGGCTGCACTGCTACCAATACTTTTTTTTAAGAGAGCGGATCTTTATTACCGCCAAAATAATTATGATAAAGCCCTTTTCTTTCTGGAGAAATGTAAATCTCTGGCCCTGCAGTATGATGAACAAAGATCGCTGATCCGTAGTAAGCAGATGCTGGCAGAAATCCTGCTGAAGGAGGGAAAAATTGAAGAAGCTGCTGAGCTGGCTGGTGAAGCTGCCCGGCAGGCAGAAATAACTTCCATAAAGGAGCTGGAGTACCAGACGCTGGCTACGCTTTCCAAAACGTATGCAGCTCGCGCATCTTTTGATAGCGCATACCATTACCTGAGCCTCTCTATCACTCATAAAGACAGCCTTCAAAAGAAAGCAGACCAGCAAAAGCTCAATTTTATGAATTACGAACGGCAAAGCCGTGAGATTGATATCCTTACCCAGGAAAATGAAATGGAGCAGATGCTGAACCAGAGAGCCAGAACGCAAATCTACCTGCTCACGGGGCTGCTGCTACTGCTGGTCATATTGATCGTGGTACTATTTCGGAGCCGGTATATGAAAAATAAAGCCAACCAGCTTCTGCAGGAACGTAACAACGACATCAAAAGACAGAAGGAGGATTTCGCCAGGCAGGCGAGCCAGTTACAGGATCTGAACCAGATGAAGGATAAGCTGCTCTCCATCATCTCCCATGACCTGAAAAGTCCGCTGAACTCTATCTCCGGCAGCCTGGACCTGGTAAAGGAAGGGCTTATAGACCAGCAGGAATTTAAAATGTTTTTGCCGGAATTAATCAAAAACGTCAGCTATACCAATAACCTGCTGGACAACCTGCTCCACTGGGCCAGGAACCAGTTGGAGGGCACCTCCATCAACCAGGAAAAGATCAACCTTAAGTACCTGGCCTATAACAAGACAGAACTCCTCAGGTCCCAGGCGGAACTAAAGAATATACGGCTGCAAAGTGAAATCTCCCAGCCATTATTTGTGATGGCCGATGACATCATGATCCAGATCGTACTGCAGAACCTGATTTCCAATGCGATCAAATTCTGTAAGTCCGGCGACAGCATTACCATATCTGCTTTTCAGCGTGAGGAGGAAGGGGTGCTTTGCGTGGCGGATACCGGCATGGGTATTTCAAAAGAACAGCAGGCGCTTCTTTTTGGCAGACAGTCATTTACCACCCGGGGCACTGCCAATGAAAAAGGCACAGGACTGGGCCTGATACTCTGTAAAGAGTTCATTGACAAAAACAGTGGGCGAATCTGGGTAGAAAGCGAGCCTGGCAAGGGTAGCCGTTTTTGCTTCGCCCTCCCGATATATAAGACAGATACCGTATCAGCCTGACATGTGCATGTCTAATTCTCCGTACTTTCACGGCTATCTCTTTTTCTTTCTGGCACAGTACCATCCGGAAGTTGCCATTGACTTTTCGGCTGAAAAGGCATTTTAAGCAGTGCTTCGGCATCCAAATGCTCACGCACATAGGGCACCCCTATATTGATACGGTCCTGGGGAATATCATTTTGGAAAGTACGGTGTAACTGGTCCCAGCAGGAAAACACAATTGTGTAGTTGCTGTCAGTTTCCTGCTTCACAATAGAATGATGAATACCATGAAGCCGGGGGGTCACAATAATACGGCTGAGCTTTTTATCCACTTTCTCGGGTAGCTTCAGGTTAGAATGGTGAAAATTATTCGCCAGTTCAAAGAAAATCTCATACACCAGCACCATGCGGGGAGTAGCGCCGGCCAAAGCGGCTACGCCTCCGCGATATACCACCGATGGCAGCATTTCCCCTATGTGAAAGCGCAGCGCAGTACTGACATCCATATCCATGTCGGCATGGTGCACCTGGTGGAATCTCCAAAGCCAGGGAATGCGGTGGGTCAGGCGGTGCCAAAGGTAGTTACCGTAGTCCAGCAGAAGGAAGCTGAGTATGTCAGCCGGTAAAGTCTTTAGCCCCAACTGGTTGATCAGCCCGAAACGATGCTTTCCGGCCAGCGCGGCTGCTTTCACCATGGCAGGTACCAGTGCAAAACGCAGACTCAGACTGGCCAGCGGTATCAGCTTGGCATTGGTCCAGAGTCTGCGCATCTTGGGTATTTTGCGTTCTCGTAAGGGATAGCGCCATTCCAGTAAAAAAAGCCCGCCCAATGCGAGCGCTACCATCGGAAATCCCTTGAAATCATACAGATTCCTGATCAGGCTGTTAAGGCTCTTTTTTTTTCTCCTCACGACAATGATAATTTTTAATTAAAAGATAGTCCCTTAAGCGTGGCGGCTTAGCCAACGTCCCAGCCCTCCGGCTGCGATTCCTCCCAGGGTATACCAGGCGAGGGTCATCCAGCGGGTTGTTTTTCTCCTGGCTACCTTCCTTCTGGACAGTTTTACGAGCGGAGGCAGACGAAGCGCACCCAAGCCGCCCGACATACCCAGCAAGAGCCCCCTGATCCAGGCATTTTTGCCCTTACCCCAGCCAATCAGGCTGTAATACAAAGCATTGGAAACCAGGTCGGCTACCAGGGTACTCCAGTAGAGGTTCTTACCTTTTGGTGCTTTTCTGTGGCTTTTTCTAAACGCTCTCAGCATCATTTGCTTACCGAGCAAATCCACCCGGGGGGCATCTGAACGAAACTGGCGGGTGCCTTCATGCAGCAGGTTGAGCGTGAGAGCGCCTGCTGCACCGGCGATCAGGGAATTACTGATTTTCATAGGTATAAAGTTTAAAAAATGAAAAAACTACGCTTAAAAACTACAACTCTCTGAATCCTGCTTTGTCTTTTCAGATCATATTTATTTTTATGCCTCTACCTTTTCCTTCTCAAACTGAAGGCTGGCCTGACCATGCTGATCTGAATCCTGACCGCTGATTACAACCGTAAAGGTCATGGTCATACCCAGAAATCTGTTCTTCCTGATCAGGTAGTCTTTGACACCGGCCTCTTTAAGAAGAAACTTAAGTTCTTTCAGAGAAACCAGGTTCAGCTTTTCTTTTGGAAGCCACTGATTGTGTTTTTTGCGCCATCTGAGAAATTTATCATCGTTCCAGTGAATAAACCAAACCATGGTGTGCGAGTCCATAGGAAAATACTTGTTGGGCGTAGTAAAAAAAACATTTTTTGACGTACGGCACATTTCCCTGATGAAGTCGATCTTAGCAGCTATGCTACCTACATGCTCAATGACCGCATTGGAGAAAGCCCAGTCAAATTCTTTGTCCTTGAAAGGAAACCTGCCCCCAGGGTATTGCACGAACTTCATCTGGGGATACTTCTTCCTGACGTTGCTCATGTCTTCGATGCCCAGTCCGGTATAGTTTGCCGGATCGTACCTAAATGTTTTGATAAAGTAGTTAGCTGGTTTCGGACTGTTGGGCTTCTCCCTATGAACGCCCACATCCAGCACTGATTCATGCTCACCACATAAAGCATAAAAATGATCCTGTTTGGCTCCCCTGGATTTCTCCTGAACTTTCTTTTTAAGCGTATATAGGAATTTTTTCATCAGTATTTACTTCGGTTTGTTTATACATGAGAATGCTAAAACTAGATGCAGAATACTAAATTTCTGCCTGGCAATGGAAATATCCATAGTTTTTCTGAAAGTAGAAAAGTTTATTAGAGGCCTACTGAGGCAGTAAGTAGTGTGACGACATTTAAGAAAACAAAAATGCTGCTTTTATTTCATCTGGAAATGATATTTCAAAGTTAAACTACTCAACAGATGCTCCTTTCATTTGAATGTTTTTTCCCAATGGACAGAGCTGCATTTTTTGATGGTTCACTCGCTTCAGTTAAAGAAAAATTTTTACTTTAAGAAGACTACTACCAGTCTCACCACTATGCCTGCACCATCCAATACCATAAGCCTCAGGATTTATGATTTCCTGAAGCAGTACCCACCCTTCAGCCTGATTGACCAGAAACGCCTTCAGGCAATCTCAGCACAGGTAATCGTTCGTTATTTTGAAGCTGGTCAGACAGTCTTTCAGGAAGGTGATCCCCCCGGTGCACATATTTACCTGGTAAAGGAAGGCTCTGTGGCCCTGCGCAAAGGCGATCAACTGGTGGACAAATGCGATGAGGGCGACCTCTTTGGGGTACGTTCCATGCTGTCGCGGCTTCCTTATATCCTGACTGCCCTGGTGCAGGAGGAGAGCCTTTTGTATGCTGTTCCCATTGCGCTCTTTGAGCTGGAACTGGAAAGAACGCCGCAGGTGGCGCTGTTCTTTGCCGCCGGGCTGGCTTCAGGGCAGTCAGTAGTACGGTATGAACGTTCACAGATCGCTTCCGACTTCAAACAGGGTGGCCGCTATGGCACAAATGATACGGAGTCTGACTTCCACCTTTTTCAGCTGGACGAGGTGCTGCAGCAACAGAAGAAGCAACAACTGCTACATTGCATGCCGGAGACTTCCATACAGGAGGCAGCCCGGCTGATGTCTGAGGCCCGTGTTGGGTCCATACTGGTTGTAAATGACAGCCAGGCGCCTATCGGTATCGTGACTGATACTGATTTTCGTGATAAGGTGGTCACCGGCAGAATTGGCCTGAAGGAAACCGTCAGCAAAATCATGAGCAGCCCGGTGATAACCAGCCCACCGCAAAGTTCGGTCAGCGACCTGCAGATCAAAATGCTACAAAAGCAGGTACACCACATCTGCCTGACCGAAGATGGTAGTAGTCAGGGAAGGGCGGTGGGCATCATTACTGACCATGACCTCCTCCTGGTACAGGCCAGCAACATCACCGTATTGATCAAACAGGCCCAGAAAGCCCGTCAGTCCCATGAGCTGCGCTATATCCGGGATCAGGCCGAAAAACTCCTGAGCCGCTATATCCAACGGGAGGTGGATATCAGGCTCATCAGCGAAATGATTACCGCCATTAACGACACCATCATCCACACTGCCATTTCCCTGGCTGAGCATAAAATCGCGTCCGACAGGCCGGAAGGTCTACGCTACTGCTGGCTATCGCTGGGCAGCGAAGGACGCAAGGAGCAGCTACTCCGAACCGATCAGGACAATGCTCTCCTGTACGACGCCCCGCAAAAAAATGACAGGGAAGTACAGGAGTACGTTATGGCACTTGCCCATGCGGTGAATCAAAGCCTTATGGAATGTGGGTTTGAAAAATGCCCGGCGGATATCATGGCCAGTAACCCCAGGTGGTGCCAGCCGCTAAGCGGTTGGAAAGCTCATTTTTCTGGATGGATAGAGGAGCCTGAGCCTGAAGCACTCATGCATGCCAGCATTTTCTTTGACTTCCGCCCCACCTACGGTGATAGCAGTCTTGCCGATGCGTTATTTGGAGTTATTCAGCAACTGATCAGCAAACAGTCGCTCTTTCTCAATCTCTTCGCCAACAACGCCCTGATGAATCCTCCGCCCCTCAGTTTCTTCAGGAATTTTGTGGTAGAAAAAAGCGGGGAGCATAAGGATGAATTTGACATCAAGCGGCGGGCAATGATGCCCCTGGCGGATGCTGCCCGTGTACTTTGCTATGAGGAGGGAATCGCAGGAATTACCAGCACCATGGAGCGCTTTGAGGCGCTGGCTAAAAGAGACAAAAACCGGGAAAAGATTTACCGTGATGCTGCCGATGGCTACGGCCTGCTGATGGCACTAAGGACCCGTGAAGGGCTGAGAGACCAGAATTCCGGGCGCTATATCCATCCGCAGCGGCTCAACAAAATACAGCGGCAGAGCCTGCGGGCAGTGTTTGAGACAATCACTGAAGTACAGGAAATCCTGCGACACCGCTTCCAGCTGGACTACCTGAGAAGGTAATCAGATGCCTGTAGATGATGCATCATTACTGGTCGCGGGGCTTGTTCTGCCGTGCCTGCCGGCTGCGGATAGCCTCCTCTCTTTCGTCCAGGTGATACTTTTCGCGTTTCATTTTATGCTGATAGAAGATGATTCCGGCAATGAGCAGTACCACAATGACCAGCAGGGGAATGTACATCGTTGGATCCATGTTTTTTTTAAGCTACCCCCCTGCTTCGCTAATGGTTTTTCAGGAAGAATACCCCCCCTGTAGCAAAGGTAAATTCTGCGTGATCTTTTTTAAGAAAGAGCCAAGAGGCCCACTGGCAGCAGGACAGGAATACGATAAAATGACTGATAAACTTATTTAAATACCTAATGAGCCTAGTCAGTATTCGTCAATAGCTGATATAGAGCAGAACTTTCAAATCAGGGGAATAACATTGAAGGATTACAGCAGTTAGCAAGTTACTTTTTAGACAAATCATTCCTCAACCGAAATTTTTTTATTATGGCTAGAAATGCAGATCACCCCAATTACCAGGATGGCAGCTATGCCCGAACAGACGTTTATACTGAGGCCGGAACAGTATGGTACAAAAAACTTTCGTGGGGCGCTATTCTGGCTGGCGTACTGATATCACTGGTAAGTATGCTGGTGCTCAACCTCCTGGGAATCGGGATTGGCCTGGCAAGTATAAACCCTGTAGCAGAGCAAAATGCCATGTCCGGCATAGGCACCGGTGCGATCATCTGGTGGATCATCAGCAACCTGATTTCCATTTTTGCCGGGGCTTTTATTGCGGCGCGGGTAGCAGGAATACCATTAGGCTCTATCAGCATCATTCATGGAGTGCTTTCCTGGTGTGCTTTCACCCTAATACTTTTCTGGCTACTGACGACTACCGTAGGCAGCATCATCAGTGGTGTAGGCAGCGTGATTTCTCAAACCTTGTCCACTGTAGGTTCAGGCGTGGAAGCGATTATTGATAATCCCGGCAATAACCAGAACCAGAATATGAACCAGAACCAGAATCAGCAGAGTAGTATAAGCCTGGGACAGATCACCACTGAGATCAAACAGATACTCCGCCAGACCGAAGATCCGCAGCTTCAGCCTGATTCGGTAAGGCAAACTGCTCAACAAAGTATACAAAATATCAGGCAGTCCCTCAGAAATGAAGAGAACCTTACTGATCAGGAAATACAATCCATGGTGCAGGAACTGCTTAACCGTACCCAGAACCTGACGCAGGAAATCAACCGGGAAGATGTGGTTAACGTGGTAGCTGCACGTACCGATCTTTCAGAACAGACCGTCAATAACATCGCTGATGTAGTCGTAAGAAATGTACAGCAGGCCCAGCAGCGGCTGCAGGAACTGAAGGCCGAAGCAAGACAAGAGGCACAGCAGGCAGCACAAAAAGCTGCCGACGCAGCATCAAGCGCTGCTATCTGGAGCTTTGTGGCACTGCTCCTGGGCGCTGGCGTGGCCGTGGCCGGTGGTAAAGTAGGTACACCTAAGCGACATGCCATGCACGAGGAACGAGAAGTGGTTAACTACTGATCTTTTCCTGCTCTTCAAATATCCAAAGCCTGTACATTGTACGGGCTTTTATCATTTAAGCCGTGACCCGATCTAGAATGCTGCTGGTGCCAAAAGGAAAATAATTTCTTACTTTTCTACCTTAAAGCATACTATGTCTTTCTGGCAAAAAATATTTCCTTCAAAACGACAGCTGCCTCCATTTGCACTGCAGTATCTGCAAAACTGCCGCAATAAAAATGATAAACGCAGCCTGATACCCCAGATAAGGTTTGTGGTGCTGGACACGGAGACCAATGGACTGGACCCAGCCAAGACGAAACTGCTTTCCCTGGGAGCGGTAGTAGTTCAGGATACTTCCATTTTACCCAGCCAGAGCCTGGAATTTACGGCTTACGCTCCGGCCGCCGCAGTAAGCGAACAGGTAGCCATCCACGGGATTACCCGGCGCGAGTTACAGGAGGGCTTGAAGGAAGAAATGATTCTCCAGCATTTGCTTCAGTTTATGGATAGTGCTGTACTGGTGGCACATCATGCTGCTTTTGACCTGGCGGTGCTGAACCGGCTTTGCCAGGCACACTTTGGCTTCAAACTCAAAAATCCGGTACTGGATACTGCTCACCTGGCCAAACGTCTGGAACATGGCACACAACTGGACGAATACATCCGCCCTGAAGATTACAGCCTTGACCAATTGTGCGAGCGCTACAGCATACGCCCCGATGACCGGCATACCGCAGCGGGAGATGCCTACATTACCGCCCAACTCCTGCTAAAACTGTTGGCCAAAGCCCGTAAAAGTGGCATCCGTACCTACGGGGATCTTATGCGCTAATCAACTATTTTCACGGCAATGCGGGTAGTTCAGCCATGATATGCAGGATATGCAGCATAGAAAACCTGCCTGAAAAATTCATTCTTAACCTAACGAAAGGCAGGTTTTTGTTAGCCGCAAAATTGAAAGAAAAAACTCCAGGCGTTCAGCGACACCTGAAGTTAATTACGACACATCCTAACTAAGTCTAGGCTATTTTTCTGAGGTCAGAAATGATAAAGTGCTGTAAAGAATCAATCAGTGCCGAGGAGCCGATAAAGAAGGGCGTCCGCTCGTGAAGATCTGCAGGTTCTATGTCCAGGATTCTTTTTTTGCCATCGGTAGCCTTACCTCCTGCCTGCTCAATGATGAAAGCCAGCGCATTACATTCATACATCAGGCGGAGCTTTCCGTGGGGCTGCTGCCGCATCGGGGGATACAGGTAAATACCTCCTTTGAGCAGGTTTCGGTGGAAGTCCCCTACCAGCGAACCAATATAGCGGGATGTCATCTCCATCCGCATGCAGTATTTGACATACTCCTGTATGGAGCGGTCAAATTTGTTGAAATTACCTTCGTTGATGGAGTAAATTTTTCCGTTTTGCGGGCTGCTGATGTTCGGATGCGACAGAAAAAACTCTCCCAGCGATGGTTCATAGGTAAATCCGTTCACTCCACAACCGGTGGTATAAACGAGCATAGTGGAGGAGCCGTAGAGCACATATCCGGCCGCTACCTGTTCGCTGCCTTTCTGCAGGTAATCGTATGCTTTAATTTTTGACCCCCGCTTTGACTTACGCCGGTAGATAGAAAAAATAGTACCGATGGATACATTGACATCTATATTGGATGAACCGTCCAGCGGGTCAATAGCGACGATATAGTTGGCGTCCTGGTTGATGGTGATCACATCATCTTCCTCTTCAGAGAGGATAGCCGCCACCTCCCCCCCATTCCTGAAGGCTCGGATAAAACGGATATTGGCGATCACATCCAGCTTCTGCTGCTCCTCACCCTGTATGTTTTCATTTCCGTAGGCACCTTCTATACCGAGGAGACCGGATCGGCTGATCTCTTTGTTGACAATTTTGGCAGCTAGGGCAATATCACGGAGGAGTTGAGAAAGCTCTCCGGAAGCATAAGGAAACTCATCCTCTTTGCGCTTGATAAAGCGGTCCAGGGTAACCCCTACTGGCTGCCCGAGCTTGCGGGTATCCGGATTTGTGTCTTTTACGACTTGTGTAATCATTTTGATCTGCGTTAGGATTTGAAAAAAATATTGCTTCAGAAGGCCAGAAAAATCCGGAGGTGCAGCCCTCCTGTTACTGCATCCCGGTGTGTATCTTATAGCAGGTCGTTGGGCATGGGAGCACCGTCCAGTATTTCTTCATCGGCAATATCCATATACTGCGCAAAATTTTTGTTGAAGGCCCTCGCCAGTTTGTTGCTGGTCCTGTAAAAAGCCTCATCATCATTCCACATGGCTTTTGGGCTGAGTATCTGATGCGGTACACCGGGGCAGGAGTTCGGAATCATCATGCCAAAAATGGAGTGGCGGCGGTAGCCCACATGGTTCAGGTCACCCTCCAACGCAGCGGTAATCATAGCTCTAGTATAAGAAAGCCTGATCCTGCTTCCCACACCATACGCACCACCTGACCAGCCGGTGTTGATGAGCCACACATTTACCTGGCCATCTTCCATCTTCCTGCCCAGCATCCGGGCATAGGTGGTCGGGTGCAGGGGCAGGAAAGGGGCACCAAAGCAGGCGGAAAAAGCCGTTTGCGGCTCGTCTATGCCATCTTCAGTACCGGCTACTTTGGCGGTATAGCCGGAGATAAAGTGGTACATGGCCTGCGCCTTGGTAAGACGAGAAATTGGCGGCAGTACCCCAAAAGCATCACAGGTGAGGAAAAATATGTTGTTGGGCACTCCTCCGATGGAAGGCTCCAGGGCATTGTCAATGTGGTTGATGGGATAAGAAGTACGGGTATTCTGGGTCACTGAAATATCCTCGTAGTTGACCTTACGGGTTCCGGGGAAGAAACGGGTATTTTCCACAATCGCGCCGTAACGGATAGCATCGTAGATTTCCGGCTCTTTTTCCCGGGTCAGGTCAATGACCTTGGCGTAGCAGCCTCCCTCAAAGTTAAAGATGCTGTCTTCCGCCCAGCCGTGTTCATCGTCACCTATCAGCATACGCTTAGGATCTGCGGAGAGGGTGGTCTTGCCAGTACCGGAAAGTCCAAAGAAAAGGGCTGTATCGTGCTTGGCGCCCATATTGGCAGAGCAGTGCATGGACAAAACATGCTTCTTGAGAGGAAGCAGGTAGTTAAGTACAGAAAAGATGCCCTTTTTGATCTCACCGGCATAGGCGGTGCCTCCGATCAGGATCAGGCGACGGGAAAAATTGATAATGGCGAAATTCTTCTGTCGGGTACCGTCAATTTCCGGGTCAGCCTCAAACTCAGGAATGTGGATGATATTGAAGTCAGGCTCAAAGTCAGCCAGTGCCTCTTCATCAGGACGCAGAAACATATTGTAGCAAAACAGATTGTGCCAGGCTTCGGTGTTCAATACCCTGATGTTTAGCCGGAACGAAGGGTCGGCACAGGCATAGGCATCTCTGACGTAAACCTTTTTTCCTTCCAGGAAGGCCATCATTTTGTGGTACAGACGATCAAAATTGACCGGCTTGAAAGGCTGGTTGATATCTCCCCACCAGACAGTATTTTCCGTTTCATGGTCTTTGACAATGAAGCGGTCCCTGGGTGATCTTCCGGTAAAGCGGCCAGTATCACACATCAGGGCTCCGGTATCTGTCAGTTGCCCTTCCTTATTTGCCAGTGCTGCTTCTACCAAAGCCGCTGGACTGAGTTGGTAGAAAGTTTGACCGGGGTCAAGGGTTTTTAACAATTCTATTTTTTCTTTTGCGATAAAAGTGGTTAATTCGCTCATAGGTGTAAATTTTGGTGGTTTTACATTAAGTGGTGTTCAAGGCCATCCTCTCGTGAGGATGGCCTTGAATTTTTTAAGGGCCTAGTGTGAAAATTGAGCTGTCTCGGTACTTCCCGACATGGCAGTGGTAGATGATCCCTGCTGTATCGTATTCTGTACTGCATCAAAATAACCTGTGCCTACAAATGCCTGATGCTTCACTGCTCTGAAGCCGTCTTTCTGCAGCGCAAACTCCCGCTCCTGTAGTTCTGAATAACCGGCCATTCCCCTCTCCTTATATGCCTTGGAAAGCTCAAACATGGAAGTGTTCAGCGCGTGGAATCCAGCCAGGGTGATGAACTGGAATTTGTATCCCATTGCGGCCAGTTCTTCGCGGAAAGTTTCCATTTCAGCCTTAGACAGGTTTGCTGCCCAGTTGAAGGAAGGAGAGCAATTATAGGCGAGCATTTTTCCGGGATATTCCGCATGGATAGCCCTGGCAAACTCACGGGCATAGCCCAGGTCAGGATTGGAAGTCTCCATCCAGATAAGATCTGCATAGGGAGCGTAGGACAAACCACGGTCAATGCCCTGCTCTATACCATTTTTCACATGGTAAAAACCTTCACTGGTTCGCTCCCCGGTGACAAACTTACGATCGCGAGGATCAATATCAGATGTGATCAGTGAGGCGGCATCCGCATCCGTACGGGCAATCAGCACTGTGGGAACATTCATGACATCTGCTGCCAGGCGGGCAGCTACCAGCTTGCTGACTGCTTCTTTGGTAGGCACCAGTACCTTACCGCCCAGGTGACCGCACTTTTTGGCAGAAGAGAGCTGGTCTTCAAAGTGCGCGGCAGCGGCTCCCGCTTCTATCAGTTGCTTCATCAGCTCGTAAGCGTTCAGGTTTCCGCCAAAGCCTGCCTCAGCATCAGCGATGATGGGCACCATCCAGTCTATATCCCCTTCACCGCTTACAGACTGTATCTGGTCGCGGCGCATCAGCGCATTGTTGATCCGCTTGACAACCATCGGAACCGAGTTGGCCGGGTACAGCGACTGGTCAGGATACATTTCTCCGGAAAGGTTGGCGTCGGCCGCCACCTGCCATCCGCTGAGGTAAATAGCTTCCAGGCCGGCTGTCACTTCCTGTACTGCCTGGTTTCCGGTAAGGGCTCCCAGACCTGCCAGGTAGGGCTTCTTCATCAGGTGATACCACATTTTTTCGGCTCCCTGGCGGGCAAGGCTGTGTTCAATTTCAACAGAGCCGCGCAGTTTGATGACTTCTTCAGCCGTATAAGGACGCTGAATGCCGATCCATCGTGGGTTTAGTGTCCAATCGTTGTAAAGCTGGGTGGTCTTGTCAGTTTTCATAGAAATAGTGGTTTTAAGTGGTGTTTAAACAGGTGTAAATGGTTTATAAATATTATGGTGTTAGTGTGCCAGGTGTAATGGTTTGAATCTAACTTATAGGCTCATCTGTTAGTCAATCAGGTCGTAGGCGGGGAGCGTCAGAAACTCGGTGAAGTCTTCGCTGGTGACCAGTTCGTCAAAGAGCTCAATAGCCTCAGAAAAGCTCCCTTCAGCGTAGGCATCTTCACCCACCATGGTCCTGATCTTTTCCAGTTCCTCTTTTAGTAGTGCCCGGTAGAGAGCGGTCGTGACAATTCGGCCATCTTCCATAGGCGCTTCATTCCTGATCCACTGCCAAAGCTGGGTGCGTGAAATCTCTGCGGTGGCAGCATCTTCCATCAGGTGGTAGAGGGCTGCTGCACCATTCCCACGAAGCCAGCTTTCAATATACAGTATGCCGACATTGATGTTCATCCTGATACCTGCTTCAGTGATCGTCCCCTCAGGCACTGCCATCAGGTCAGCAGCAGAGACCAGCACATCTTCCCGTTTGTTACCAATCTGGTTAGCTTCCGGCATATGTTCGTCAAAGACTTCCATAGCAGTGCTGACCAGGCCGGGATGTGCTACCCAGGTGCCGTCATGGCCATTCATAGCTTCCAGTAACTTATCGTTTTTCACTTTTGCTATGGCTGAGGCATTGGCTTCCGGATCACTTTTGATCGGTATCTGGGCTGCCATGCCTCCCATGGCATGGGCTCCCCTTTTGTGGCAGGTCTTGATGACCAGCCGTGAGTAGGCGCTCATAAAGGGCGCCTTCATGGTCACCTGGGAGCGGTCGGGCAGGATAAAACCCGGACGATTACGAAAACGCTTGATAAAGGAGAAAATATAGTCCCAGCGACCGCAATTCAGACCGGCAGCATGGTCGCGCAGCTCATAGAGAATTTCATTCATTTCAAAGGAAGCCATGATGGTCTCTATCAGTACGGTTGCTTTGATGGTCTTCTGGGGGATATTCAGGTAATCCTGGGCGAAAACAAAAACGCTATTCCATAACCTGGCCTCCAGGTGACTTTCTAATTTGGGCAGGTAGAAATAAGGTCCGCTGCCTTTTGCCAGCAGTGAAGTGGCATTGTGGAAAAAGTACAGCCCAAAATCCACCAGGGCGCCGCTCATGGGCTCACCGTCAACCAGTAAATGTTTTTCGGGAAGATGCCAGCCACGGGGGCGCACCATCAGTGTAGCGGTTTGTTCATTGAGCTGGTATGCTTTACCGTTACGGGGGTTGGTATAGCTGATCGTTCCCCGGACAGCATCTCTCAGGTTGACCTGACCGTCCATGAGGTTTGTCCAGCTGGGGGTATTACTGTCCTCAAAATCAGCCATAAACACTTTGGCACCGGAATTTAGTGCGTTGATCACCATTTTACGGTCTACCGGCCCGGTGATCTCCACCCGGCGGTCCATCAGGTCGGCAGGTATTGGGGCTACCTCCCATGCATTTTCGCGTATGTCTCTGGTTTCCGGCAGGAATTCAGGCACCTGACCGGCATCAAGTAAGGTCTGTACCCTTTCGCGCCTTTTCAGCAGCAGTAAACGCTCCTGGTTGAACTTCTCGTGCAGTTTCAGCAGGAACCTTAGTGCTTGGGGGGTGATGATTTCCGCATAGTCCGGATTGAAGTCAGCCCGGATACGGATACTCTCTGGGAGCTGATAGGTAGGGGTGATAGTATCAAGCATGGTGTTGGTGTTTAGTGGTGTATTTTGCGCTTGTTATTACGAAGATAGTAAATTTTTCTTATTAGCGAAATTTCGCTAAAAAATAATTTCCGCAAATTTTCATTACCTTTCGTACATGATTACAGAGAACAGCAGCCTTAAGTATCTCTTTGGCTTGAAAGTCAGGGAGTTGCGCCTACAAAAAAAGCTTTCGTTTCAGGAGTTAGCGGATGCATCAGGTATGTCAGTTTCTTATCTCAGCGAGATAGAAAAAGGCAAAAAGTATCCTAAAGGTGACAAAATTATCCATCTGGCCGAGGCATTGGATGCCAGCTATGACTACCTGGTGTCACTGAAGGTGCCCAAAAAAATTGAGCCGGTAGCCAAGCTTTTACAGTCTAAGTTCCTACGGGAGTTTCCGCTGGAGATGTTTGGCCTGGACCCGCAGAAGATCATTGAGATGGTGTCCAATGCACCAGAAAAAATCAATGCTTTCCTGAGTACCATACTGCAGATAGCCCGAAATTATGAAATGAAGCAGGACCTCTTTTACCAGGCAGCCCTGCGCTCCTACCAGGAGATGCATGACAATTATTTTCCTGAGCTGGAACAGGACGTCATGGATTTTAGGCGTAAGTACCATTTGGGCAGGGGCTATGCGGTCAGCCTTGAAGAGCTGGAAAAAACCCTTTCCGAGGCTTTTGGAATTAAGGTTGAAAGAGACAGCCTGAAGCATTACGCTGACCTGAGGCATCTGCGTTCTTTTTACCTGCCTGAGAAAAAACAACTGCTGCTGAATACCCAGCTTACCAGCGGACAGGAAAAGTTTTTGATCGCCCGGGAACTGGCCTTTCAGCACCTGAAGTTTAAGGAGAGGCCGCAGGAAACTCCTCCACAACAGACAAGTACTTTTGACGAGCTTTTGAACAACTACAAGGCCTCTTACTTTTCGGCAGCCCTGCTGATGGAAAAAAAAGCGGTGATCAAGGATATTCGGCACTTTGCGAATATGGAAAAGTATGACCAGGAGGTTTTTCTTAACTTCCTGACTAAATATGATGCTACTCCGGAAATGCTGCTGCAACGCTTGACCAACATTCTACCCAAATACTTTGGTATTCATAACCTTTTTTTCCTGCGCTTTCTGGGAACCGACGACTTTTCCCGCTACGAACTGACCAAAGAACTGCATTTGTCGCGTTTTCATAACCCCCATGCCAACCAGCTCAACGAGCACTACTGCCGTCGATGGATTTCTATCGGTATTATCAAAAACCTCAGAAGCCAGCAAAAGCTGAAGAAAGAGGAGCAGGTACTGACGGGCGTGCAGATCTCCAAATACCATATGACGCCTAATCAGTACCTCTGCATCGCCATTGCCAAGCCCAATGAAAGTAATCCTGATGAGAGTATCAGCGTCACCATCGGTTTTCTGGTAGATGCACAGCTGAAGCGAAATATCAATTTCCTGAATGACCCCTCACTGACCACCCGCATCGTGAATACGACCTGCGAGCGCTGTTCCATTACTGACTGTAATGTACGGATGGCGCCTCCGGTGATCATTGAGGAGCAGCAAAAGGAGACAGCTATCAGCGAAGCGCTCAAAAAAATCCGGGGAATTGCGTAAATTAAAAGGATGTAAACCTTATGCCTGTTTAATATCATGAAGAAACAGCCTAGCAAAGAGCAGCAACTGGTAGTATTGTTTTTCCTCTTTTTCGCTTTGCTCCAGTTTCCGCTACTATCCATTTTCAACCAGCCGGTAGGTCTGCGTCAATGGCCTGTGTTATTTGTGTTTATACTGCTGATCTGGCTGGCACTTATTGTATCAGTTTACTGGGTGATAGAAGGAAACCCTTTCAAGTCAAGATCTGAGAAATGAGCTTGCAGTGGGTATTGTTGCTGTTGATTTTTGGCTACCTGGCTTTGCTGATTGCCATCGCGTACTGGGGAGAAAAAAGAAGTCAGTCGGGAAAAAGCCTGGTCAACAACCCCTATGTCTATTCCTTATCGCTGGCGGTGTTCTGTACTGCCTGGACCTTCTACGGCAGTGTGGGACAGGCCGCCGAAGAGGGCATTCTCTTCCTCACCACTTACCTGGGCCCTGCACTTACGGCCCCGCTCTGGTGGATATGGCTGCGTAAACTGATCAGGATCAGCAAGGTACAGCGACTCAATACCGTTTCTGATTTTATTTCCTCGCGCTATGGCAAAAGTGTTGCCCTGGGCAGGCTGATCACCATCATGTATGTGCTGGGCGTACTACCCTACATTTCTATACAAATCAAGGCCATTGCCAACAGTACCAATATTATCCTGGGTCAGCAGGATGAAGGTATCATGCACTATTTTGCCCAGGATACCGCTCTGTACGTGACACTAGGACTGGCGATATTCACCATTCTCTTCGGGACGCGCAAGGTAGATGCCAACCTGCGTCATGAAGGTATGGTGACGGCCATAGCCTTTGAGTCAGTTTTCAAGTTACTGGCGTTTATCCTGGTGGGCCTATACGTGACTTATGGGGTATACGATGGTTTTGACGATATTTTTGATAAAGCCCTGCTGCAGGAAGGCACATCGGAGCTTTTCCTGCTGGACGAAGACAAAGGTTATACCGACTGGTTCTGGTTGATACTGCTTTCGTCACTATCGGTGATCCTGCTGCCCAGGCAGTTTCAGGTGGCGGTGAAGGAAAATTTCAGCGAGGCGCACCTCAAAAAAGCCATGTGGCTTTTTCCGCTTTACCTGCTGGTGATCAATATTTTTGTATACCCGATAGCGCTGGGCGGTAAGCTGCTGTTTGCCGGGCAGGAAGTGGATGCTGACACCTTTGTACTGGCTATTCCCCTGTTTTTTGACGATCAGCTGGTGGCCCTCATTACTTTTCTGGGTGGTTTTTCTGCTGCTACCGGCATGATCATCGTGTCCACTATCGCCCTGAGTACCATGATCAGCAATACCCTGCTCACCCCCTGGCTCGTCAATCGCAGCAGCTTTCAGCGCATGATGTATACCGATGTCAGCAGCATGCTCCTCTACAGCCGCAGGCTGATCATCGTCATACTGTTGCTGCTGGCTTACCTGTTCTACAGCCAGGTCAGTGAGCGCTTTTCGCTGGTATCCATAGGACTGGTTTCATTCATCGCGGTAGCCCAGTTTGCCCCTGCCCTTATTGGCGGAATGTACTGGAAAAGTGCCACCCGTAGTGGCGCTATGGCCGGTATTCTGGTCGGTTTTGCCGTCTGGCTCTTTACGATATTGCTACCTACGCTGGTACAGGCTGGCTTTGTGGACGACTACATCATGACCGATGGTTTGCTGGGGATCAGTCTCCTCCGGCCCTATCCCTTCCTGGGGCTGGACAGTATGGGTGCGTTTTCGCACGGCACTTTCTGGAGCCTTTTTCTGAACAGCCTCTTCCTGGTGCTCTTTTCGTATTTCGGCCGGCAAAGCTCACAGGAACGCAATCAGGCAGAGGTTTTCGTAGACATTTTTAAGTATTCTACCATTTTTGAAAGCTCTATCGTCTGGAAAGGTACTGCCTATGTGCCCGACATTCGCCAGCTGTTGTATAAATTCCTGGGGCGGAAAAATGTGGATGCTGCTTTCCGGGATTTTGGTAAAAGGCATAAAATTGACTGGCGTGAACATGAGCAGGCTGATTTCAGGATCGTTAACTTTGCCGAAAAATTACTTTCCGGCGCTATTGGCACCGCTTCTGCCCGGGTGATGCTGGCTACCGTCGTAAAAGAAGAAGACATTACCTACGATGATGTTTTCAACATACTACAGGAATCCCGTCAGCTGATCTCTGCCAACAAGGACCTGCGCAAAAAATCCCGGGAACTACAGGAAGCCAGTGACAAACTGCAACTGACCAATGCCAAGCTTAAAAAGCTGGATCAGCTGAAGGACGAATTTATTTCTACCGTTACCCACGAGATGCGTACGCCAATCACCTCCATACGGGCATTTAGCGAAATCCTGTACGATAACCGAGAACTCAGTGTGGATGAGAAAGACCATTTTCTGTCCACCATCATCAAGGAGACTGAGCGTATGGACCGGCTCATCACCCAGGTACTGGATTTGGAAAAGTTTGAGTCGGGCAAGCAGAAACTTCACCTGGAAATGATCAATATCAATGACATCATCTTTGACGCCATTGATACGCTTTCGCAGGTGTTGCAAGAAAAACAGATCATCGTGCAGGCCGATCTGCAGAAAGACCTGCCCTTAGTGCTGGCAGACCATGACCGCCTGCTGCAGGTGATGCTCAACCTGCTTTCCAACGCAATCAAGTTCTGCCGGCAGGAAGAGGGCCGCATTTCGATCAGCGCATACTACCTGGATGGCGATGTAAAAGTAAATGTGCTGGACAACGGGAAAGGCGTACCAGCGGAAGACCTGCCCATGATCTTTGAGGGTTTCTTCCAGGCTACCAACCAGAATTTTAAGAAACCCAAGGGCAGCGGATTGGGTTTAACCATATGTAAGAAAATCATAGAACACCACCAGGGCACCATCTGGGTGGAGAGCGAACAGGGGAAAGGGGCTAAATTTTCCTTTACCCTACCCATTCCTGACAGAAAAGGAGTCAAGATTACCTACTAGACATGAAAAAGAAGATACTGATCGTGGATGATGAGCCCAATATCCTGCTCTCACTGGATTTTTTGATGAAGAAGAACGGCTACGAGGTGTTCATCGCACGTGACGGTGAAGAAGCGCTCAGCATTATCCGGCGAGAAAAACCAGAAATCATCATCCTGGATATCATGATGCCCAAAGTGGACGGCTATGAGGTATGCCAGGCTGTAAAAAATTCGGACGAACTCTCATTTGCCAAGGTTATATTTCTCTCGGCCAAGACCAAAGAGGCCGATGTTCAGAAAGGCTATGAGATGGGCGCTGATCTGTACCTTACCAAACCCTTCTCCACCCGCTTGCTGGTAGAAAAAGTCAAGGAGCTTAGCGAAAAAGTTTAGTCTCTGGATATCCGGTAGCGCAAATCCAAAAGCCAGCCCGGTAATAGGTGAGTTTCTTCAAATTTCCTTATCTTTTTGTGGAAAGCTTTTTTTACCTAACCTATTACTACATGAACCGAAGAAACCTACTCAAGAATCTTGGCCTTGGTCTGTCCGCAGGAATTGCCGGCACTACTCTGCCCTCAACCGCTGCCCAGGCATCGCCTTCCTACAAAAAAGGCATGGCCCCGGTCAAAATCACCAAAGTAAAGGCCATCCCTACCTGTCCGCACAATATTGAGCTGATCGTGGTGAAAGTTGAAACCAGCGAACCGGGACTGGTAGGCTACGGTTGTGCGACTTTTCGGCAAAGGGCTCATGCCGTTGTATCGGCCATTGACGATTACCTCAATGACTTTTGCCAGGGCAGGGATGTGGATAATATCGAAGATATCTGGCAGACAGCCTATGTGAGTTCGTACTGGCGAAACGGCCCGGTGCTCAACAATGCCCTCAGCGGGCTGGACCAGGCGCTCTGGGATATCAAGGGAAAAAGAGCCGGCATGCCGGTCTATCAGCTGCTGGGGGGCAAAACCCGTTTTGCCGTAGACTGCTACGCCCATGCCGGTGCCGGTACTATTGAGAAGACCGTAGAAAACGTACAACGGTACATGGGTGAAGGCTACCGTCATATCCGTATACAACTGGGGGGATATGGCAGCGCCTCACTGTCTGAAGCCCCTGATTTTAAGGAAGCTGGCTTCGGTATGCCGGATGACAATGTGATCAACGAAAGGCTCTACCTGAAAAAAGTACCTGAGCTATTTGCCGAGGTCCGGAAGGCCTGCGGTGAAGATATAGAACTGCTGCACGACATCCACGAGCGCGTACAGCCCATGGATGCCATCAATATGATCCGGCAGTTGGAAGAGTACCGGCCCTTCTTCATAGAAGACCCTTTTTCTCCGGAGAACAACGGCTATTTCAAAATCCTGCGTAACCACACTACCGTACCCATCGCCATGGGCGAACTGTACAACAACCCGCACGAGTGGACCGACCTGATGAAGGATCGGCTGATAGACTATATCCGTATCCACATTTCGCAGATCGGGGGAATTACACCGGCCGTCAAGGTAGCCCGGCTGGGCGAATGGTTCAACGTCAAAACTGCCTGGCACGGGCCGGGTGATGTATCTCCGGTGGGGCATGCGGCTAATGCCCACATTGACCTGGCGATCTGGAACTTCGGCATACAGGAGTCAGTAAATTTTTCTGACCTGTTGCGTGAGATTTTCCCCGGAAGTCCGGTCATGAAAAATGGCTATATGCATGTCAACGAGGTGCCCGGGCTGGGGGTAGAGGTCAACGAGCAACTTGCGCTCAAATACCCGCTCCCGGCAAAGAATGATTACAACTGGACCCAACTCAGAAAAACCGACGGGACTCCGGTAAGGCCATAATAACAATCATCAGGACAGGTGGCTCCCGCCTGTCCTTTATTCATTTTTGAAAAATCTGCGCTGAAAACAATTCCTTCACCAGCCTATTCTATCTTCAATACAGATTTTTTTCACCTTCCGGCGTCTCTGCTGTGGATGCCAAATGATCGGATTCAAAGGTTTAATTTTTTATGAAGGTTTTTAAGGTCATCCTCATTGTGCTGTGCATGTTTTTTTTCCTTGCCACCTTGCTTCCTCTGTTACCCTGGAAGTGGTGGTGGATTAAAATATTCATTTTCCCCAGGGTTCAGATTCAGGTCACCCTCCTGCTACTGCTTATACTATGGCTCATCTTTTTTTCCTCCCGAAGCTTTACTTTTTACCTGCTGACCTTACTGCTGGTGTCAGCCATAGCATACCAGGCTTACCGTATCTATCCGTATACTTTCCTTGCCAGAACGCAAACTTCCATGGCTTCTGAGCCTTCGGAAGAACTTAGGATTGATGCTATTTCTGCCAATGTTTACATGAAAAACCGCAACAGCCAGCCGCTACTGAAGCTGGTCCGTGACAAAAACCCTGACCTGGTGCTGCTGCTGGAAACCGACCGGTGGTGGCAAGAACAGATGGATACCCTAAAAAAAGATTATCCCTACACCCTCAGCCAGCCCCTTGACAATACCTACGGTATGCTACTGTATTCGCGTCTACCGCTGCTGGATACGGAAATTAAAAACATGATGGAAGACAGCATTCCCTCCATGCATGCCTATGTACGCCTGCGGAACGGGAATAAAGTGCGCCTGTACTGCCTGCATCCCAAGCCTCCCGTGCCTCCTGAAAGTCAAAAAAGTACCGACCGGGATGCCGAGTTGCTGCTGGTAGGCAAAATGGTGAACCAACGAAACGAACCGGCTATTGTGTTTGGTGACCTGAATGATGTAGCCTGGTCCTATACCACCCGCCTGTTTCTGAAAACCAGCCAGATGCTGGACCCCAGGATTGGGAGAGGATTTTACAATACCTATAATGCCAACTATCCGCTGATGCGCTGGCCCCTCGACCATGTGTTTCATACCGAGGGTTTCCAGCTCAACCACTTAGAAGTGATGCCTGACATCAATTCTGACCACTTCCCGGTGTATTTTTCCTTCAGCTACGAACCGGATGAGGAAAATGAACAGGAGCCACTCTCCCCCACCAGTGCCGAAGAGAAAGATTCAGTAAATCAGACCATTGAAAAAGGGAAAGAAAATGACAGCATCAAATGATATAATTATCTTTACAGATGACTTGATAATCCTGACCAGATGAGTACTTTATTCAAAAAACTGCAATACAAAGAACATCCGGACCTGCTGCTGCTTAATGCCCCTGAATCATTCCGTACGCATTTGACGGAGCTTAATACGGATACAAAATTAGCCGAATCCCTGGAAGATGGCAGCAGCTTCTCTTTCATTCTGGCCTTTGTACAGTATCAGGAGGAAATCAACCACCTCACTCCGCTTTTCAACGTGATACTGCCGGGAGATGGACTCTTATGGTTTGCCTACCCTAAGGGCAGTTCAAAAAAATATACATGCAATTTTAACCGTGATGCTGGCTGGGAAATCCTTGGGCAGTTTGGATTTGAGGCAGTCCGGCAGGTATCCATAGACGAAGACTGGACGGCACTCCGCTTCCGAAGGGTAGCGTATATAAAAAAGATGCACCGACGTAAAAGTTTTGCGCTTAGCGAGAAGGGAAAAAAGAAAACCAAAGGAAAGTAAAACCCGCTAAACATTTATTTACCGCCAGGCTGCATTTTCATATTGCTGGCTTTCTCAGCCAGTGAATCTGATTTTACCAGGCGCATGGCCACTCCTCCTGCAGAAAGCATCTTAAGCTGTAAGCTATCCCCCGCGCTAACGACACCTTTGAGCTCGTTGACATCGGCTTCAGCCGCGTCAACATACATGCTGAGGCGATAGCGGCCGGTATCCAGAAAATGAAGCGGCAGCGAAACAGACCTTTCATTTTCGTTGGTAATGGCACCGACAAACCACTCCTCCCCCTTCCTTCGGCCCATCACGATGTATTCGCCCACCTTGCCCTCTAACACACGGCTTTCATCCCAGGTAGTCGGCAGGTCACGGAAAAAAGTTTTACCCTGCGATAGCTGAAAATCTTCGGGCTTTCCGTACCAGTAAATGAAATGCAGCGGACTGAAGTAAATCACCCCCAGGGCCAGTTGGTGTGCTGATGTAGTGTTCAAACGCTCGTTAAGGTAACAAATGGTATAGTCTCCTGCTCCCGAAATAAAACGCGTAAAGGGCAGCAGCGTATTATGGCCGGCTGTTGGCATATGCTCATTTCCCCTTATGCCTTCCTGGGTCAGGAGGTTAGGGTAAGTACGGCTCATCCCGGTGGGGCGATAATTATCGTGTATATCTACGATCATCCGATGTTCAGCGGCTTTCTGCACCCATTCGTGGGTATGACTGATCCCCTGCTGGGTGCGGCCATCCACAAAACCAAATTTCAGCCCGGCGACTCCCCATTTTTTATAGAGGGGCAGTATTTCGTCAATCTGCTGCTCCAGGGCTACTTTGTTTACATATAAAATAGTACCAACCCCCTTTTCTCTGGCATAACTGATGACTTCGGGAAGGTTCAGACCGCTGACCACACTGCTGGCGTCTGATTCAGGGTCAGATTCATTGGGTATGCCGTAGCCTTTGCCGTACCAGCCGGCATCAAATTCAGCATAGTCAAGCCCGTTACGGGCAATAAAGTCTACCACTTTTTTACTCTCTTCAGTAGTAAAAAGAGGCGTTACAATACGCATGGCTTTGCCGGGCATTATCCAGTCCTGCGCATCTAATCGGCTTTCCGGGGCCAGTGCATGCATCAGGTAATTTTGTTCAATGAGTTTACCCGGATCCTGGGCTATCTGCAGCACCCGCCAGGGCGTCTGGAAACTATTATCCAGCCTGATGGGACTGCTGAACATCACCTGTAGGCTGTTTGGCGTAGTAGTATCGGCCTTCAGAAACATACGGGCAAAATTCTCCAGGCCGGCTTCGTTGATAGCTACCGCCTGCTGATCCGTCAAAGTCAAAAGTGGCAGTTCGCATTTTTCCTGCACTTTTTCCAGCGCAACGGCTTCATAGATACCTTCGTGGCCGTACTCGGCATAAGCGGTACTGGGTGCAGCAAAGCGGAAAGTAGTGGCTTCTTCCAGTAATTGCAGACCGGAGGGCAGCGCCTGGCCATCAAAAGTATACCTGAAAGCGACTCCCTCATTATAAGCCCTCATGGTAATGGTCAGTTGCTGTTGGGGGGTTTTTCTGCTGTTTAGCCGTATTTCCGCCTCATGGTAATGCTGCGGAAAGTGGCTTTGCTCCCCAAATGGCCAGGCCAGCGTATCGTTTACCGTTGAATTGGTTACTTCTGCCAGTTCCAGCCCCTCGCTGACATCCACGTCACCGCTGAGCCTAAGACCCATTTCTGAAAGCTGCAGCAGGTTTTCCTGCTGATAATCCAGTCGGTAGAAGGGCTTACCATTGTCCAGTACAAAAGTCAGGGAGATCTGATTATCCGGCGAACGCAATTCCAGTTGGTGATTGTCCTGGTTGGAGAAGCAGGAAACAGCCAGTAGAGAAAGGAGAAGAGGGTTAAACACTTTAGGAAGTCGCATGTTATACTTTTAGCGACTCAAAATAAACTTAAGCGTCTGAAAAAGCAAAAGGGCTGCTGAACAGCCCCTTGCGCTTATGTAACCCCACGTATAGTTGAAAAAATGTAATTAGCTTAGTTTAAAAAATATAATTGACTACGCTTTATACAGTGGAAATACCGTGCCACCCTCCCGAAATGATTTAACTGCCAACTTACTCGATTGCATTGCTGCTTTTTTTACCCAGGCTTTGTGGAAAATATTCCTCAATTCCCCAAAGAATTGTTTATTTTTCAAAAACACACTAATCCACTACATTAGCCGGCATGAACAAAAACATCAGTGATACTTTCAGTAATTACTCCTTTCTACTGGAAAAGACGGGGAAAAAAATCAAGCAGTACGCCAAGCAGCAATTCAGAGAATACGGTTTTGGAGTCACCATAGATCAGTGGGCTTTACTGAAAGTACTGCACGAGCAAAGCCCGATGAGCCAGGTAGACCTTGCACAGGAATGCCATAAAGATACGCCTACCGTAACGCGGATTCTGGACCTGCTGGTACAAAAAGAACTGGTGGAAAGGCAAACCGATGAAATTGACCGACGAAAAGTAAAGGTAGAACTCACCAGTAAGGGAAATACTCTGATCCTGGAAATGTTGCCCAAAGTGAAAGAGATACGCATGCATGCCTGGCAGCACCTCAATGAAGATGATTTCAGGAACTTTGTTCGTATCCTCAACACTATTTACGACAACCTGGACGAGTGATTTTTTTTGCCCAAAAAAATAGTGCACTAATTATTAGTATAACAACTATTTTATTAATTACTTCGTTATCTGCAAAAAGAAATTGATGATGATTCATACAGACCTTTGTATCATAGGAGCGGGCCCTGTTGGTCTGTTCGCAGTTTTTGAAGCCGGTTTACTGAAAATGCGCTGCCATGTGATGGATGTGCTGCCACAAATCGGCGGACAACTTTCTGAGATATATCCCAAGAAACCTATTTACGATATTCCCGGCTATCCGGTGGTACTGGCCCAGGAACTGGTAGACAACCTGAGCCAGCAGATAGCACCTTTTCAACCGACCTTTACGCTGGGAGAAAGGGTAGAAAAAATCGCCCGCCAGGAAGACGGCTCATTTTTGCTGGAGACCAATGAGGGAACCCAGTGCATGGCCAAAGCGGTGGTGATCGCCGGTGGTCTGGGTTGTTTTGAACCCAGGAAACCTGCGCTGGAAAACCTGGAGCGCTTTGAAGGAAAGGGCATAGACTATATGGTCCGTCAGCCTGAAAAGTATGCCAACAAAAAGATAGTAGTAGCCGGAGGAGGCGACTCCGCATTGGACTGGGTGATCTACCTTGCTGAACTTACCGACCAGTTGACATTGGTTCACCGGGGGAGCAGTTTCAGAGGAGCACCTGATTCGGCAGACAAAGTACTAAAGCTGGCTGAAGAAGGTAAAATCAGGCTTAAGCTCAATGCCGAAGTAAGTGCCCTGCATGGTAATGGAGTACTTAAAGAGTGCCTGATCACCAGCAAAGACGGTAAAGCAGAGAAAGTTGATGCCGACTATTTTATCCCGCTTTTTGGCTTAAGCCCTAAGCTTGGCCCTATCGCTGAATGGAAGCTCAACCTGGACCGTAACCAGATACAGGTCAATACTGAAGACTATTCTACCAATGTGGAAGGTATTTACGCCATTGGCGACATCAATACTTATCCCGGGAAACTCAAGCTGATTCTCTGTGGTTTTCATGAAGCGGCGCTGATGGCCCAGAGTGCATACCGTATTGTCAGTGGTGGCAAGAAAGCCAGTCTTAAGTATACTACCGTAAATGGAATACAAAGCTTTTAAAGAATGGACATTACAATATATGTAGAAGAAGCGGATGGCAATTTCCGCACAGTAGAGGCCCCTACCGATATGGGGCTAAGCCTGATGGAAGTATTGAAGGCGTCTGAATATCCTATCGCCGCCACATGCGGGGGTATGGCCCTCTGCGCATCCTGCCATATAGAGGTGCTGGAGGGGCAGGATTTTATGGAGGCAACAGATGCAGAACTTGATATGCTGGATACTTTACCAGTAGTAAGCGACAGCAGTCGCCTTGCCTGCCAGATGCGCCTTAATGATGGTATGGACGGCCTGCGTATACGCCTGATGGCAGCAGAAGCAGTATAATAATGTAGCACTTACAGCAGCATTAACGATGAAGCCACTGTTTACCGACAATGGCTTTTTTTTTGAGCCTACCTCTGATTTTCCCTTAACAGCAAAAAAAAGCCGCTAAACCCTAAAAGGGATAGCGGCCATTGATGATATCGCCGGACTATTGTACAGTCTTCAGTTTATCTTTAAATACTTTCTCAAACTTCTCTACCTTCGGCCTGATCACAAATGAACAGTAAGGCTGGCTACCGTTGAGGTTAAAGTAATTCTGGTGATAATCTTCTGCCGGATAAAACTTTTCAAAAGCAGTGATCTCGGTAACGATGGGCTTATCATAAGCACCTGCCTCATTAAGTTCTTTCTTGTATTTCTCGGCTTTTTCTTTTTGGGTATCGTCATGGTAAAAAACTGCAGAACGATACTGCGGGCCTACATCATTACCCTGCCGGTTCGGCGTAGTAGGATCATGCGTTTTCCAGAAAACTTCCAGCAGTTCATCAAAAGAGATCACCGCAGGGTCATACGCTATCTGAATCACTTCAGCATGGCCGGTAGTACCGGCACATACCTGCTTATAAGTAGGGTTATCCACATGCCCTCCGGAGTAGCCGGATACTACCTTCTCCACTCCTTTCAGGTTTTGAAAAATTGCTTCAGTACACCAGAAACATCCGTTTCCAAAAGTTGCTATTTCCATTGTATAGTTTTTAGTCTCTAACAGATTAAGTGAGGCATTGTTAGCCTGGGCAGTCGGCTCAGATTGGGCGCAGGCCCCGAGGCTGAATAACAGTGCCCATGCGTAGGTAATGGTTTTGATCATGGCTTACATGCTTAAGATTAAAGGATAACGAAAGATAAAGATAAGTGGTTTGGATAAAATTGAAATAGCGCAACAGAAAAACGCAGAGTTACCGCCACTTTCCTACTGCCAGGTATGTTAGTAACAGGATTTGCAAAATTCAGGATTTTCTTAAATATTATCTTCGCGAAAAAGGTCCTCTGAACAGAAGCGCATTTATGTGGAAACAGATATTTTTCCTGTCTGCAGTATTATTCGTTGGTAGCAGGCTTACGGCCCAGCCGACCAGCGATCAGGTAGAAAATTTCAGCTACACTTATTCGGTAGAGGGTGCCTTATTTAAGGGTTTTATCATCAAACACGATGACAAGATAGGTCACCTGGCCAGGAGCCATCCGCAGGGTTTCCGGGTCAGTTATGTAAAGAAGACCTACGGGCAGAAGCAATGGGAGAAAACGTTTGGTTATCCTGACCTGGGCATCAGTTTTGGCCTTCAGGACTACCTCAATCCTGGTCTGGGTCAATCTCTGGCTTTGGTTCCTTTCTTCCGCCTGTACCCAATCCGCAATGAGCGGAGCAGCCTCAGCATAAGTACCGGCACCGGGCTTGCTTACCATACCAATCCCCACGATCAGACCGACAATCACCGGAATCTGGCACTGGGTTCGGCAGTGTCTTTTGCCCTTATCGCTGCGCTTCAGTACGATTTGCAACTTAGTCCGCATTTTGCCACAGGCATCTATCTGCATATAGACCACTATTCTAATGGCGGTATCAAAAAACCCAATTCCGGTATCAACCTGATGCAGACTGGCTTTTCTGTTACGCATCATCTGCAGCCGGTTCGTAAACAGTTCAGGGACTGGCCAAAAGAATACGCCAGATCCAATAAACTCTACCTGACCATTAATCCCAGCGTTGGCTTTAAGGAACTGGGACGAGGAGGTGACAGGGTTTACCCTTCTTACAACCTCAATATGAGCGTCAACAAGCCACTGAATAACATCAGTACGCTCAATGTAGGCCTGGAAGGTTTCTATGACATTGCCCTGAAAAGATGGCTGGAGCGGGAAAAACCAGAACAGTCAGTGGATTTTAAGAGCGCCGCGATCCTCATGGGACACGAACTGCACGTGAATAGGTGTTCGTTTATGCTACACCTTGGCTATCATTTTTACCGCCCTTATTCCGGTCTTTATCCTGAATTTTACCAGCGGTATGGGCTCAGGATTTACCTGAATCCTAAGCTAGCCTTTTCGGGCACACTCAAGACCTATTTGGGGCAGGCCGAGCAGATAGAATGGGGACTGGTCTACCGATGGTAATCAATGACCCTTAAGCCCTGCATGTACACATAAAGGGGTACTTTCTGAACAAAAAAGCAGCTCCAAAGTAGGCGATACCTAGCATGTGATTAGAGTTGGCAAATAAATATTTCTGCTTTGATCCGCTCAGACTGACATAACTTCGGTTCCTAATTTATCGGATACCCCTTTCGCAGGTAAGTCAGCTACCGATCCAGGCTTTGGCGGCATTTACTTCTGTAGCATCAAAATACTTTACATCGGCAGGTACCAATTGTCGAGAAATATTTACCAGATTCTCTTTCCAGTCTTCAGGGCCTACCACCGCTATTCGGGAGAAATCATTAAAATGCTTGACATCTAACTTCAGGTCTTCCCAAATGGCACCCAGGCCAATGTCCGACATTTTACCAATCTCGGCATACAGCCGTATCTGTTCAAATTCTTTTGATTTACTTTCTATGACGGGGGATATCTTTTCATAATCATCCTTGGTGACTTCATCTGAGATGCGGAGCGCTATCAGATCCTCACGGGTTTCGTTTAATATCTCGATCATGATCTTAAATTTTATGCTAAAAAAAATACTTACCATAAAAATAAAACAAAACACCAATTGTTTGATTATTCAACAGGTCTGCTTTGTGGTCATGTTTTGTTATTTAATTATACTTAAGTGTCTGATCCAGTATATATAAGCATAAGGTTTGAGTATTTATAGGGGGTAGTATTGAGCATTATTTTCGTACCTTTAACAAAAAATATATTTAAATAAATACTTTCTAAAGTACAAAATTAGCGGTTTCCGTTTTTTCCTCAATTTTTTTAGCAATGCTATTATTTTTTCGGATGATTTTTCGCTGAATAGTTAACATACTACTTCTTATGATCAATACGCAAATAAAGTCTTTGGTATTTATTGATGACGATGAGATCAATAATTTCCTGATACAAACCAGTCTCCAGAAACACGGGTACGATGGTGAAGTACGTTTTTTTGATTTTGCGGCAGACGCGCTGGATTATCTCAGGCAAATTGTAGAAGAATCCCGCTTACCACAACCAGACTTTATCTTTCTGGATATCAAAATGCCTAAAATGAATGGTTTTGAGTTTTTACAGGCGTTTAAAGAAAAAAAGCTGAATACTACCCTTCTTTCAAAAATTTTTATGGTTTCCTCCTCCACAAATCAGAAAGATCGGGATGAAAGTATCCGGAGTGGGATTGTTGAAGCATATATTGAGAAGCCCCTTTCGGTAGATACTATTGAAAAAATAGCTGAGAAACACTTGAAATACTGAATTCTTTCCCTTTGATTTTTGCTTTAGAGCTTCAAATTTTTAAAATGCTGCTTGTATTCTCCTGGAAGTTCAAGTAAATAAATCATGCTCAACCCCAATATCCGCCATATTATTTTTATTGATGATGATGAGATTAATAACTTTATTCTAGAAGCCCGCATGGAAACCAGTTCCTTTCAGGGAAAAGCAAAGTTCTTCATTTCTGCCCGGGAAGCGCTTGACTATCTGCAAGAAACTTCTGTCAAAGATGAAAGCAGCGCGCCAGACCTGATCTTCCTGGACCTTAAAATGCCGGAGATGAATGGCTTTGAATTTTTGAAAGCTTATGAAACATCAAACCTGCACCAGAAGCTTGAAAGTAAAATATTCATGGTATCCTCCTCGGTAAGTGAGGAAGACAGAAACAAAAGCCGGGAATTCAGTGCCGTAAAAGAATTTATCTACAAGCCCCTGACACTGGAGAAACTCGAGAAAATCACGCACGAATACTTCTGATCATTCCATTAATGCCTGGTACGTCAGGTTTCTGAAGGTAGCTGGCAAACCTAATTTTCCCTCTGGATAAAGCTGGTTCATGACAATACCGATGATTTCATTTTCGGGATCTACCCAAAACCTGGTATTGAAAAAGCCGCCCCAGTCGTAAACACCCTCCGGCCATACATCTCCTGAAGATGAAGGATCGCTATGCACACGGAAGCCATAGCCAAATTGATAACCGGCATCCGGGTAGTCTAAGTCTGCGATCTGGTTGCGGGTCATCATGGCTACGGTAGATGGACTGAGGATGCGTTTGCCATCCAGGATTCCCCCATTGAGCAGCATTTGCAGGAAGAGAAAATAATCATGCGCAGTGGATGACAAGCCTGCTCCTCCTGAAAAATATTTGCGCATTTGGCCATAGGGATAGTCTACTGAATATAGATTCTGCTCAAACTGCTGTGGTCCTTCGGGCACCCGGCTGATAGGCTGTCCATCGCGGCGGTCATACACTGCCGCCAGCCGGTCAAGGTAATTGTCAGGGAGATAAAAAAATGTATCATGCATTTCCAGCGGTTCAAAAATTCGCTCCCGCATAAAGCGGTCGAGCCTCAGGCCGGAAACTTTTTCTACCACCAGCCCCAGCAGATCGGTGTTCAGACCGTAATGCCAGCGGCTTCCCGGCTCAAACAGCAATGGTAATATTGCCAGCCGGTTCATACCTTCTTCCAGGCTGAAGTCAACCTGTCTTAAGCCCATCGGTACCCCCTCAATCATGTAGGCTTCACCGAGACGTCCATTCCAGTGATAGACCAGTCCGGAGGTATGGGTGAGCAGATGCCGTATCGTCAGCGGGGTTTCTGCCACACGCAGACTCTTCATGATGCCGGGATTATCCAGCATCTGCATTTGGGCAAATGCCGGTATGTACTTAGCCACAGGATCGTCTAGCCTAAGCTTTCCTTCCTCGTACAACATCATGATTGCTACACTGGTGATCGGTTTGGTCATGGAAGCCAACCTGAAAATTGCATCCTGAGGCATATCAGTACCTGATTCTTTATCCAGCTTACCGAAGGGCTTATGGTAAACCAGTTTACCCTTGCGAGCGATCAGCACCACAGAACCGGAGATATCATCTTCAGCAATAAGATGATCCATGTACTGATCAATTCTTTGCAGCCTTTCAGAAGAAAACCCCTGTGTCTCGGGAGTTACGGTCTGCTGAGCCAGCAGATTGCAAACAGCGGTTAAATATCCCAGTACCAAAAAAATCACTTTATGCATAGCAGTTTTTTTGTTTTAAAAATAGTATCAAATCCATAGAGGGCAATACGCATGTAATAAGTAACAAAAAAACCCACTCAAATGAGTGGGTCCCTGCTGCTTTAAACTATTGGTCCTGCACTAATTGGCCGCCAGCGTCTCCTGCACAGCTCCGCATTTCAGCATGCGATCACCAAAGTAAGGATTACGGATTTCCTCCTGCGCACTCAGCCAGTAAGCGCCTTTGTCATTAAAGGCCATCGGACAGTACTGCTTGTAGAGGGTCTGGTCCGGATCAACACCATTCTGTATCTGCTCGTACAGGCTGGTAGAGAGCAGTTCAAAGTGCTCACGCTGGGCTTCCAGGTCCGTAGTATTGGAAATCTCAGTAACTGCCTGTATCACCTGGGGCATATCATCGGCATCGGCAATATCCACCATAGAAATGGCGATCTGCCGGGCCTCTTCAGCATTGGAAGCCACCAGGGCATCTTTCAGCTTAAGGTAGCCATCCACTACTCCAGTAACTTCACGGGTCTGTATGCTGCTGGATTGCACCTCTTCAGTGGTTTCTTCGGCAGCAGTTTCGGTCTGGCTCTCCTGCTGACCGGAGCAGGCTGCCAGAAAAAGGATAGCAAAGGCAAGGATGCCTAGATTGAATTTTGCAAAAATTGAATTCATGGTTGTTTGATTATATTTAAGGATTAATAATTTCTTCTACATTACCGCAGGTCAGCATCATATTGCCATAGTAAGGATTACGTATTTCTTCAGACTGGCTGAGCCAGTTGGCCCCCTGGTCGTCGTTGGCCATGGGGCAGTACTGCACGTACAATTTTTCTGCCGTACCGAAGGCCTTAGCGGATCGGATTAGCCCCTCGGAAAGTGTTTTGAAAAATTTGCGCTGTTCGTCTATATTTTCGGTGCTGGCGATAGCCTCGGCATGCTCTTCAATTTCCTTCAGCCGTGCCATCCAGTACATATGCGGTTCGTCAGGCAGCAGGCTCATGTCTACCGTTTCCAGGCTGCTCAACAAACTCTCGGCCGATTCCTGTGCCTCATCCTGCCGGGAAGCTACTAACTCATCCTTGAGAATAAGGTACTGATTGACCACCGACTGCAGCTGCAACTGAAAAGCCTCAGGTGTGGCTGACACAAAATCAGGTACATTCAACTGCAGTTGCTCAGGGTTTTCTTCAACTTCCAGATTCTGCTTCACCTTAATGTCCCGGTTCATCATACTGGCTTTGTTATTGAGCTGGGCAGCGGCATCCACGGTAAAGGTACCATTGGTCACCACTTCTTCACCAGCCTGCAGGCCTTCCTCTACGAGGTAAGCATCGCCCAAAGATGACCCTAAAGTCACTTCGCGCATTTCGTAGGTAGGCACATTGGTACCGGGCACTTTGACATATACAACTGAGCGTTTGCCGGTCCACATCACCGCTGATTTTGGCAGGGTAAGTTGCCGCCCCTCCTCATTCCCAAATCCTTTGGGATCAGCACTACTGAGGCGGGCGCGGGCAAACATGCGGGGCTTGAGCAGGCTTTCCGCATTATTAACCTCGGTGCGCACCTCGGCCACCCGCGTCTGCGGGTTGATAAAAGGATCAATGAAAGACACCTTGCCGCTAAATTCCCGCTCCGGGTAAGCCGATACCCTGAAGCGTATGTTATCGCCTTCTTTGATCCAGGGAAGGTTCTGTTCATAGGCATCAAATACTGCCCAGAGCTGGTTGAGGTCGGCCACTTCGTAGAGAACCGCTCCTTCCGCCACATGTTCGCCAGATTCTATGTTGATGCTGGTGACCACCCCGGAATAATCCGCTTTGATCGGCCAGTTGGTAATGGGCTCACCACTGTCCATAACCTGCTGAATCTGCTGATCAGAAAGCTTCCATAGCTTCAGCTTGCGTTGGGCAGATGCCAGCAGACTGGGATTATTATCGGCAAATTTCATGGCTTCCAGTAACTCCTGCTGGGCCGTGAGGAGCTGGGGCGAATACAGCAGTGCAATGGTCTGACCGGCCGCTACCTTTTCTCCTTCATAGTTGATAAACAGTTTTTCTATCCTGCCGGGAAAATGGGCCGTCTGCGAAAGCACCCGGTTTTCATTGAGCTGAATTTTACCGCTCAGGGTGAGTTCCTTACCTGCATCTTCGGCAGCTCCACCGACAACACCAATGGTAGAAGTCTGCACATTGGCCAGCCTTACGGCTTCAGAGGTCATGGTGAGCTGGTAAGGATTGCTTTCCCCGGCCTCTTCTTCCAGCGGAATCAGGTCCATCCCACAGATGGGACAATCACCCGGTTCATTCTGGCGAATCTGCGGGTGCATAGAGCAGGTCCAGATTGTACCCTCGGCCGTTTCTACGGGCTGCAGGTCGTGTACATGCTCCTCCTCTCCAGTGGCAAAAATCAGCCAGCCCAGCAGCAGGCCGAACGTCAGCACCAGAGCGTATCTGAGAATTGTTTTGGTTTTAAGTGTCATATCGTTTCTAAAATTTCATGCATTGATAAGTGAGCGGTTTTCACCTGCGTCTGCTCCTCTCCTACTTCGGTCCAGGCGAAAAATACCTGCTCACCGGCTTTTTCCATGATAGGGAAACCACTGGAGCGGGACGATGAAGTAGCCACCAGCAGGCGGTCGCTGAGGACCTCACCCGCATTGCTGACCACCGCTGCACGTAGGTCAGCACCTTGCCCATTACTCTCCATCCAACTGACCAGCAGGTGCTTATCGTCCAGGTAGATAACATCCACACGGCCGGAAGGATTTCCGTGGTCCAGGCGAATCGGCTCAGCAAAGTCAGCACCACTGTTTGCAGAAAGTACCAGTTGTACTTTAGGTTTTTCTTCAGCGGCAGTATACCAGGCAACTGCTACCTGCCTACCTAACGAAGCAGTAGCCGGACCATTCACGGGGCATCCGGCAATCTGCCAGTTATCTTCATGTACGGGCTGCGGCTCAGTCCATTCACCATCCACCTGACGCATACAGTAGATATCCCGAACTTCCTCTTCGGAGCGGTTGCGATATACTACGAACAGTCCCTCATCTGTCTTTACCGCATCGGTCTGACAGCAGTCGCAGATACGCATGTCCAGGGCCAATTCTTCGCTCATGTCGCCCTCTGCATCAAAAGTAGTCGCATGCAAAGTCATGGCACCGCCACCATGTTCATGTGCTGTGTGGTCATGCAGGTCAGTTGTTTTGGTTTGCCGGCCATCCAGCCATACGGCAAACATACCTTTGTCCTGTACCGGCAGCATGGTTACAAAGCCATGTTCGGCGGGTATTCCGTCGCGATGTAAGGTGAACGGCTCAGACCAGTTTTGGCCTTTATCCTGGGAGATAGATACTTTGACGTCATAATCATAAGTCCCTGCGGCACTTTTGGCCAGCCAGTGCGCTGCCATAAAATCGTCATGAGCAGCCAGCGAAGGAAAATCCGCCCAGTTGACAAACCAGTTACTATCCTGCGCAATGGTTTGGGCAGCCGACCAGCGATCTTTCTCCCATTTGGAAAAACGCAAAGCATGCTCATTACCGGCCTCTCCGTCTATCCACGAAAGGAATAAGCGACCATCTTCGGCAGCAAAAAGATTGGCTTCACCACTCTGTTGTCCTGCAGGACTCTCGGATTGTTGGAGAGGCCAATGAGTAGGTTTTTCTTCCGTTTGCAAGGCCGACTGGCAGCCGGTGAAACCTATCACCATCAGCAGCAAGGCAGTAAGGTTGTTTTTCAGCGTTCGGTTCAAAGTGTTCATATTTTTTATTAGTCATCATTCATCAGAATCCATGATCTCAACTGCCGTCAGTTCCTCAATTTTTGCCCGGGCAATCTGCAGTTGCGTAATTACCTCATTCAACGACATTTGGTACTGAAGGAGCTTCTGCTGAAATTCCAGCACATCTTCAAAATTTTCGCTGGTACTTTCATAAGCACTGTTGAGAATGCTGATGGCCTGTTGGGTGGCTGCTATCTGCTCCTCAAAAAGCCGGACCTGGCTCAGTGCCACTTCGTAATCTCTGACTGCCAGGCTAAGTTCACTGATCAGCTCATTTTCGCGGGCTACGGTAGCTGCCATATTACCTTCCCGCTGCAGTTGCACCTCCCGCCGGGCAGCTTCGTATTTGTGTCCGTTGAAGAGCGGGATGGACAGACTGACCATCGGCATGATGACATCCTGACCATTGTCCGGCATTTCCATATCATTTCTCTGGCCGACGATGACATAATCCAGGCCGACGCCCAGGTTTGGTTTACTACTCAATCCGGCCAGTTTTTCTTTTTCTTCCAGCAGTTCGGCTTCGGCCTGCAGAATTTGCAGGGCAGGGTTTTCGGCCAGCATCTGTGACCGCCAGCTGGCAGTGTCCGCCACCATCAGCAGTTCAGAAACTTCTACCGGCAAAACAACTTCTGCATCTTCAGCCCGATTGAGTAGTTTGTTAAATACCACCTGCTGCGCTGCCAGTTTTTTCCGCAAGGTGAGCAGCTTAGTACGTTCGTTTCTCAGTTGCATCTGCACCCGCAGAATATCCACCATAGAAGCCAGGTCGTTCTCGTACTTCTGCGTCGCCAGCCGCTCGTAAGACTCCATGATTTCAATATTTTCCTGGGTCAGGGCCATATCCTGCTGAATATTGTTTAGCCGAAAATAGGCTTGTTTTATGTTAAAGTACAATGTATTCCTTGCCTGCACAAACTCCTCAAAACGCAGCTGAGCCTCCCGGGTAGCCGCGTCCCGCCGGACATCCAATGTACCCCACCAGGGCAGCATCTGCTGCAATGAAAAGCGCGCACGCTGCGGTCCTACCCTGGTTTCCACCGGACTAACAAAATAGCCGAATGTCAGCTGAGGATCAGGCAAAGCCCCCACCTGTGGTACCCTCTCCAAAGCCGAAAGATACTGCTGGTACCTGGCTTTCAGAGAAGGATTGTTATCGGCAGCCATACTCAGGTAATCACCAACTGACTGAGAGAAAGAGACTTGTGTGCCGACACAGGAAATAAATAGAAATAAATAGAATCTTACTTTCATTTCTTTGCGCTTTTGTGAGTGGTGGTGATAAAATTAATGCTTGGTTTAATTCAGTCACTAGCTACGGCTAATGACAACTATCTAATCAGGTCCGGTATGAAACGCTCGGTGTGAAACACTCGGTGTGAAACATCTCTGGCCTACATCTGCTTCATTTCATTTTTTAAATTATTCCCCGAGACGCTCCTCTCTTCCCTCCAGCAATACAGCACCGGCACCACAAAGAGCGTGATCAGGGCGATGGTCATGCCGCCAAACACCGGAATAGCCATAGGGATCATGATGTCTGAACCACGTCCGGCCGAGGTCATCACCGGCAACAGGGCCAGCAGCGTAGTAGCAGAGGTCATCAGGGCGGGTCGTACCCGCTTCTGACCGGCTTCTACTACGGCAGCCCGAATCTCTGGGATGGTCTTCGTCCTGTTCCTGTCAAAGGACTGATCCAGGTAAGTAGCAATCAGTACCCCATCATCAGTAGCGATGCCGAAAAGCGCGATGAAACCTACCCAAACCGCTACGCTGAGGTAGACTGTCTTGACCTGGAAAAGATCCCGCATATTGGTACCCAGAATGGAGAAATCCAGGAACCCCTCCTGACTGTAGAGCCAGATCAGCAGGAAGCCACCGGAAAAAGCCACAGCAATGCCGGTAAATACCATCAGCGAGGTACCCACCGAACGGAACTGGAAATAAAGGATCAGGAAGATAATCGCCAGGCAGATAGGAATCACAATGCTCAGCCGCTGCTCGGCCCTGATCTGGTTTTCGTAACTTCCCGAAAAGCGGAAGCTCACGCCGGTAGGCACTTCCAGCTCACCACTGCTGATTTTCTGCTGCAGATATCGTTGAGCGGCTTCTACCGTTTCTACTTCCGAGTATCCGTCCCTTTTGTCAAAGAGCACGTAACCGACCAGGAAGGTATCCTCGCTTTTGATCATCTGCGGTCCCTGGGTGTAGGTGATCTCGGCCAGTTCGCCCAGCGGTATTTCAGTGCCGGTAGGCGTAGGGATGAGCATCTGCTGGATCATGTCAGGCCCGTCACGCAGTTCCCGGGCGTAGCGCACGCGTATGGGATAGCGTTCACGCCCTTCCACGCTGGTACTCAGGTTCATACCGCCGATGGCAATGCTGATGTAGTTCTGCACATCTTCTACATTAAGGCCGTAGCGAGCGATTCTCTCCCGGTCAATATCAATCTCCAGGTAAGGCTTACCCACAATGCGCTCCGCAAAAACTGCTTCATCCTTTACCGAGGGCACTTCCTTGAGATAATTTTCCAGTTGCAGCCCGAATGCCTCAATGGTACGAAGGTCAGGGCCTTTTACCTTGATGCCCATGGGAGCCCGCATACCGGTCTGCAGCATTACCAGGCGGGTTTCTATAGGCTGCAGTTTGGGCGCGGAAGTCACCCCGGGCAGACGGGTAGCCCTCACAATTTCGTTCCAGATATCGTCCGGAGAGTTGATCTCGTCTCGCCACTGACGGAAGTATTGCCCATCCTCATCCGGTATCAGCAGATCAGTATCCACATAAGGCTCCTGCCCCGTTTCCAGGGCCACAGTAGAATCTCCCTGCTGAATCATAAACTGCCCTTCGTCATTGATCCGGAAGCGGAGTCGGTTGCCATCCTCGTCAGTGACGTACTCACTCTTATAGTTGATCACATTTTCGTACATGGAAATAGGTGCCGGGTCCAGCGCCGACTCTGCCCTACCCAGTTTACCAACCACCAGCGACACTTCGGGAATTGCGGTCACCATCATATCCAGCTTCTGCAGCGTTGCCTTGTTTTCCTCGATACCGGCATGCGGCATGGAAGTCGGCATCAGCAGAAAAGCACCTTCGTCCAGGGCCGGCATAAATTCCTCGCCTATACCGGGAAAAGCATGGAGCAGATTGCTGTATAGCGTAGTATTACGAATGTTGATGTTCACCTGCTCAAAGCCGCGGGCCACAATACCAAATACACCGCCGAAGCCCTGCCAGATCATCAGTCCCATCAGAAGCAGGAATGAAGGCAAAATGATGAAGGTTTTCTTATGCCGCAGGCACCAACGAAGGATCGGCGTGTAGTAGTTATAAAACAGCAGGAATACGCCCATGATCAGGCCGATGGCCAGTACCACAAACACAAAGTTGAGCAACAGGCTCACTCCCGGCCCCAGGGGCAGCCACTCGCGTGTCAGCAGGTAGGTGATAGCGGCTATGATGATGGCTACGTTGATCCACATGCGGTGCCGTGTCAGCTTTCGCAAACGAGCATCGTCCCATGCGCTCAGCAGGTTGTTCAGTCCGATCAGGATTAAAGCCACACCCGCCCAGGCAACTCCGCTGAAGAGTGCTACGAATCCCAGCACAACAACTACCAGATTGACTGCCATACTAATCTTTTTCTTTTCAATTCGGAAGGAGAAAAACCAGTAGGCGAAAGTCGGCAGGATGATCAGGGTAATGAACACCGCCGCTGCCAGCACGAAAGTTTTGGTATAGGCCAGGGGCGTAAAGAGCTTACCTTCCGCCGCCTGCAGGCTGAACACCGGGATAAAGCTGATGATAGTCGTGGCCACCGCTGTGACAATGGCAGTGGCTACTTCGGTGGTACCTTCGTAAACGATCTCCAGGTAAGATTTACCTGTATCTCGTTTCTCTTCAATATGCTTAAGTATGTTCTCTGACAGAATAATGCCCACATCCACTACCGTACCGATGGCGATGGCGATACCCGAAAGCGAGACAATATTGGCGACCACCCCGGTATAGCGCATGGCGATAAAACACATCAGCACCGCCAGCGGCAGCAGGGCCGAAATCAGTAGAGAAGCCCGAAGATTGACCACCATAATTACGATCACAATCACTGTGATGAGAATTTCCAGCGTCAGGGCTTCTTCCAGGGTGCCTAGTGTTTCTTTGATGAGTTGGGTACGATCATAAAAAGGGACGATGGTTACCTGGGAAACGGTACCATCTTCCAGGGTCTTGGTAGGCAGTCCGGTCTGAATTTCTTCAATCTGGGCTTTGACATTGTTGATGACCTCCAGCGGATTAGACCCATAGCGGGCTACTACCACGCCACCTACCGCTTCGGCACCGGCTTTATCCAGTATCCCCCGGCGGCTGGCCGGACCAAACTGCACTACTGCCACATCTTTGACCCGCAAAGGTGTATTGTCAGTTACTTTGATCACGGCCTGCTCTATGTCAGACAGTTCCTTCACATAGCCCAGCCCACGAACGAAATATTCGGCATTATTGATCTCCAGGGTGCGTGCCCCAACGTCCAGATTGCTCTTGCGGACCGCCTGCGCCACCTGCATGATGGTAGCACCGTGGGCCTTGAGGGCATCCGGGTCTACTTCAATCTGGTATTCTTTGACAAAACCACCGATAGAAGCCACTTCCGATACACCTTCAGATGAAGCCAGGGCGTAGCGCACATAATAATCCTGCGCTGAGCGTAGTTCCTGCAAATCCCAGCCGCCGGTAGGGTTACCATCAGCATCCCGGCCTTCCAGGGTGTACCAGAAGATCTGTCCCAGGGCCGTAGCATCCGGCCCAAGCGCTGGCTGCGCATCTTCAGGAAGTACGCCGGCTGGCAGGGCGTTGATCTTTTCAAGGATACGCGAACGCCCCCAGTAAAATTCTATGCTTTCATCAAAGATGATGTAAATGCTTGAAAAACCGAAAGCCGACGATGAACGGATCGTCTTGACACCAGGAATGCCCAGCATGGCGGTGGTGAGCGGGTAGGTTACCTGGTCTTCCACATCCTGCGGTGAGCGGCCTTTCCAATCAGTAAAAACGATCTGCTGGTTTTCACCAATATCAGGGATGGCATCTACCGGCACCGGATCATCAGGAAGGAAACCCAGCCCGTAGTCAAAGGGAGCCGTCACCAGGCCCCAGCCCATCAAAAACAACAGGATCAGTACCGTCACAAGACGGTTTTCCAGGAAAAAACGAATGAGATTATTTAACATATTCCAGTTCTGAAAATATCACCAAAAGATAACAAGCAAGCCTCAGCTCATCAGGAGCTGATAGCGTCGGTGAAATTCAGAACTACTAAATAAGGAAGGACTGCAACATGACCGGCAGGTCCTGCGCAATCAGCGGGGAGGTGTAAGGGTCAAACGGTGGAATGAAATCAGCCTGCTCTGTAAATAGGGCAGAAAAATCAAGATAAGGCAGCGCTGCAATCAGCGCTAATTGTGCAACTTCAAAGTCAAAATGGGAAAGCTGAAAATCTTCCTGGGGTAACTGGAAAGTAAGCTGCTCATCCTCGCAGCAGTCATCCGGCATATCCTGGGGATCATCGCAGCAGTGGATTTTTTCCATACCCATCTCTACTTTGGAGAGTTCGCCTCCACAGTAGTGCTTGCTGATAGCCATGCCAGTGGTAGCTACCAGCAACATCAGGCTCAGCGAGATATGGAAAAACTTTTTGATCATTTTATACAGTTAGTCACTCAACGAAGGTACTAAAAATTTGGTTTAAAGTTTCGGAAAAAAGTTTTTGTGGAACCTGTATATTCATCATACTCAAAATAAACCCGAAGCTGTGGATAAATCCTTTTTTTAACCAGGGTAAGTTTTGTACCCCTAAAAATACTGGCTGTCTATGCTGAAGGTAATGAGAAACAGAAACGACTTCCTTTACCCCATTCGCTTTCTACCCAGATGGTACCTCCATGTTTTTCTACAAATTCTTTGCATATCCTTAATCCCAACCCTGATCCTTTTTCCTTCTGTGTCCCCGGGGTAGACATGAACCCAAATATTTTAGACAGGTTTTCCTGGAGTATACCAACACCGGTATCACTGATACACACTACTGTACTTTCATTTTCTTTTTTGGCACTGATGACTACCTTGTCGCCGGAAGCACTAAACTTGATGGCGTTAGCTACCAGGTTTCTGATTACCAGGTCTACCATATTAATGTCTGCGTAGACCATGCTTCCCTCCGGAATATCATTATGGATGTCAATGTTTTTTTTCTGAGCCGCCAGTTGAAACAGTCCTAATTTGCTCTCTCCTAACAGATAAAGGTCAAAATTCTCTTTGTTGATTTTTATTCCATGCAACTGATGCTGTGCCCACTGAAAAAGGTTATCCAGCA
>CAZFFW010000022.1:0-45264 GCA_964518125.1 uncultured Porifericola sp.
GCCGCAGTGTTTGAGTCCAATGCTTCATGTAGCGGTTTGATGATGATCTCTTCGGCAGGTGAAATAATGGTAGATAGCTCCTCAATATATTCACCGTTGACAAACACCAGTTGATTCGCATCAGCTTTGAGCAGATACTCACGGATTTCAGATTTTGTCTCACTGCTTAGTGGGGAGGAAGAAACAATTATATCCTCTGCGGTAAATTGTTTTTCCAAAGCCCTGGTAATGGGCGTATATTTATATTCTTCGTGCTTGTTGGCGGGTAATCCTGCACTGGCAAAATGTTCAATTGCCTGTTTGCGTATCTGTTCAATTGCAGTATGGCTTTGTCCGTTAGATTGCTGCTTAAACTGCTCAACAAAAGCCGAAGTTAGATCTGTTTTTTCTTTCTTGGTTACCTGACTCATCTTCTTTCTTAGATTAAAAAAATTAAGCAGTCGCGGAATCCGCGGTTTCTTTTATCCAGTCGTACCCTTTTTCTTCCAGTTCCATAGCCAGTTCTTTGGTGCCGGATTTTACAATACGTCCGTTATACAACACATGGACAAAGTCAGGAATAATATAATCCAGCAGGCGCTGGTAGTGAGTTACCACGATTGTAGCATTATCCTTAGTCCTGAGCTTATTGACACCATTGGCGACGATGCGGAGTGCATCAATATCAAGCCCTGAGTCGGTTTCGTCCAGGATCGCTAATTTGGGCTCCAGCATGGCCATCTGAAAAATTTCATTTCTTTTCTTTTCTCCCCCGGAAAACCCTTCATTAAGAGAGCGGCTGAGCAGGGCCTGGTCTATCTGCACCAGTTTCATTTTTTCCTTCATCATTTTTAGGAAAGAAACTGCATCAAGCGGATCCTGACCTTTGTGCTGTCTTATCTGGTTGATGGCTGTTTTCAGGAAATTAGTTGTACTTACACCGGGTATCTCTACCGGATACTGAAATGCAAGAAAAACACCTTCACGTGCTCTTTCTTCAGGCTCCATTTCCAGCAGATCATTTCCCAGGTATTCTATGCTGCCACCGGTTACTTCATATTCTTCTCTACCAGCTAACACGGAGGCCAGCGTACTTTTTCCGGAACCATTGGGTCCCATGATGGCATGTACTTCACCTGCTTTCACTTCCAGGTTAATTCCTTTCAGAATTTCTTTATCTTCTATATTTGCTTTAAGGCTTTGAATTTTGAGCATTTTCCGAAATGGATTAGGGTTAATACAAAAATCAGAAGGGTTAGCCTTCTGATTTTCAAGGATTTATAGGTTATTAAATATTATCCGACACTACCTTCAAGGGTAAGTGCCAGTAACTTTTGTGCTTCTACAGCAAATTCCATAGGAAGTTGGTTAAGTACCTCCTTGCAATATCCATTGACAATCAGCGCTACAGCATCTTCTTCGTCTATACCTCTCTGTTTGCAGTAGAATATCTGGTCTTCACCAATTTTAGAAGTGGTAGCTTCGTGTTCAATCTGGGCGCTGCTGTTATCAGATTCAATATAAGGGAAAGTATGTGCCCCACATTTATCACCCATCAGCAATGAGTCACATTGGGAAAAGTTTCGGGCATTTTCTGCACGTTTCATCACCTTTACCAATCCCCGGTAACTGTTCTGGCTTTTTCCTGCAGAAACACCTTTAGATACAATCCTGCTTTTGGTGTTTTTACCAATATGGATCATCTTGGTGCCAGTATCCGCTTGCTGATAATTATTGGTAACAGCTACTGAGTAAAACTCTCCGATTGAGTTATCACCCTTCAGGATACAACTAGGGTATTTCCAGGTTACTGCTGATCCTGTTTCTACCTGGGTCCATGAAATTTTGGAATTATCTCCGGCGCAAATTCCACGTTTGGTCACAAAATTATATATACCGCCTTTTCCTTGTTTGTCACCGGGATACCAGTTTTGCACTGTTGAATATTTTACTTCAGCGTCCTTGGCAGCATAAATTTCCACCACTGCTGCATGCAGTTGGTTTTCGTCACGCATGGGAGCAGTACAACCCTCCAGGTAGCTTACATACGAACCCTCCTCCGCTATGATCAGTGTACGCTCAAACTGGCCGGTATTGGCCGCATTAATACGGAAGTAGGTAGAAAGCTCCATCGGAGAACGAACTCCTTTGGGTATGTAGCAAAAAGAACCATCACTGAAAACTGCCGAATTCAGGGCTGCAAAGTAATTGTCATTCTGTGGGACAACAGAGCCTAAATATTTTTTGATAAGCTCTGGATGATTATGGACTGCTTCACTGAATGAGCAGAAAATAATTCCCAGATCAGCCAGTTTATCTTTAAAGGTAGTAGCTACAGAAACACTGTCCATTACCGCGTCTACAGCGACACCGGTAAGCCTTTTCTGTTCTTCAAGTGAAATCCCCAGTCTCTTGAATGTATCCAGCAATTCAGGATCAATCTCATCCAGGCTTGTGGGCTTCACTTTCTGTTTGGGTGCCGCATAATAGATAATATCCTGATAGTTGATTTCAGGGTATTTTACATTATGCCATTTTGGTTCTTTAAGGGTTAGCCAATGACGGTAAGCCTTTAATCTCCATTCCAGCATCCATTCAGGTTCTTCCTTTTTAGCAGATATGAACCTGATGATATCTTCATTAAGCCCTTTGGGGGCCGAGTCTGATTCAATCTTAGATTCAAAGCCGTATTTGTAGTCGGATTTGGTAAATTCTTCAAGAATCTGGTTGTCCTTACTCATAATAATATTTAGTATACAGAGATATCAGTGTTTAAGGTATAAAAGGATAACGTTAAACATAGCTAAACGTTCCCCATAATAATCATTATTTCAAGGACAATAACGAGTGTGTTACTGGCGCTTGTTTTCTTATTTGGAACGAATTTAAACAAGGCAGGTTACACTTCAAAATTTATTCACCAAGTTGTATATGCCGGTTCAAACTTTCCTCCAGGGAGATCAGGGTTTCGGTGCGTACGATACCGTCAATTTTCTGAATTTTATCGTGCAGTACTTCGCGGAGATGCTTGGTATCGCGGCAGTGGATTTTGATAAAAATGCTATAGTTACCGGTAGTATAGTGGATCTTCACTACTTCCGGCACTTTCTTAAGTTCTTCAACTACCGGGTTGTAGAGCGAACTTTTTTCCAGGTATATACCCAGAAAAGCAGTAATGTCATAGCCTAGTTTTGAATAGTCCATATTCAGGGTGGTGCCTCTTACGATGCCCATTTCTTCCATTTTACGCATACGTACATGGACAGTGCCACCTGAAACGTAGACCTTCTTGGCTATTTCTGTGTAGGGGATTTTCGCATCTTCTGATAGTAGTGCAAGAATTTTCAGGTCGATGTTATCAATTTCTAAATTTTTGCTCATTTTGATGGGGCAAATTAGGTTTGGTTTAAATTAAATAAGGGAAAATTACGACATATATAAATTTTAATCAAATTTATTAAATATTTTTTAAGTTAAAATATAAAATATTAATTTAGCTCAAGATAAAAGGGAAAATTAATGAAAACCTCTTATCGCTTATACTGTAGGGTGATGAAATTGGCAGACATGCCCTCCCGTCTCGAGGGTGGAGACAACGGAATAAATCAGCCACTCGCTGACTAACCGCTCCGTGGAGGTTCGACTCCTTCCCCTACAGCACTTCATTTTTTGGGTTAATGTTGTTTTCAAAAAAGGTCATGAGTTTTCATGGCCTTTTTTGGTTTATACCCTCCACGATTCTTCTTTAAGTCTTCAAATTTCAGCTTATTTGCAATTATTCCGAATAATAACATTTTCGTTAGAAAATTTTAAATATTATTCATATAATTAAACGACATTTTAATTATTTATAAAATAGTTAACCTATGGAAATGAATGTTAAAGCTGAATACCCCTGGTTTAAAAATTATCCTGATGGAGTTCCACAAGAAATAGATCCCAATCATTATACTTCTTTAGTGGACCTTTTTGAGGAGTGTTTTCAAAAATACAGTGACCTGCCTGCCTTTGAATGTATGGGCAAAGCGATCTCTTATCGTGAATTGGATAAGCTTTCACTTGACTTTGCTGCTTATCTGCAAAATGAGTTGCATCTGAAAAAAGGAGACAGGATTGCTATACAGATGCCTAACCTATTGCAATATCCGGTAGTAGCTTTTGGAGCGCTAAGAGCGGGCCTCGTTGTAGTGAATACCAATCCACTATATACCGCTCGTGAAATGGAGCATCAGTTTAAAGACTCCGGCGCTAAAGCCATCGTTATTTTGGCAAACTTTGCAGCCAACCTCGAAAAAATCATCCATAACACTGCCATCAAATCGGTCATGATCACTGAGATAGGGGATATGCTGGGAGGGCTGAAAGGCGGAGTTGTCAACTTTGTGGTGAAAAATGTGAAGAAAATGGTGCCATCATATCATTTGCCACAGGCGATCAAATTCAAAGATACGCTTAAAAAAGGTGCAAAACTTAAACTCAACAAGCCCGAAGTAAAGGGTAGTGACACAGCCTGCCTGCAATATACAGGTGGAACCACCGGTGTTTCTAAAGGAGCGGTACTTTCCCATACCAATCTGGTAGCCAATCTGGAGCAGATGTGTATTTGGATGAAAGTCAGGTTAAAAGAGCGCGAAGAGGTCGTGATCACTGCCCTGCCCCTTTATCATATATATGCCTTTACGGTAAACTGCCTGGGTATGCTCAAACTCGGCGCTAAAAACGTACTCATTACGAACCCCAGAGATCAAAAGGCTTTTATCAAAGAACTGAAGAAGCAACCTTTTACCGTAATGACCGGTGTCAATACACTTTATAATGCACTGTTGAACAACCCTGAATTTGCCAAACTTGATTTCAGCCATTTTAAAGTAGCTAGTGCTGGAGGCATGGCGGTGCAGCAGGTAGTGGCCGAAAAATGCAAGCAGATTACCGGTATTTCAATTTCAGAGGGGTATGGCCTCACTGAAACTTCGCCGGTGCTGACCTGCAACCGTATTGATGGTGATATTAAAATCGGATATATAGGAGTGCCCCTGCCCAGCACCCAGTTGATAATCGCTGATGATAACGAGCAGGAAGTGCCGATAGGGGAGCCCGGCGAAATTTATGCTAAGGGTCCGCAGGTAATGCGCGGCTACTGGCAGAAGGAGGAGGAAAGCCGCAATGTATTCAGCAAAGATGGCTGGTTTAAGACTGGAGATATTGGTGTGATGGAAGCGGATGGATACGTGAAAATCGTAGATCGCAAAAAAGAAATGATCAATGTTTCTGGTTTTAATGTATATCCTAATGAGATAGAAAACGTGGTAGCGGCACACCCCAAAGTATTGGAAGTAGGTGCCATAGGCGTACCCGATGATAAATCTACCGAGATAGTCAAAGTGTGTGTGGTGAAAAAAGACCCCAGCCTTACGGCTGAAGAGCTCAAAGCATATTGTAAGGAAAACATGACCGCCTACAAAGTGCCCAAAATCATTGAGTTCAGAGATGAGCTTCCTAAATCAAATGTAGGTAAAATCCTCAGGCGACTGCTTAAAGAGGGTGAGACAATGGTCTAAGGATTTCCAGTTTTGGCTAATCTTTTTTATAGCACAGGGAGCATAATCTCTGTGCTTTTTTTTCTTAGTGAGGTTGACGTATTTGCGTATCAAACCACAAAATTTAATACTATACAGATGCACGTAAGCAGAAGCAGGCTTTGTACAAATGGGCCAGAATTTTCCCGTTTGATCATGGGAACCTGGAGGTTTTTAGAAAAACCCGCACTAAATCCCCAGCAAACACTAGCGTTTGTAGAGCAATGTGTGGATCAAGGGATTACTACTTTTGATGAAGCTGATATATATGGCGATTATGGTAGTGAGGCACTTTTTGGCAAAGCGCTGTCACTTAATCCTTCGTTAAAGGACAAAATAGAGATAGTAACCAAGTGTGGCATCAAACTACTTTCTTCCAGCAGGCCTGCTCACCAGATCAAACATTATGATACTTCCAAAACTCACATCATACAGTCAGTGGAAAACTCGCTGAAAGTAATGGGGGTTGATCATATTGACCTGCTACTGCTCCACCGCCCGGATCCTCTTATGCATCCGGATGAAGTAGCAGAAGCATTTTGTCTGCTGAACGAACATGGAAAAGTTTTCCATTTCGGTGTGTCCAATTATACTGTCCGGCAGTTCGAGCTGCTGCAGTCCAGGTGCCCTATGCCCCTGGTGACAAATCAACTTGAAATTTCCCTTCAACATAGAGAATATTTCCTGGATGGTACGATTGATTACCTTATGCAGCACAGGAAATCACCCATGGCATGGTCTCCTTTTGGCGGGGGGGCGTTATTTAATAAAGACCAAAATCCTGAGCTTAGCAGCAAACTGGATGAACTCTCTCAACAATACGATGGGGCCGGATACGATCAGCTAGCCCTGGCGTGGTTATTTAGGCATCCTGCTACTATATTTCCGATTTTAGGTACCAACAAGTCTGAAAGGATCAGTCAGGCAGTAGCAGCTGAAAAAATACAACTCAGCCGGGAAGAATGGTATGCCTTGTGGACTGCTGCCGGAGGGAAGGTTCCTTAAATAGTGAAGGGGTAGTGACAAGTTGCCTCCATTTTCCTAAATACTCTTTTCTACTTTCAGCCTACGCATTTGATCTGATTCCTACACTATAGCAGTAATAGTGAGGTGTTTAGTATCGGAACTGCCTACTCATCAGCGGTTTGCTGGCTGGCACTGTTCTTATTTCTTCTGAATTAAGTAAAGTCATACAAAGCTTTACATTACTTGTTTAATTTTTTTATAAACAAGTTCAACATTTTTTGTAGTTTGTCGTCAACTTTATTGTACAATTTTCGGTTAAATAAGCATGGAAAATACAGCATCAAAGAAAAGCAATAAGGCTACTGCTGATAAATCTTCAAAAATCAGGGATGCCTATATAGATTATTTATTAGAGCACGGAAAGGAACCTGCTTCTGTCTATCAGTTTATGAAAATGCTGAAAATGAAGGAAGGTGTCTTCTATGACTACTATAATTCATTTTCTGCCATAGAGAAAGATGTGTGGAAGTCATATTTTGATGAGACTCTCTCTCGTATTCGTAGCGAAAGTGTATACAATGAATATACAGTTCGGGAAAAACTACTGGCTTTTTATTACACCTGGATAGAAGTTTTGAAAGATAACCGGAGTTATGTCACCTACTCGGTGAACAGAATGGAGAGAAAAGGTTTTCGTTGGAAAAATGCCGATTTTCTCCATGCCTTCAGATCTGATTTTCTGGATTTTGTGAATGATCTGATTGCCGAAGGCAAAGAGACTGAGGAGATTGTAGACCGCCCACTGATAGGAAGCCGATACGATGACGGATTATGGCAGCAGCTGATATTTGTCCTCAAGTTCTGGGTGAACGACGACAGCCTAGGCTTTGAAAGAACGGACGCTGCTATTGAAAAAGCAGTGAACCTTTCGTTTGATCTGATGAGTAGAAGCGCACTGGATACGGCCTTTGATTTTGCTCGCTTCCTATATCAGAAACGTAAGTAGTCAATTGTCCTTTTCAATTTATTTTGACAGCAATAACAGATAGCAATACATGAAGGAGCAATCAAGAATACCCACTTCCAAAGTTCAGCGGGCCAGTCGTTTTGTGCGCACAGGTGCTAAAGTAGGCGGTAATTATGTAAAGTATTATGCCAAACGTGCGATGAACTCCAAACACACCCGGGAGTCACTGCACATGGAAAACGCGGAGGATATTTATGAAGGCCTGAGTGAGCTAAAAGGCAGTGCGCTCAAAGTTCTGCAGATGATGAGTATGGATAAAAATCTCCTCCCTACTGCTTATGCCGACCGTTTTGCGATGGCGCAGTATAGCGCACCGCCTTTGTCCTATCCACTTGTGGTAAAAACCTTTCAGAAGTACCTGGGCAATAGTCCTGAAAAAATGTTCGATACTTTTAGCCGGAACGCCAAAAATGCTGCATCCATCGGGCAGGTACATGAAGCTACGCTGAAAGACAAAAAACTGGCCGTAAAGATTCAGTATCCTGGTGTAGCCGACAGTGTCACCTCAGACCTTAAGATCGTGAAGCCCTTTGCGATCCGCCTCTTCAATATTAATGAAAGAGACTTGGACCATTATATGGAGGAAGTAGAGTCCAAGCTGATAGAAGAGACAGACTATAACCTTGAACTTGAGCGTTCGGTCGAAATTTCCCGGCAGTGCGGACATATTGAAAACCTATTTTTTCCGACCTATTATCCTGAAATGTCGTGTGAGAAAATCATTACCATGGACTGGCTGGAAGGGAAACATCTTAAGGAGTTCATGGCAACCAATCCGTCACAGGAGGTCAGAAATATGATTGGTCAGGCACTCTGGGATTTCTATGATTTCCAGATACACCGCCTGCAGCAGGTACACGCTGATCCGCACCCAGGTAATTTTATCATGCAGGAGGATGGAAAGCTGGGAATTATTGATTTTGGTTGTGTCAAGGTTATTCCTGAGGACTTTTATCAGAAGTATTTCCGGCTGATCCGCAAAGATACCCTGATCAATGATGAGGAACTGGATCAGATCTTTTATGAGTTGCAATTCATCAATGATACTGACAGCGAGAAAGATAAAAAACTCTTCAAGGGTATTTTCATTGAAATGATAGAGCTACTTGGTCAGCCCTTCCATCATGATGAATTTGATTTTGCTGATGACACCTATTTTCAGCAGATCTTTGCACTCAGCGAAAGAGTTTCTAATACAAAAGAAGTTCGGGAATCACGTACCGCTCGTGGTCCGAGAGATGCACTGTATATAAACCGTACTTACTTTGGTCTGTATAATCTGCTAAACGCATTACAGGCAAAGGTAGTGACCAGGAAGCCTGAGTGGCTTCAGTTGGAGCAGGCCTGATTTTTGCCACTGGCTTGACACACTAAATGTTATCTGATGAAGATCAATAAACTATTTTTTTGCCTTTTTTTTCTTGCTCTATTGATTTCTGATAGCTATGCGCAATTATATACTTATATAGAAAGTACCGGGGGCGATAAAAGCTACCAGAGTATCAGTAAACAACTTGATGGAAACAGGCTTACGCTTACATTGACCTGCGATGACAAATTATCCAGGCATCTGTATGAGCCAATCGGTTATACACGGCAGTGGATAATGAAGGATAAAACTGCCGGCCATGACTTTGAGGCACGGAGAATTAACAACATGATCCACATCAAAGGCATCTACCAGTCAAAGGAAATAGACAAATCAGTAGAAATAGATGATCTGCCCTGGCTGAACAAACTGGACCACGGGCTAAGTGCCTGGGTTAGATCTGATGAAAAGTCTACTACATTCTGGACGCTCAAGCTGGGATCAGACCTGGAACCTATCCGTTTTGAGGCGGAAAAAACCGGAGAAGAGCGGGTCACTACCAGTGCGGGAGTGTTTGACGCTATCAAAATCAAAATTAATCTTCATGGTTTTCTATTGTCCAGCCTGTGGTCTGCAAATAGCTGGTACAGGAAAGAGGATGGGCTTTTTCTAAAATATGAGGGTACCAACGGACCGGGTACGCCCCTTACCACCAATGAACTGCACCAGCTGTTCAGGCATTGACCTACTTTCTTGGGTAAAAGAACAGTACAGGCGTACGACCAAAGTTCTTTTCGCTCAAAGTGAAAAAGCCCTGCTGATCAGCCGAAAAAGTAATAGCCTCACCCTGTGGTTCAGGTACATAGGATAGCGTATCCGGGCTACTCCTAAGGAGCTCACTGACGGAAACGTCAGCATCATTTCTCTGCCAGTAATACACTTTACCATAGGTTTTGACCAGTATTTCCATACCATCAGCAGAAACATCGGCTGCGGTTACCAGATCAAACATTCCTTTTGATTCTATCTCTATTCGCCCTTCTGCTTCCAGCGTTGCAGTCGTTGCTTCCTGCTGCATACTTTTCGGAAAACGGTAAATCGTAGGGCTGTCGTTACTTTTGGCAATGATAAAAATATCCTGGGAGATGGGATCCAGGAAAATTGCTTCAGCGTCCTGTTTTTGGTCTGGATACTGAAATTCAAAACGTTCAAACTGCCTGATTGTATCTTCCTGCTCTGCGTCGCCTAGCGCAATAGTGGGTTCAGCAAAACGGTAGATGGCTTTCTGCTCTCTTAGCCGCAGATTGTCACCGATATCTCCCAGGTAGAGATAAGTCAGTTCAGGATCAGGACCGGGGCCCAAAGCCATATCTTCCCAGTCACGGTTCTCTATGCCTTCCAGAACAAACTTTTTGAGTACCTCAGCATTTTCATTGATCAGAAAAAGAGCTGCTTCGTTACCGCTGTCATTATGAACCCAAATAGCATTTTCGTAAGACCGGCTGGCTGCCATACCGGAAACTTCCGTAAGTTCGCTGCTATTTAGTTCTCCCAGAGGCTCTCCCGTACCAAAAAGTGAGGCTTCGTTTTCTACTGCGACTTGCTTATCCTCTTCCTGGTCCTGAGCACATCCTACTATCGGGCACAGCAGAAAAAAGAAAATATATTTCAGAGAATGATTCATAGAGTAGTTTGATGGATATTCAAAGCTACAGATTATACACCAATAGGTTTCCCTTTGTTTGGCAAATTCTTTAAAGTGCCTGGCTGAATCAGGTTAAAAATAGTGGCGCCATCCTCTTTTCCAGAAGGAAGTTGCTGCAGCTTATCTATCCCTTACCTGAAGTCCGGACAGCTTGATTACTGTATGTCACAATCTAGCAGATGCAGGAAGCAGGAAATGTAAAACGTAGTTATCCAAGCCATTTCGTGCTTATTGCTAAATGATTGACTACTGCTATAAGCGGGAAAATTAAAGGGCTAAGTCTGAAAAAGGAACTGAATTTTGGCGAACAACCGTATATTCGCATCTGTTTGTGATTACAAAAAAGTGTGCTGTAATCATTTTCCTCGTTCCGGTTGCTTAAATGTAATTTTAACCATAGAGCTAGTATTGACCTATGTCCATTTCATGCTGCATGATGTTCTAATGGCTCTTACTGCACAAGGCTCAACAATTTGATTGGCAATTATCTATTTGATGTTGAATAAAATATGAAAAAAATAACTACACTCTGTTTGCTATTGGCGATGCTGTGGATTGACCTGACTGCGCAGCAGCTTGATTCTGTAGCTTTACGTTTTGGTAATACAATTACCGCAGATGAGCTTCGGGAGCATTTGTATATCGTTGCGTCTGATTCTTTCGGTGGAAGAGATACTGGCTCTGAGGGCTTGAGAAAAGCAGCCGATTATCTGATTGATCATTACAAGGCAGTTCAGCTCAGCTCCATCGTAGGGGATACTGAATACCTGCAGAAGTTTCCTGTCATTGAATCCAAATGGGGCACTCCGGAAGTCACAATCAGTGGACAACAGTTCTCCTTCATTGAAGATTTTTATGGTTTTCCCAGAATGAATCAGTCACTAATGCTGGACATTGATCAGCTGACGTTTGCCGGCTATGGCATTGAAAGTGATCTGTACAATGATTATCAGAAACTTGATATTGAAGGGCAAGCCGTCATGGTACTGGCAGGTGAGCCTCTATCTGCCGATAGTGTTTATTTTGTGACGGGTACCACAGAAAAGTCGAGGTTTACCACAAACTTTATGACCAGCGTGCGCACCAAGCAGGAAATAGCGGCCAAAAAAGGAGCTAAGCTGGTCATGATCGTAGATGAAAATTATGCCGCTAATGCTCGCCGTTACGGTATTTATGCCCAGATGCCTTCCATGATGCTACCCTCCAACGAGCCTGAATCCGGGACAAATTTAATTTTTATCTCACCTGATATGGCCAAGGCCATTTTAGGCAGGCGTGATCTACAGAAAGTAAAGGAAAGGATCAGTAAAAAATCACGGCCGTATACTTTTGAGATCAAAACAGATATGCAGGTAAAACTGCAAAAGGATGACAGTACGATCAATACTGCCAATGTACTGGGCTTTATGGAAGGGAGTGATCTTAAAGATGAAGTAATTGTAATTACTTCCCATTATGACCATGTAGGCAGCCGCGATGGACAGATCTTCAATGGCGCCGATGATGATGGCAGCGGCACTGTAGCCGTGATGGAAATCGCAGAGGCTTTTGCTGAGGCCAAGGCCCAGGGAAATGGCCCGCGCAGAAGTATTCTTTTTATGAATGTATCAGGTGAGGAAAAGGGTTTGCTCGGGTCCGAGTACTACACCAGCAATCCTGTTATTCCCTTGCAAAATACAGTGGCTAACCTGAATATTGATATGATCGGCAGAGTAGACGTTGCGCATCAGGAAACACCGGAATATGTGTATGTCATCGGTTCTGACAGGCTCAGTACCGAATTGCACCAGATCAATGAGGAAGCGAATGCTGCTTATACCCAGCTTATCCTTGATTACAAGTACAATGCTGACGATGATCCTAACCGCTTCTACTACCGTTCCGATCATTATAACTTTGCCAAATACCAGATTCCCATTATCTTCTATTTTAATGGCGTTCATGACGACTATCATCAGCCATCGGATACTCCCGATAAGATTAATTATGAAGTTTTGGCCCAAAGAGCCAGGCTTGTCTACTATACTGCATGGAAACTGGCCAACCAGGACAAAAGAATTGAAGTGGATGTTACGGGGCGTTAGTCATTTGCTTGTTGGTATTGGATGCCTGCTGGCACAGGCTTCCTGCGAAAGTAACCCTCACCGGGAGAGGGACTCCTTTTTTGTGAAAGGGAATGTCAAGCTCAACAGCGGAGAATATGGTGAGGCAATCCGCTACTATAATGAAGCCATCCTGCAGGATTCTACCTTTGCGGATGCTTATAATAATCGGGGGATTGCTTACTTTGAAGAGGGAAAACTTGGCCGTTCAGTGCTGGACTATACACAGGCCGTCAACCTTAAAGATGGTTTTGCTGATGCGTATTACAACCGCGCCAATGCCTATTTGCAGCTACAGGAATATGAAAAAAGCCTGAGTGACCTGGATAGTGTGCAAAAATATTATCCGGATTCTGCCTATGTTTTTTTTACCAAAGGCTTTACGCTTACTGAAATGGAAGCCTATGATGAGGCAATACAGTCAATGAACCAGGCTATTGCCCTGGATTCTACCAATGCCGAAGCTTTTGTTAACCGTGGTACTGTGTACTATTATCAGCAGGATTATGAGCAGGCAAAGGCTGACCTGCAGCAGGCTATTCTGCTGAACTCCAAGGAAGCTAATGCTTATAACCTGCAGGGTCTGGTATATACGGAAGAAGGGGCATATCAGGAAGCTTTGTCTGCCTTTAACCAGGCCTTGGAACTCATAGCCTACCAGCCATTTTTTCTGAACAACAGAGGATACCTATACCTGAAAATGGGAAATCTTGATATGGCGGAAAAGGACATCAACCAGGCGCTTAAGCTTGATCCATCCAACAGCTACGCTTATCGGAATAAAGGTCTTTTTTACCTGATGCAAGGTAATACAACAGCTGCTGTGGAAAATCTGGAACAGGCGCTGAGCATGAACGAAAGAACAGAAAAGGTTTACTATTATCTTGGCCTGGCATATCTGGAAAGCGGACAAAAAGAAAAGGCCTGTAAATCACTTTACCAGGCCAGCATACATCAGGTGGAGGATGCAGAAAGTAGGTACCGGCAAAATTGCCTATAATTTCAGAAGTCTTACCTCTACTCTACGGTTTTTCTGTCTCGCTTCCGCAGTATTTTCAGTGGTGATGGGTCGGCTGCCGCCGTAGGCTTTGACTTTAATCCGTTTCTTTTCTACACCCAGTACATCAACCATGTATCTTCTTACTTCACGTACCCGGTTTTCTGATAACCTCAGCAGAGACTTCAGGGCACCCTGATCGGTATGGCCTTCCAGCCTGATCACCATTTTGGGGTGGTCTGTCATGATATCGGCCAGCATTTGTAAGGTAGAAATAGAATTATTGCTGATACTATATTCTCCTCTTTCAAAGAATATCTTGCTGGACAATGGAAAAACTGCTCCTTTTGTCGGAATTTTATTTAGTAAGAAGTCATTCTCAATAATGGTAGTACCCTGGGTTGAAATCACCAGTTCCTCTGGCTGATAGTCTTCAGCACTCACTTCAAGCCTGTAGCTTCTGTGTTTCTGTAGCTCCAGGAAGTACTCCCCCTGTTCATTTGCAAACATCCTGATGCCAGTAACATTACCACCCGGAAGGATTTTAAAGGTTACTTTGGCAGCAAGAGGCTCAAGCGTGACAGCATCCAGGATTTTGCCTTCTAACTTGACAATTACCTCATCTCCGGGATCTTTGGCAGAAAGCGGATGCAGCAGGATGCAGGTAAACAAAAAAGTAAGTATCCAATAAGTTCTCATAAGCAAAATTATCCATCTAATAGGACAAAAATTATCACTTTGAGATCAAATTTATTATTTTAATATAAAAATATATTTTAAAAGTTAAATTTTATGGTACATATAAAAAAAACCTCCCGTTTTGCGGAAGGTTTTATCTTTAAGTGATAAGTATTTTACTGCAGTATGTTGAATTCTACTCTACGGTTGATTCTTCTGTTAGAGTCAGTAGAATTTGGCACAAGGGGGTCTGTTTCCCCTTCTCCTACTACCTTAAGGCGGCTTGAGGAAACTCCCTGTGACTTGAGGAATTCAGCTACAGAACGTGCGCGTTTCATAGAAAGCTCTTGGTTATACTGTCTTGAACCAATATCGCAGGTATGACCAACTATCTGAAGATCGAGCTTTTCATTCTGTTTCAGGTACTGTGCCACCTGCTCCAGCTGGTTATAGGCTCTTTTTCCCAGTTTGTATTCTTTATAATCAAACAGGATCTCTTCAGATGCCACTGCAGCACGGTTCAGGCTCAGTTGATCCGTAATATTTACATTTTTGAAGTCGTCTATCAGGTAAAGGTCCCTGAAAACAGCATTACGGTTCGCAATATCAGATTCACTGATTTTAACTGCCTGCTGCTCCACAGTGGTATAACCTTCTTTTCTGGCGAAAATCTCATATTCACCGGGAGGCAGGTTGAGCATATAGTTACCTTCCTCATTAGAGCTATTTACCATTTCTTCCCCAGTGGAAGATTTAGGGCGAACCACTATCTCAGCCTCTACCGGCATATTATTCTTTACATTATATACCAGTCCTCTAACGCTGAATTCAGGTACCGGGGCTTTGAAAATCGGCATATCCAGGCGGTAAAGCTCTGCATCATCAATTTTACCTCGCGTCAGATAAGCATAGTCTTCATTAAGAGCGATATTAAAAAAAGTATCATCCCTTTCAGAATTGATGATGGGGCCCAGGTTTTCGGGTTTTGTCCAGTTTTTCCAGGTATCGTCCGTACGGTAAGAAACGTACACATCCTCTCCTCCAAAGCCACTATAGCCTCTTGAAGAGAAGTACAAGGTAGAATCATCTGAAGCAATAAAAGGCGAAGACTCCAGATCAGGCGTGTTGATCTGATTCCCAAGATTTACGGGTTCAGTCCAGTTATTCTGCCCTTTATTAAAGCTGATGTACAAGTCGCGGCTACCCCGGGAATCATCTCTCTCCACCGACATCAGGAGATATTTCTGATCACTGGAGAGGAAATAATTGGCTGACATGGCATAATTGTAAAAATTCTGAATATTCAGAGCCTGGGGTTTAGACCAATTGTCACCACTACGTTTGCTGGTTGAGACGCCTGAAATCATCTTTCCATCATCCAGATAGGCATTACCCAGTAACAAAAGGTAATCACCGTTATCCTGTGAGACTGCACTTACAAAGTTACTTCCACGGTTATTCAAGGGTCTTCCTGGATTTTTGGGCTCACTCCAGCTATCTGTAGCAGGGTCGCGCTCCAGGTACCATATATCTTCCGGGTCAGTTTCACCACCTACATTTCGGGGCGACTGACGGCTGAAAAAAAGCATATTTCCGTCAGGAGCAATGATAGGCTTCAAACTGATATTGCCTCTATTTGTCTCGTATTCCAGTTGCTGTGCTACCAGATCAGGGTTAATATCATCAGCTACGTTGATCTCGGCATCCACCGGTATGGGCGAGGAAGAAATGGCTACTGCATCAAAAGCATTAAAACCTTCAACTTTGGCACCATCCACGATGAGTTTGATGGCATAGACTTCAAAAGGCGTGGGATCAACAAATACATTGAACACCCGCGCACGCGTGTTGACCGGACCGGCTTCAAGCTCAGCCAGTAAATATTCGTTGCCCTGCAGGTCGTAGGCATATATTTCTGAAACAGCTCCTGGGTTTCTTGATTCTGCAATGGCGACCTGTTGAATTTGCATGGGAAAATCAAAACCAAGTTTGATAAACTCCTTTTTATCGGCTCGCTGCGGCATCCAGGCATTTGGGCTGTCTCCAAAGTTTCCGGGAAGTACATCAGGTACACCTAATATTCTTGTTGCAGGATACTGGGTGTGGCTGACACCTTCTTTAAAAAGAATTCCCTGTTTATAAGAGGAAGAAACATCAATTACCCGGTTTGCCCATAGGGTTTCCTGGGCTTTGAGCGTAGTGGCAAGCCCAGTACATAGCGCTAAGAGCAGCAGGGATAAGTAAAATTTTTTCATGATTTTGTTTAACTTTTAGTCTGGAAAATGAAGCACTTCACACACCTGTTTGTCAGAGATACATTTTCAGCTGAAGAAGATTTTAGGGTTAAAGCTGATAACGGAAAAATACAATAATTTGAATATTTAAATTTAATATTTATAAAATACCAACATATAAGTTATTTCAAAATTTTCTTCTAATTTAATTAATTATGAATACAAGAAATGCAAATAGTGCAATATTTTTTGAGCTTGTTTCAACTGTATCATAGGTTGATTCTTTTTACCTTGCTGATTGAACAATTCAACTTGTAATAAATGTTTGTATCAGTACTAAAAATGCCAAGGTATCTGTTCATCTCTGTGCAATATGGTTAAACTTCCTTTTTGCCTGCTAATTTCGCTTTTTTTGCTGCCGGCTGCCTTCGCCCAGGATTGGCAGGAAAACCTGAAAGAAGTACAAAGGCTTTATGAAGGGCATGCGTTTGAGGAGGCAATGTCTTTGGCAAACAATAACCTGACGCTGATCAGCCGGGAAGTTGGCGTAGAAAGCACTGCCTATGCTCAGGCACTCAGGATGCTTGCCCTGATCTCATATTCAGGCGGCATGTACCCTCAGGGTATCCGCTATGCATCTCAGGAAGTTGCACTGCGCCGGAGATTAGGAGGAGATTCATTTCATTTGGCTGATGCTCTTTATAACCTTGGGCTGTTAAAGCTGAGAAAACACGAAGCCGGTGAAGCGCTGCTATCACTGGAAGAGGCGCTTAGCATTTATCGTGAACACAGAGACCAAAAGAAATACCAGCAGGCGACTTTGTACCTGGCGGATGCCTACCTGGTTTCGGGCGATATGCAAAAGGCTGATTCTCTCCTTCAGGTGTTCAGTGATGAATTGGATATGGAGTCTGAGAATTTTTCTCTGCGCGGGATGTGTGCCTATCTGCAATACAGGCTACTGCAGCAGAGGAATCCACAGGAAGCCCTATCGGCTTTGGAAAATGCCTATCATTTTTTTGAAGAAGCTGACACACTGAATGACCGCTATCATCACGCGGTCGTACTTGAAGCAGTGGCCTATGAGTACCAGCGGGCCAGAGAATTCGGCAAAGCCAGGGATGCCTATCTGAAGGTACACCAGTTATACGAACAGCGCCATCTGATCGACAGTATTCAGTGGGCTACAGTACTCAATAATCTGGGTATGTTGTCTACCAAGAGTCAGCCCGGCGAAGCACATACCTGGCTAAAAAAATCGTATGAAATCAGTAGTAAACACCTGCACCCGGATCATGACCGTTTGTGGGCAGCCATAGATAATTATGCGATGTCACTCTACAACCGTGGTCAGATTGAAGAGGCACTATTGGTTTACCGCGAAAATCTTCAGAAGCAGACCAATACCGAGCGGTTGGGAAAAGCATATGCGGCTGCTATGAATAACCTGGCGTTGATCTACCGTGAGCTGGGGCTTGCTACGGAAGCGCTCTCCATATTCTATCAGGCCGAAAAAGTAAGGCAGACCGATAGTACTGCCGTTAGCCGGCTTAACCTGGCTACACTTTATTATAACCTTGCACAGACCCACCAGTCGCTTTCCCAGTACGATAGTGCTATTTATTACTATAAACGTTCTACTGACATCAGCAAACTGGCTCAGGCAACCCAAAGCTCTGAATACCTGGCAGCTATTACTGGTATGGCCGGTCTCTACCATGATATTGCCTATTTTACTGAAGCGGAGATCTTTTATGCGGAAGCACTGCGGATACAGGAAAATATCGGTGGGAAGCAAACAAATGTATACGCCAGTATTCTGAGTAATTATGCACTCTTATACCAGGATAAGGGAGAATATGCACGGGCGCGGGAGCTCCTTGAAGCTTCTCTGGAGACCAAAAGGCACCTACTGGGTCTGGATCATCCTGATTATGTGGCGGTACTTTCCAACCTTGCGCTGCTCATGCTGGAGCAGGGTTTTTACGAACAGGCTAGGCGCTTAATGGAAATGGTCGTCATCAAGTATGAGACAATATACGGTAAAGGGCATCCGAACCTTGCCAAAGGCCTGATGAACCTGGCCAGGCTGGAGATAGCCCTGGGGAATTATCCAGAAGCAGAACCATTGCTGAAACAAGCCCTCCAGATTCAGAAAACAGCCTACGGAATGGAGCATCCTGCCTACGCTGCCATTGCCATAGAAATGGCCAATTTTTATATGCAACTCGGTAACTACGAGGCAGCCGGGCCGCTACTGGAAACGAGCCGGCAGATATTGAAAGAACGATACGGAGAGAAACATCCTGATTATGCTACTGCAACCCAGAACCTGGCCGTGCTCTCCAAGGCTAGAGGCGATCTGAAACTTGCAGAGGCCTATCTGCTGGAAAGTCTGCAGATAGATCAGCTGACGCTGGGCAAGCAACACCCTAAGTACGCCGTTACGCTGAACAATCTTGCTTCTTTTTACCAGCATATGGATAGCCTGCATAAGGCTTTGCCACTGCTGGAGGAGGCATTACCCATTGCTCTTAATGTACTTGGGGCTGAACATCCCCTGTATTCTTCTACCCTGCTCAACCTGGCACTGCTCTACCAGGACTTGGACCAACTGGAGAAAGCGGCTACTTTGCTGGATGAAGTAGTAGGCCTCAGAAAAAAACTACTTGGTGCTCAGCATCCTGAGTATGCCTATGCCCTCTATGGGAAGGCGGTCAATGCCTATCGCAGAAAAGCATATCAGCAGGCCTATGATATCTTTCAGGAAGTGATCAGCCTGTATTCCTGGCAGATACGGGAGTACTTACCGGCATTGAGTGAAAAAGAGAAAAGCGCATTTTACCAGCGTATAGAGCCGGTACTCAATACTTATCGCGATTTTGTGATCAATACCAACTTACACGTTGATGTGGTGCCGGAACAGGAAAAGCAGGCACTGCTTTCTTCGCTGTACAACATACAACTGATCACCAAAGCCATGCTACTGGATGCCTCCAGTAAAATACGCAGAAGTATTTTTCAGAGAGAAGATCCGGAACTGATTGAACTATATGAGCAGTGGCTAGACCTGAAGGAGAAACTGGCCAAATATTATACATTGTCTGAAACCGAACTCCGTGAACGTAAGCTGGACCTAAGGGAGCTGGAAAGCAGGGCTAATGAACTGGAAAAAAGTCTGTCGGCTGGCTCAAGGCTGTTTGCCCAAAGCCTGCAGAATAAGGAGCTAAACTGGAAAGATGTACAAGCCAGGCTTACTAAAAGTGAAGCAGCCGCTGAAATCATCAGGATACAAAACAAAGAAAGTGGCCAGATACTGTATGCCGCACTGATTGTTGAGCAGCAGTATAATGCACCACGGCTGGTGATGCTGCCCAGGGGTAGCCAAATGGAGGAGAAAAACTTCAACTATTATATCAATGCTGTTGAATTCAGGGTAGAGGATGAACTGTCCTACGATCTTTACTGGCGTCCGATTGGAGAAGCTCTTTCTCCCGAAATAGAAACGCTGTACGTTGCTCCTGATGGAATTTATAACAAAATCAGCCTGAACGGACTGTATAACACGCATCAGAAACGATACCTGCTGGATGAACTGAATCTGCGGATGCTCAGTAGTACCCGCGACCTGACCCATGATCAGTATGCCAGCCCCGAAACTGTTGCTGAACCTTATGCTTTTTTGATGGGATTTCCTGACTATGAGGCTGATGCTGCCGGGGAGATACTACCAGAACTACCCCGGAAACAGCTCATGGCGGATGCTGTACAGGAGGGCAGCCAGTTGATTGTGGATCATGAGCCCCGCCTGTATGATTTTCAGTCATTGCCCGGCACCCGGGAAGAGGTTAATTTTATAGAAAGCCTGATGGAGGCAGACCGCTGGCAGGTAGAAAAACATACCGGGATTGGAGCCTCAGAAGAGAAGGTAAAGCAGCTGGAAACGCCATTTGTATTGCATATTGCCACACATGGTTATTTCCTGAGCGATCTCCCGCTGGAGAAAGACCAGAAGACATTTGGCATTCACATGAAAAACGTAGAGGCTAATCCTCTCCTGCGTTCCGGGCTGCTGCTGGCCGGTGCTGCCCGCACACTGACCAAAGCGGATAGCATGGACCTGGAGAAGGAAGATGGTGTACTGACGGCCTATGAAGCCATGAACCTTAACCTCAATGGTACTGAAATAGTCGTGCTTAGTGCCTGCGAAACCGGATTGGGAGAGGTACGCAATGGAGAAGGTGTATACGGTTTACAGCGGGCCTTTCTGGTGGCAGGTGCCCGCAGCGTACTGATGAGCCTCTGGAAAGTCAGTGATGAGTCCACTACCGAGTTGATAAAGTTATTTTACCGCAACTGGCTGGCCGGGCAGGATAAGTTCAGCGCATTAGCAGAAGCGCAGCGTACCATCAGGCAAAAGTACGAAGAACCTTATCACTGGGCTCCTTTTGTACTCATTGGCCTTTAGGAGCCGGTGTATTCCCGTACCGCATCCCGTATACGGCTGAAAGTTTCCACCAGGATTTCCTCATCATTTTCCAGCAGCGTCACCCTGAAGCCCTGCAGGTCAGAACAGAAGGATGAAATAGGGACCACACAAACTCCCTTGGCAGCCAGCAGATTGTACACAAAGCGTTTGTCGGCTGCCATATCTGGTTCAGCAGCCAGCCATTTGTCCAGAAGCTGCTGTACCGCAGGCTCGGTGATACTGAGTTTTTGCCCCTTTTTTAAAGTTCCTTCCTTAAAGATGATGGTATTATAAAAGGCCCCGTAGGTTGGATTAAAAGTAAGCTGGGGCAGATCCTGCAGCATTGCGGTAATGATAGCACTTCTTTTACCGATGTCCCGGTTGAAGCCTAAACGGTAGTTCTCATAGCGGGGATCCCCCATGATTTTGGGAATAGCCAGTTGCGGGAGTTTGGTGGAGCAGACCTCAATCATTTTGGCATTTTCCAGCGTAGAGCAGTAGCGGCTAAACTCAGCAGATTTTTCCCGATTATAGAACTCCATCCAGCCGCAGCGGCTACCCGGCCAGGGTAGTTCCTTAGAAATCCCCTTCATGGCAATACCCGGTAAGTCACCAATGATGTCAGCCAGCGCAATTGCTTTTGCGCCATTATAGGTGATGTTGAGGTATATTTCGTCGGCCACCAGGAAAAGGTCAAACTCCCGCGCAATTTCCACCATCTGTTCCAGGATTTCTCTGGGATAGACCACCCCGGTAGGGTTATCCGGGTTGATGACCAGTATCCCTACGATATTCGGGTTGTACTTCACCTTCATATACAGATCGTCCATGTCAGGATACCAGTTGTTGTCAGGATCAAGCTGATAGGTGAGCGGGTGGTGGTTGGCATGGGATGCTTCGGCTGAAGAATGGGTGGAGTAGGAGGGAGAGGGCCCGATCACCCGGGAGGTCGGCACCAGGTACTGGTAAAGCTTGGAAATAGCATCGCCCAGCCCGTTAAAGAAAAGAATATCATTATAGGTGATCTGCGCCCCACCCCGCTGGTTATTACGTTCGGCCAGAAACTGTCGGGTTTGCGGTACTCCTTTAGAGTCGCAGTAGCCGTAGGTTTTATGATCTTTGAGCAGGGAGGCAATGATATCCCGGATCCACTCGGGTAGTCGGTAGTTCTTCTGAATAGGATCACCAATGTTTTCCCAGTAAATAGTTTTACCCAGGGACTGTAGCTCTTCTGCTTTGCGAACGATACCCCGTATCTCGTAGCTCAGTTCCTTGGCGCCCTCGCTCAGTAATTTCTGTCTCATAATGACTGTATGCTTATCTCAATGGCAGCTGAATAAGCCGCTATTGTTGTGCCAAGAAATGAAAAAAAATGTCAAACTTTATAATACAGTCATGATTAATTAGATTACCGCTGTATAATACTTTACAATCTTTGAAAATGAGCATTAACGTATCTTTACTGAAAGAAATCTGCGAAATTGCCGGAGCACCGGGCTTTGAGTCACGCATCCGCAACTTTGTCATCCAGGAGGTAGAATCCCTGGTAGACAGCCTGGAAATTGATAATATGGGAAGTGTGATTGCCGTCAAAAAAGGAAAGCAAAATCCCGACGGCAAAAGAGTGATGGTGGCAGCCCATATGGATGAGATCGGTTTTATTGTGACCCACATTGACGACAAAGGCTTCCTTCGTTTTCATACCCTGGGAGGCTTTGATCCCAAAACTTTGACTGCCCAGCGGGTGATCGTGCATGGGAAAAAGGATGTCATCGGGGTGATGGGCAGTAAGCCCATTCATGTGATGTCGCAGGAAGAACGCAATAAAAATCCGAAACTATCTGACTACTTTATTGACCTGGGTATGGGTGCCGATGAAGTAAAGGAAATCGTCAGTATCGGTGACCCAATTACCCGCGAACGTGCGCTGATAGAAATGGGCGATTGTGTTAACTGCAAGTCCATAGACAACCGGGTATCCGTTTTCATCCTGATTGAAACCCTGCGCCAACTCCAGGACGTACCTTACGATGTATACGGAGTCTTTACGGTGCAGGAGGAGGTAGGTCTCCGAGGGGCCAATGTAGCAGCCCATAACATCAATCCGGATTTCGGTATTGGCTTGGATACCACCATCGCCTTTGACCTGCCGGGTGCTCAGGCCCACGAAAAGATTACCTCGCTGGGAGGAGGGGCTGCCATTAAAGTGATGGATGCCTCGGCCATCGCGGATTATCGTATGGTTGATTTTCTTAAGAAAACAGCCGATCAGCAGCAGATCAAGTGGCAGCCTGAGATATTGACGGCCGGTGGTACTGACACCGCGGGTGTGCAGCGTATGGGTAAACGCGGAGCGATTGCCGGAGCTATTTCCATCCCCACCCGCCACCTGCACCAGGTCATTGAGATGGCCAGTAAGACGGATATTGCTGCCTGTATTGATCTGCTGAAGGCATCGCTGGAGAATATCAATACCTACGACTGGAGCCACCGATAGCAGATATTTTCAGAACACAAAAACCAGCCTGAACATCTGGCTTGCCTCCGGGTCCAGCCTTATGGCTTTTTCGCTGGTTTCTTTGTTTCTAAAAAGAGCAGTTTCATGCAGGCGGGGAATAAAATATCCGATCGCAGCACCTACTACATAGCCTGCGGCCACATCCGTAACAAAATGCATCCCGGCATCATAGCGAAAGTAGGCGGTAGCAGCCGGCAGCAGTATCGCTCCTGCCCATATAAATTTGCGGGTAGTGGAATTGTCTATATGTTTGGAAAGGACCTGCGCGCTGAAAAAAGAAAACATCGCCGTATAGGAAGTGTGTCCTGAAAAAAAAGATAAATTATTATTGGCTTCTGTCCTCAGTTCTTCCGGTGCATCGGGATTATAGGTGTAGGGGCGCGGCCGTTTGACCAGGGCTTTGGTGATACCGGTAAGTGTTTCGTTGAGCAGGATACTTTCTGCCAGCATGACAGAAATGGCTCCTATGTTCTGCCTGGCTTCAGGGATGATCAATGCAGTAAGTGGCAGCGCATAGGAAGCAGTGAGCAGTATGTCGCTGGTAAGGCGTGATGCTTCACTGTAATTGTCTGTGGCAGAATGATCCAGCGGCAGGAGATTATCCATATCCAGCCGATCTATCCTTTCCAGATCGTAAGGGTCATTTTTGCTTCTCAGCCACAGACTAGTGGCAGTCCCAAGGGCACCTGCCGAAAGTAAGGGTATGTCAGTACTTTTGGATATTTGATAAGCTTTATCCTGGCTGCTAGCGTGATGAGGGCCAACTAAGAGCAGTAAGGTCCAGGTGAAAAAAAGGACAAGGTTCCTGTGAAAAAAAATCATAGAATCTATTTGAAGAATACTTGAAAAAATGGCAAAATTTGTTATAATAAATAGCTACATCTACACATTTGATTACTACCTAAACCTGTAAATTGTTCATGTTCCGAAGACTGCTTGTTTTGATCTTTCTGAGCGCCATGCTCTTTGTGCTAGCCAATACCGTTGCCCATGCTGCTGAAACCCTTCGCCCATTTTCTAACCTGACAGACAAAACTTTAATATCCCCCAATATGGGTGATGGATTGTTACTGCATTGAGTTTTGTTAAGTGTTATCCCTCTTAAAGTATCTGGTCGAAAAAAAAGCTTTCGTATATTATTTTCAATAATTGGCCGAATAAAACGTTTATTAAATTGAGAAATGTCTTTTTTTCCCTAGTTTGGAAACTAAATACTTAGTTGTCATTTTTCTGCTGAACAGCCTCAGCGTAATACTTCTGCTTTTTTTCTCAATACATACAAACGTTACAGCCTTGCCCGAATGGATCTAATCATTGAAACCAAAGATATTGCGAAAGTCTATCGCATGGGTGAAGAAGACATTCACGCCCTCAAATCTATTGCTATACAGGTAAAGCGGGGAGAATATGTTGCCTTTATGGGGCCTTCCGGTTCCGGCAAGTCCACGCTCATGAACATCATCGGTTGTCTGGACACTCCCAGTTCCGGTACCTACCGCCTCAATAATCAGGATGTCAGCGATATGTCAGAAAATGAGCTGGCAACGGTGAGAAATAAAGAAATCGGCTTTGTATTTCAGACTTTTAACCTGCTGCCGCGATCCAGTTCGCTGGATAATGTTGCACTGCCGCTTATCTATGCAGGCATCAGTAAGGCAGACAGAACCGAAAGAGCTATGCAGGTGCTGGAAAGTGTAGGGCTGGGTAGCAGGGCTTACCACAAACCTAATGAACTGTCTGGTGGACAACGTCAGCGTGTGGCCATAGCCCGTGCCCTGGTAAACAACCCAAGTATCATCCTGGCTGATGAGCCTACCGGAAACCTGGATACCAAAACCTCTTACGATGTGATGGACCTTTTTCAGGACCTTCATGACCAGGGGAATACCATCATCATGGTGACCCACGAAGATGACATCGCTCACTACGCCCACCGTATCATCCGCCTTAAGGATGGGCTCATTGAAAAAGACGAGGTAAATACCGAAATCCGCAGAAGCGTCAAAGAAAGCATCTAGATATAGTTTTTTCGTCAGTATATTCAACCCAATCAGCCATGTCCAAAAAAATTCTTATTCCACTCGGAGTGTTGCTTCTGCTCGCTGCCGCCTTTTATTTTCTGAGCGATCAGGGGGCGGATGAAGAGCAGGATCTGATGACAAATGTCAAGCGTACAGATCTGAAAATTGATGTAACGGTCAGCGGAGAACTGCAGGCACGTAACTCTGTCAATATCATGGGGCCTACCGGCCTGCGGAATGCCCGTATCTACCAGGTCAAAATTGATGACATCGTGCCCGAGGGTACGGTGGTCGCCAAAGGTGAATATGTAGCACGACTGGATAACTCTGAACTGAGCAATAAAATCAGGGAAGAAGAACTGGAAATGGAAGAAAGCCTTAACCGTTTTGAACAAACCCGCATTGATACTGCGATCAACCTCAGAGAGCAGCGTGATAAACTGATCAACCTGCAGTATGACCTGGAGAAACGCAAGTTGGAACTGGAACAGTCGCAGTACGAGCCTCCCGCCACCATCAAGCAGGCCGAACTGGAACTGGAAAAGGCTACCCGCGCCGTGCAACAGGGTAAAGAAGAGTACCAACTGCTGCTGCGCAAAAGCCGTTCAGAAATGGCCCAGGCCAGCGCTAAGTTAAAGGATGATCAAATGGATCTGGAACAGCTTCAGCAACTGCTCAGTCAGTTTGTGATCAAAGCGCCAGAAAATGGCATGGTCATCTACCAGCGGGAGTGGGATGGCCGTAAAAAAGGACAGGGTTCACAGATCAGCGCCTGGGAACCGATAGTAGCCACCCTGCCGGATTTGTCTTCCATGGTTTCGCTGACCTACGTGAACGAGGTAGATATCAGTCGCGTAAATGCCGGACAGGAAGTAGAAATCGGTCTGGATGCCTTTCCCGAAAAAAGACTCACCGGAAGAGTTACGGACGTAGCCAATGTGGGTGAGCAACGGCCTAATTCCGATGCCAAAGTTTTTGAAATCTCCGTCCTGGTCAACGAAAGTGATACTACGCTCCGTCCGGCCATGACCACCAGTAATATGATCGTCACCGACTTTATAGAGAATGTGCTGGTAGTGCCGCTGGAGGCAGTGCATAGCCAGGGAGATACCCTTACCTATGTTTTCAAAAGAACCGGCCTTTCCTCTGTCAAACAGCAGGTTGCCCTCGGTCCTAAAGGTAATGACATGGTCGTTATTGAAACCGGTCTGGACGAAGAAGATGTAATCTTTCTTTCTGTACCTTCTAATCCTGATGAAAAACAGATAGCCTACCTGGAAGAAGCACCTGCACCACTAACTGATAAGGGGAATGATTGATAAAGTGCCCGGAAATTTTGCCATTGCGCTGGAAGCCATTCTCGCCAACAAATTACGTTCACTGCTGACCGCTCTCGGGATTATTTTTGGTGTAGCTGCGGTCATCGCCATGCTGGGTATCGGTGCCGGCGCTCAGGAGGAGATTCTTGAGCAGATTAAATTGGTGGGGGTAAATAACATTATCGTGACCCCGGTAGTGGAGCAGACAGAGGAGGATCTGGGGGAGGAGGCTTCTGTTACTTCAAAACAGCCTAAGTTTTCTTCAGGCCTTACCATGAAGGATATAGAAAGCATGAAAGATATCATCCCCGGGATCAATATCATCAGCCCGGAGATCATCATGGATAAGTACATTATCAAGAATGGTATCCGCCGGTCGGCCAAGCTGGTGGGGGTGGAGCAAAGTTACTTTGAGGTGGCCAATTTTAAGCTGGGCTATGGTAAAATGTTCAGTCCGCAACAGTTGAAGGAAGGTGATCCGGTATGTATCATTGGTAAATCCATAGAAGACCGTTTTTTCAGCGAAGAAGACCCGTTGGGTAAAATGATCAAAGTTGGAAACCAGTGGCTGAAAGTAGTAGGCGTGCTGGAGCGACGGCTGATCACCGATGAAAACATCAACCGGCTGGGCATTCGCAATTATAATATGGATGTGTACGTGCCCATCAATACCATGCTGATTCGCTATCGTGACCGTTCCCTGGTGACCAAATCTATGATTGAAGCGGCCAACAGCCGTTTCGTTTCCCGCAGCGAAACCGAAACCAGCAGTGAGGAATTCCAGGAAAAGAAAAATTACCATCAGCTGGACCGCATGGTTATCAGAGCATCCGAAACAGAATCTCTCAACAAAATTGCCGATGTAGTGGCCCGTATGCTGGAGCGGCGGCACTCTGGTGTAATAGACTATGAAATTGCTATCCCCGAACTACTCATCAAGCAACAGCAGCGGACCAACCAGATTTTTAATGTGGTTCTGGGTGCACTGGCCGGAATTTCTCTGCTGGTGGGTGGAATAGGCATTATGAATATCATGCTGGCTTCTGTGATGGAGCGTATCAAAGAAATAGGTCTCCGGCTGGCAGTCGGCGCCAAAAAAGCTGATATCATCCTACAATTCCTTTTTGAAGCCATGCTCATTAGTATCGCCGGTGGCCTTATCGGGATTGTATTTGGCGTACTGATCGCCGTGGGGATCTCCAACATCGCCGAAATTCCGACCGTCATCACCCCGGCCTCTATTATGCTTTCCTTTGGCGTAGCAGCTACAGTAGGGCTCATTTTTGGTATTGCACCCGCCCGAAAAGCAGCTAACCAGGATCCAATAACCTCACTACGCTATGAATAATACAACCTCCTTTATTTTGGGGATTAGCTTCCTTTTTTTGGTGTCAACTAACCTACATGCCCAGGAAGCCGATGAGCAGACAATCAGACAGTACAGCCTTGATCATATCATTGAATTGGTACAAAGCCAGTCTCCATTTGCTATCAGGGCGGAGACCCGTAAGGAAAACCGATACTGGAACTATCGTACTTACATTGCCCAGTATCGCCCCCAGGTTTTTTTGAGTGGTGCCTTACCCAATTATTTACGTACCAATGATGCAGTCAGGCAGCCCGATGGTAGCTATGAGTTCCGAACGGTCAATCAAAACCTGACCCAACTGGAACTAGGTATACGACAGCCTATTAGTTTGACCGGGGGTAGTGTTTATGTACAGTCAGAACTACAGCGCTTTGATAATTTTGAGAATGAAGTAACCAGCTACAGTGGGAATCCGGCGGTGATCGGATTTTTTCAGCCTCTGTTTAATTTCAATAGTCTTAAATGGGACCGTGAAATTGAACCGCTTCGCTATGAGGAGTCACTTAAGGACTATGCAGAAGAAATGGAAGAAATTGCTGGTGTAGCCACCAGGTTATTCTTTGATGTGCTACTGGCCCAGGTCAATCTGGATCTGGCTGAAAGAAACCAGGCTAATAATGACACCATTTACCAGATCACACAGGGGCGATATAACTTAGGGAAGATTGGTGAAGATGAGCTATTAAGGATTGAGTACAATCTGATCACTTCCCGACAGGAGGTTGCCCAGGCTCAGCTAGATCTGGAGTCCAGCACCTTACGCCTGCGGTCTTATGTGGGCATCAAAGATAATGAAGCCTTTGCGCTCATCGTACCGGGCGATATCCCTGAGTTTGAGGTAAACGAAGAGACGGCAATCAGCGAAGCGCTCAAGAACAATCCCAGCGCTGTTGAATTTGAACGAAGAATCAAAGAGGTAGAGCGGGAGGTGGCCCAGGCCCGGGGTAACACAGGCCTAAATGCCACACTTAGTGCTCAATATGGCCTTACCAACCGGGGTAATGCATTTCAGGACCTTTATATTAATCCTGAAAATCAGCAACGCCTCAACATTCAGTTTGATTTTCCTATTCTGGATTGGGGGAGGCGTAAAGCGCAAGTCAAGCAGGCACAGGCCAACTATGAACTGGAGCAGAATACAGTAGCCCAGGATCGTGTTAATTTTGAACAGGAAGTTTTTACATTGGTACGAACATTTAAGATGCAGCGCAACCAGGTGGAGATCAGCCTGGTGGCTAACGATATTGCCGCACGCAAGTACGAAATCAGCAAGCAGCGCTACCTGATTGGAAAGACCAGCATCACCGACCTGATCATCCAACTCGGGGAGAAAGATAAGGCTCGTCGTGATTATATCCAGGCGCTGAATGACTTCTGGACAAATTACTATGATCTGAGAAGTTCCACCCTTTATGATTTTGATAAGAACCAAAGTCTGTTGACTCCGGAAATTATGCAGGGCTACGAGTGATAAGTCTAAGCGTCTGATATGCAGCTGTAATATTCATATGTTACAGCTTTTTTTATTGAAACCATCCAGCAAAAGTCCATGGCTTTTGCCATTGAGCCTGTATGGGTGCAGCGACAGTTATTAACCCCACTTTTTCCGGCACAAACATGTAATTTCGCCCTTTCCCGAGATGCCTCATAGCGGCGCGGCGAGATCATGGCCTTCTTCTGATGTAATTTTTTTCTACCGATCCGGCAGTACTCTTATGATAAAGCCATGCTTGTTTCCCGCTGGCAGGCAAGGCATGATTATTTCTGGCATTAGTATGATCAATTGCTCATGAAGAAAATTCAAAGATCGTCTTTATTTGCCTTGTAGTTGTCTTTCCTGACTATTGTACCTTCACAGCCTATTTTGGAACTGCAATTGGAGGAATTGCCCATACTTTAGGGGCAAAAAAATATGATATGTTGGTATATAACGTAGAAGATCATATCAGGCAGATCATGGGCGTAATTGACCAGTGTCTTGCCGATAAGCAAATTCTTGCGGTTCTCGCCGAATTCAATTTTGACAGGGATAGAATTCTGATAGGCAGAAGCCTGTGTGAAGCGGTACAGGAATTTCAGAACGAAGAGCGCGAAAGCAGCCGTATACGCAAAAGCCTGGAAGAACTGACGGAAGCCCGGAAAGATACCTATTCCCGCTACCTGAAGCATGTGAGCGTTGCCCGTGAAAAGTTGCCTAAACGCCACGGAAAAGAAGATGTCTACCCTGAATCTGATGAAACAGTCTTTCCCGTCTGGATAGAAAACGCGATCGTTTTTTACAGCAATATCGGCTACTCAGCCCAGGAGATGCAGGAGGCTGGTGTAGAAAAAGCTGAACTGGACCAGGCCAGGGCCATGGTAGAGTCCATACGAGATGCATATCGCCAGCAGAAAAATGCCCAGGATGTACAGAAAGAAAAAACCAAAGACAGGGATAAACTACTGAATGAGCTTTTGTACTGGCACCTGAAATTTAAAACAGTAACCCAGGCAGCACTGCAGGATCAGCCCGATAAACTGACACTGCTGGGTTATGAAATTGAATCTTAAGATCACAAAACATCATATCTAAATCAGTCAGATACCTCGCCCCGGCGGGGTTTTTTTTTGACCTGCCGCCAAAAAATGATTTTACCTGCCCGGTATCATCTTTATCAGGATAGTTTTATATTGAATCATCGTTATGGCTGATGAAATATTTACTTGGCCAATGCCCGACCTAAACCTAATCAAAATGTGCCGACTGATACTTACGGTAATCATTCTGTCCTTAATTTTATGTGCCTGTCAAAGCCGGGAAGCGAACGATTCCATCAGTAGGGCCCAAAAAATTACCCTGTCTGAAGCCGTGGGAGAAGATAATCTTGCCTACCAGTGGGCTACTGTAGCACTGCAGGCCACAGCCAATGATACTGAAAGGTTTGCGCCACGGCCCACCATTACTTCCCGTTATCTGGGGCTTATTTTTACTGCTGTATTTGATGCCTGGACCCGCTATGATCAGCAGGCTATCCCACTTTATCTGGATGAGGTGGCAAGGCGGCCCGCCGATGAGTTCACCGAAGAAAATAAGCATATAGCCATCAGTTATGCCGCTTTCAGGACTTTGTCTGAGTACTATTATGCCGACACACTGCTGTTTCGTAAAATGATGGTTTCCAAGGAATTTGATCCTGACAATCATTCTCTGGACCCGGCTACTCCAGAGGGTATTGGTAACCTGGCAGCCAGGGCGGTTATTGAGGCACGCCGACAGGATGGAGCCAATCAGTACGGGGACGAAGACGGATCAGATGGTAAGCCTTACTTTGACTATACCGGCTATCAGCCCGTTAATTCTCCCGATGAAAACATAGATGGTAACCGCTGGCAGCCCAAGTATTTTTCTGATGGCGAAGGCGGAAGTTTCGCGCCTCCCTGTCTTACTCCCTACTGGCAATTGGTAACACCCTTAGCCATTCGTTCAGCCGATCAGTTCCGTCCCGGACCACCGCCATTGCTGGGTTCGGAGCAGCTAAAAAAAGAAGTAGCAGAGGTGGTAGAGATGCAGGCAAAGCTCACTGACGAGCAGAAAGCACTGGTGGAGTTCATGCGTGACGGACCTAAATCAGTGCAGCAGGCAGGACACTGGCTGGCCTTTGCCCAGGAGGTATCCCGCCGGGACCAGCATACCCTGGACGATGATGTGAAGATGTACTTTCTCAACCAGGCTACGGCGATGGATGCCTTTATCGCTTCGTGGGATTCCAAAATGTATTACGATTTTGCCCGTCCTTATGCGCTGGTGCACACCTATTACGAAGATCAGACGATCACTGCCTGGGGAGGCCCCGGAAAAGGTATGATCTCCATGCCGGGTCAGCAGTGGAAGCCTTACTCACCGGAAACATTTCTGTGCCCCCCTTTTCCGAGTTATGTCTCGGGGCATAGCTGCATCAGTGGTGCCTGTGCGGAAGCCCTGCGGCTTTTTACCGGTAGTGATGCATTTGGGGCAGAAGCTACATTGGTAGCCGGTGCAATGACTGAACCCGAAATACCAGGCGATACCGTCACTTTACAGTTCCCGACCTTTACAGAAACAGCGGAAATGGCCGGACTTTCTCGGGTGCTGGGCGGCTACCATATTCAATCGGATAATGTGGCCGGACTGAAACTGGGAAGAGATGTAGCCCGAGAGGTGTACAGAAAATTCCTGTACCATATTGGAGAAGAGGACAAAAGACTGGTCCAGGTAAAATAAACAGATGATTTGCTTTATACCGGACATCAGTTTTGGCATTTATACAACAACCAAAAGATAATTTTATGAGAACTTTTGTGGTTTTACTGCTGCTGGCTGCCTGTACTGCGCCTCAATCAGAGGACAATATGCCAGCTATACAGGCGATTATTTCTGACGTAAACGTACTTAATGTCAGAGATGGCGTAGTGGAAGAGGGGAGACACGTCCTGATTGATTCTGGAAAAATTGTGCGGATCATGGAGGCCGAAGCCAGTCTTCCACCAGCGGATACAGTCATCAGCGGTAGCGGAAAATACCTCATGCCCGGCCTGGCCGAAATGCACGCCCATATCCCATCGCCGGAGTGGGGCAGAAACCTGACCAGCGAAACCCTTTTTCTCTATCTTTCCAACGGTGTCACCACCATACGCGGAATGCTGGGCCATCCGCTTCACCTGGAACTGAGGGAACAGGCTGAAAAAAACGAAATTCTCAGTCCCCGCATTTATACCTCCAGCCCTTCGCTAAATGGCAATACCGTACCCAGTCCGGAAGAAGCCCGGCAGAAGGTGACTGAATACCATCAGGCAGGTTATGACTTTCTCAAGCTGCATCCCGGCATACAACTGGAAGTGTTTGATGAAATTGTCAGAACCGCTAAAGCCCTGGGCATTCCTTATGCCGGCCATGTGTCAGTACATGTGGGTATCCGGCATGCGCTGGAAAGTGATTATGCATCAGTAGACCATGTAGATGGTTTTCTGGAAGGGCTGGTGCCGGAAAGTGCCAATGTAGCCCCTGATGCCAACGGTTTTTTTGGTTATAATTTTACCCGACTGGCCGATACTCTGATGATCAGTGAGCTGGTGAGCCTGAGCCGTGAAAACGGGGTGTGGGTAGTGCCTACCCAGAGCCTGTTTGACCGCTGGTTTTCTCCGGAAAGTCCGGAAACACTGGTGCAGGCTCCGGAAATGAAGTATATGCCGGCCTCAACCCTGGAAAGCTGGGTCAACAGCAAAAAAGGGCTGGTAACAGATGCTACCTACACCGCCGGGCAGTGGGAAGCATTTAATGAGATCAGGAAAAAAATGATCTATCAGCTCCATCAGCAGGGGCAGGGGCTGCTGCTGGGTTCTGATGCGCCGCAGGTGTTCAATGTGCCAGGCTTTTCCATCCATCATGAGCTGCAGGGTATGCTGGATGCTGGTTTATCACCGGCCGAAGCTATCCGGATAGGCACCCTCAATCCGGCAGTATTCTTTGGCCGGGAAGGGGATTTTGGCGAAGTGGTAGAGGGAGCCAGTGCGGATCTTATCCTCTTACCAGCCAATCCGCTGGAAGACCTTTCCCACCTTAAAAACCTTGAAGGAGTCATGGTCAGGGGGCGCTGGCTCAGCCGGACAGAGATAGATAAACGCCTGGCTGAAATCGCACAAAATGCTAAAGAAATGTAAAAAAGCTGATGCTTAGAGATCGTCGCGGGAAAGGCCGAACTTTTCGTCCTTTTCCACATTCCCCTTTGGTTCTATGTGTATCATGATATCGTAGACGTTTTCCAGCTTTTCCTTGATAGCATCTTCCACCGCTATACCGATTTTATGGGACTCGGCTACGCTCATTTTTTCATCCACTTCTATGTCCAGGTCAATCAGGAACAGGTTTGACATCTTTCTGATCCTGGCCCGGTGTGGATTATAAGCCCCTTTAACAGAATCAGCTGCCTGGAAGACCTGCTCGTACACAGAAGTATCCTGTACGCCATCCATCAGTTCTGTATTGGATTCCATAAAAATACCGAAGCCTACCTTTAGTATCCAGAAGCTTACGCCGATAGCAAAAATGGTATCAATCATCGGTATTTCCAGCAGACGGGTAGCCAATACACCAGCCAGTACCGACAGGGAAAGCACAATATCGGCACGCATATTTTTGGCATTGGCGATCAGCATACCGCTTCCGGTCTTTTTGCCCATGCTGAACTGCCACCTGGCCAGCAATGCTTTGATGATAATGGACAAAGCAGTTACGTAGATGGCCAGCATTTCGGGTAATTCACGTGCTTCGCCACTCCAGATCTGTACCAGGTTATTATAAAAAAGTTGGGCTCCGGCGAAGAAAATGAAGAAGGACAGAAACTTGCTGGCTATGGTTTCGGCCCTGCGGTAACCGTAGGGATACTTAACGGTAGGAGGCCTTCTGCTGATCCTGGCCATGAGCAGGATGATCACGTAGGTAGCCACATCGGAGAGGGTATCCAGCCCATCACCAATTACCGCCTGGCTGTTAGCAATAATCCCAATGCTCACTTTGAGGACGGCCAGCAGCGCATTACCGATGATGCCTACCCAGGATGCTCTGATGATGAGTTGTATTCTGTCTTTCACTACCTATGTTTTTCCTTTCTTCAATGAGTGAGAGCGCAAGTTAAGGCCAATGCGCATTTTTTATAGGAAACAATGATATTATAAAGTCGTTTATATAAATTGCAATATGTACGATCATCGTAGGATGGTCTTTTTTCGTATTTTTTTTAACCAAAAATCATCAAGCTAATGGCATTCAAATTACCTGATCTTCCTTATTCTTTTGACGCACTTGCACCTCACATTGATGCCAAGACTATGGAAATTCACCATGATAAGCATCATGGAGGATATGTAACCAAACTGAACGGAGCAATTGAGGGCACACCTCAGGCAGATATGTCGCTGGAGGACCTTATGAAGAATGTGGGTAGTCTTTCCACTGCAGTACGTAATAATGGTGGCGGACACTACAATCACTCTCTTTTCTGGACAATTCTTTCTCCCGATGGCGGCGGAACACCCAGCGGTGACCTGGCATCAGCGATAGATAAATCTTTCGGTTCATTTGATAAGTTTAAAGAAGAATTTGACAACGCAGCGGCAACCCGCTTCGGCTCCGGCTGGGCGTGGCTGGTCGTAGATGGCAGCGGTGCGCTGAAAGTTACTTCCACAGCCAACCAGGATAATCCTGTCATGGATGTTGCGGAAGTAAAAGGCACACCTATCCTGGGCCTTGACGTATGGGAACACGCTTATTACCTGAATTACCAGAACAAGCGCCCTGAGTACATCTCAGCATTCTGGAATGTGGTCAACTGGGATGAGGTAGGCAAGCGATTTGCAGCTGCCAAGTAAAACTTGTATTAAGGATATTGCCTTAAACCGCAGAACACCCTTGTATTTCAGCAAGGGTGTTTTTTTTTAGCTGATGGCCACATTCAGGTAACGTACAAAGGGCTCCATGGCGCTAAACATCGCCACGGCCTGCTCCTTGAACGAAGGTTGTTGCAGAGCTTCATCGCTGAGTTTATGGATCACCACAAAATCCTTGAGCTTAAGTAACTCAATATTAGGGTGGTCAAGAGGATAGCCTTTGGGGGCTTTTTTCAGCTTATCTCCCTGAATAGAGCTGTAGTACTTTTTGAAGGCCGGTGCATCCACTACTTTTTTCAGTTCAGCACTATTGTAGTCAATCTCCTGGCGAACTTTTGCCAGCATATCTCTTTCGGGCTGGTACATACCTCCTCCGATAAATGATTCATTACCCGGCTGGATATGCAGGTAATAGCCGGCATTCGGCGACTTCTTACCGCCCTCTGCCATATATACCCCAAAATTATTCTTGTAAGGGGATTTATCCTTGGAGAAACGTATATCCCGGTTGATGCGGAAAATACAATCTTTAGGCGCTAGACCCACCAAGCCCGGATCTACCATCGTCATTTCCGCGTGAATCTGGCTCACCAGCGAGAGGAACTCCTCTTTGGCCTGCAGGTACCAATCGCGGTGGGCATCCATCCAGTCCTTATGGTTGTTTTGTTCAAGCTCAGACAAAAAGTGCAGTATCAGTTGCATGTTCATAGCAAGTCAAGTATGGTCTCCAGGGCTATACCCCGTGAGGCTTTGAGTAGGATAGTACTATCAGGAAAAGTGTGCTGCATCAGGTATTCTGCCAAAGCTTCTTTTGTTTTGAAATATAGAGCTTTTGGGTAGGCATCACTGGCATCCTGCATCAGGTTTCCACAGAGCAACACTGTATCAATTTGGGTTTCCGAGAGTAATTCTCCGATGGCGCGATGTTCTGCAGGACTGTCTTTCCCCAACTCAAACATATCTCCCAGTATGGCTACCTTGTGACTGGCTTTCATCATATCCAGGCTGCGAATGGCGGCCTGCATGGAATCAGGATTGGCATTATAAGCATCCATGATGATCTTCTTACCCTCTTTTTCTATCAACTGTGATCTTTTGTTGGCGGGTTTATACTGGCTTACCGCCTCGTTGGCCAGTTCGTCCGGGACGTTGAAATACTTAGCGATACAGAGAGCCGCAGCAATATTCGGAAAATTATAAGACCCTATCAGGCTGGTCTGGACCTCCTGTCCGTTTTCGTGGCGGTAAAGAATAAAAGGATCAGCACTGATCAGCTCGGCATGCAGGTAGTCACCGGGAGCGGGATAAAAAAAGGGTTGATCAAAACGCCTGGCCATATTCTGCAGAATCGGGTCCTGGGAGTTGATAAAAACTTCTCCTTTGTTCTGAATCAGGTAGTGATACTGCTCGCTCTCGCCGCGGATAGCTCCCTCCAGACCTCCGAAGCCCTCCATATGGGCTTTACCAATATTTGTAGTCAGGCCATGAGTAGGCGCTGCTATTTCACACAGGAGGGCAATTTCTCCAATGGCATTGGCGCCCAGTTCAATAATCGCCAGTTCGTGCTCAGGCTGCAGGCGCAGCAGGGTAAGGGGCACGCCTATGTGGTTATTGAGATTACCCTGGGTAGCCAGGATGTTAAATTTCCGGCTCAGCACCAGGCTCACCAGTTCTTTGGTAGTAGTTTTTCCATTGGTGCCATTGATGCCCAGTACCGGAATGTCCATCCGGCGGCGGTGGTGATGGGCTAGTTGCTGTAGCGTCTTCAGGCAATCATTGACCAGGATAAAGCGCTCGTCTTTGCGGTATTTTTCCTCGTCAATAAGCGCATATTTAGCGCCTTTCTGCAGGGCATCTTCTGCAAACTCATTGGCATTGAACCTTTCGCCTTTGAGGGCTATAAACAAGCTGCCCTTCGCTATATTGCGCGTATCGGTAGAAACCGTGGCACATTCCAGGAACTTCTCGTAAATATCTTCTATCATTGCAATTTGCTTCTAATGGCGTCTTTGGGTAATGCCTGCAAGATACCAAAATAGGTGAAACATTGTGAAGCAGAAAAGGTAGACTTCTAACAAGATAAACCGCTATGTATCATGGCATATATCCTGAGTCTTGAAACCGCCACAAAGAGCTGTTCGGTAGCCTTGCACCGGAGCGGCCAACTTCTGGCGGTGCAGGATTTTCATCTGGACAAATCACATTCTTCCATTTTGCATCCCCTGATCAGGGATATGCTGCAGTACTGCGACGTAGCAAGAAATGACCTTTCCGCAGTTGCCCTTTCCATGGGACCGGGTTCTTATACAGGTCTGAGAATAGGTGCTTCGGCGGCCAAAGGGCTTTGCTTCGCACTGGATATTCCGCTGATCGCGGTTAATACCTTAGAGGCCATGGCCCGGCAATTACAGCCGTATAATCTGGCTGACGCCCTTCTGTGCCCTATGCTGGATGCCCGCCGGATGGAAGTGTACTGCCAGATACGAGATGCAAAAGGGGAGGAGGTAATGGCAACCATGCCGGTGATCATTGACGAAAATAGCTTTGCACCTTATCTCGCGCAGCATGAAGTCTGGTTTTTTGGCGATGGAAGCGCTAAAACCCAACAAGTGCTGGAACCTGTTGCGGCAAATGCCCGCTTTATCAAAAATATCACGCCCAGTGCTGCTTCCGTCGGATTGCTGGCCTGGCAGAAATACCAACAGCAGGAATTTGAAGATGTGGCGTATTTTGTGCCTTTTTATCTGAAAGAATTCAGAACTGGTAAACCCAAAAATCAATAGAATCGTTGGCTAAGTAACACCAAAAGAACTGAACTATGGCAAATCATACGGGAGAGATCATCAACAGAGTGGCCAGCAGCCCACTGGTAACGTTTAACCTGGAAGATTACTATCCCGAAGGTGAAAGAGTTTTGTACGATATCAGGGACAATCTCTTCCAGGAAATGATACTTCGGGAAAAGGACTTCAGGGCTTTTGTCAAAGAACATGACTGGTCTCAGTATGAAGGTAAGTTAGTAGCACTACACTGTTCGGTGGATGCAATAGTACCTACCTGGGCGTATATGTTACTGGTGACTAAACTGGAACCCTATGCCCGGATGGTGGTATTTGGAGGCCTGGACACGCTGGAAGCAGCTTTGTACCAGCAGGCACTCAGCAAAGTAGACCCCGAAGAGTTTCGTGATGCCAAGGTAGTGGTAAAAGGCTGTGGCAAGTACCCGGTGCCTGTTTTTGCCTATACTGAAATTACCAGAATACTAAGGCCTTATGCCGCCAGCATCATGTTTGGTGAGCCATGCAGTACGGTGCCTTTGTACAAGAAATCTAAAAAATAATTTCTTTTTTCTGATAAATATACTAAGACAGGCAGCGTCACCTAAGCGCTGCCTTTTTTATCCTTTGCTGAGAGAAAATTTTTTTGGATAGAGCGAAGCTTGAATCAGCAGCCCTCAAGTAATTGATAATCCAGTATTTGCATTCTCACCATGTGACAAGTCAATCCTGCTGAGGGGAAGGTCTGCCAAAGATTAACTTTTTTATCTGACTTATATCTATAATTTCGAATCCTCTTACGCGCAAAAGCTTAACCGCAAAACTGTAAAATACTAACCTATCCTATGCTCAAGGCCGAAGGCTTGCTCAACGCTATCATAGATGCTTCCAAAATGGGTGTTTGCATCGTAGATCACCGGAATAAAATTGTAGAGGTGAACGATCTTTTCTGCGAGATTTATGGCTACGACAGAGAATCCCTTCTCAACCAGTCATATTCAGTCCTAAAGCCTGAAAACTACCGGGACCGAGCCAGTCTTGACTACCAGAATTATATTGAAGGTAAGCACCAGCAAAATTCCCTGCGTCACATACTGACCAAAAGTGGTCAGAGAAAGACCGTGTATGCATTTTCTGCTCATTTGACAGATGAGAAAGGTCACAAACAAAGAGCACATAACATCATAGATGTGTCAGACCTTCCCCTGGGAAAAGATTTTTCCTCCCAGCAGGAAGTAACTGTTGGTAATGAAGTAAAGACCGGCATTCTTCGTTGCAATATGGATGGGGGGCTTTTATATGTAAATGCATATGCGCGCAGCCTGCTTTACCTGTCGGCCGGTTCGGATCGCTTATACCATGAGGTAAACTATACGCAGGAAGGTGTAAGCCGTAAACTACCCCTTATCCAACTGCTAAACGAACTTCGCTACCTGGACAACCAGGAAGTGCTGATTGAGCGAAAGGATCATGCACCTTTCTGGGCGTTACTGTCTGCTGCTACCGTGATTGATGCAGGTGGCACTGTCTGCTTTGATATTACGCTCATCAGTCTCGAGGAGCAGAAGCTTTCTGAGCGGAAGCTCAACAAGAAAATAGAGGAACTGAATACTGCCAATAAAAGACTTGATCATTTTGTCTATGGTGCTACCCATGACCTGAAGGCTCCACTGGCTTCTCTTGCCGGTCTGATCCATATCCTCCGGAGAGAAGATGATCCTGCTCAGAAAGAGCTTTTCATGCAGATGATGGACAAAAGTATTAACCGGCTAAATGAGTTCATCAAAGAAATAGTAGATTATTCACGAAATGCCAACCAGGAAGTCAGAAGGGAAACAGTAGATTTTCAGTCGCTCATTGAAGAAATTTTTGAGAGCATGGCCCACATGGAAAATGCCAGTAAGATCAGGCAGATCATCAGGGTGGAGCAAACGGATACTTTTCTTTCTGACAATCACCGGATACGCGTGGTGTTAAGTAACCTGGTGAGTAATGCCTTCAAGTACAGCAGCAGCCACCGCCGCGACTCCTACATAGAAGTCAATGTGAAAGTGGAAAACCAAAAAGCCATTGTACAGGTCCGGGATAATGGCCTGGGGATCGGCAAAAATCATATTGAAAAGATTTTTGATATGTTCTTCAGAGCTTCAGAAGGGCAGGGAGGTACCGGTCTGGGACTTTACATCGTGAAAGAGACACTGGACAAACTGCATGGATCAGTACATGTAGTGTCAGAACTGGGAAAAGGCACCTGCTTTGTGGTCACCATACCTTCTGTGGCCGCCCTGGGTAGCCCTAATCAACTAGAATTAGGCATCTAAATATAGATACTTACGCATTCTACCCTATGCTGTAATTTGTAAGGGAAAATAATACTAACGAAAGCCAGTGTGCGGGACCTGCTGGCATTTTTTATACCTGATAGCAAAAAATATATAATAAAAATAATAAATAATTGTGTTATGCTATCAATTCCTTTTTACCTGAAAGCATCAACGAAAATCATCACCATCGTAATAATTTGCCTTGGAAAATTCAATGCTACACTAAAATTGCATAGTCGCTTCAAATCAAACAGCTTCTTCACAGGCGGTTAGTGCCCATAATTTTCAAATCGACCATAGCTTATTAATATTGAATAATAATTAAGATGACAGAGAGGCTATGGTTTCGCAGCATCAGAAGATAAAAGCTTTTATTGGTGGCACTTTATTGTTGTTCATATTTTCAGCAGCCCTGTTCATTTTCTGGGATCAGCAGGCGCGATTTCTTCGGCCAACACCGAAGCCTACTGATTTTCAGGAGGTAAGCCTGGGGGCAACACCGGACCTGACCTCCTATGGAATCCAGGTAGAAAACAGCCAGCTAAGCCTGCTCCACTTCTTCAATCCGGATTGTCCGTGCTCACGGTTTAATCTTGATCATTTCAAAAAGCTTGTGCAACAATATGCAGATACCGTCAATTTTGTGGTAGTGCTCCAGACGAAAGAAGCTAATCCTGATGATATCGCTGCCTTCTCAAATATCAAGGTACTGCTAGACCAGGATGGCAGCATTGCTGACCGCTGCGGCGTATATGCCACACCCCAGGCAGTAGTACTGGACAAAGCGGGAAAAATTGTTTACCGGGGAAATTACAACCAGGCAAGATACTGCAGTAATCGGGATTCATGGTTTACCGAACTTGTCATCAAATCAGAAATGGGTTTGGGAGATAAGCCTTTGCTGCCCGCTCTGGCCTTTACTCCTTATGGCTGTAATTTACCATCTGACCAGGCTACTGAAAATAATAATTCCTTTCTGGGAGAAACACTCAGGCAGTTGATCAAATAAATTATGGAAAACAAGCAGATAAAATCAGGTTTTAAAGATTTTGCTGAAAAGAGTTTAGCGCAGGTCTACAAGCAAGCTGATCAGTTCAACGAACTTTTGCTTGCCGTTTATCTGGCATTTGGCATAGGCTTATCCTTTTTTTATGATACCTGGTGGTTTGCCTTTGGTACCGGCCCCCTGGCTGTAATGTTATACGTGGTTTCCAAATGGCTGATGCCCAGAGGCATACTGCACCATTACATCATGGGGATATCTTATGGCATATTCATGGCCCAGTTTATCTACCAGATGCATGGGTTGTTTGAAATGCATTTTACGGTATTTCTTGCATCAGTAGCCCTGATATCATACCGTAACTGGAAGGTTTTTATTCCTTTCACACTTTTTGTGGTAGCGCATCACGGACTTTTTGCTTATCTGCAGTACAGTGGATATCCTGAAATAAGGTTTACGCAGGAAGAGTTCATGCCGCTAACCACCTTTATTTTCCACATACTGCTGGCTGCAGCGATCATTGGCCTCTCTGCTTATCGCGCCTATGATTTTCGTAGTTACACTGAAGACGTTATCATTAAAGAAGCTGAGTTGGAGCATAAAGCGCGCCTTTCCCAGGTGAATATCTCGGTAGCTTCCAGTATAGCAGCAGGAGAATTAGTATCAAGAGATCTGGAGGAAGATGACGAAATGGGTAAGGCGCTGATGCACATGCAGCAAAAACTCATGGAGGCTCAGAGGAGAGAAAAGGTTGAAAAATTTGTCAATATCGGACTGGCAGAGATAGGCGATATTCTGAGGAAGTACAACAATTCATTGGAAGAGCTATCCACCCGCGTTATTACCTATCTGGTTAAATACCTTGATGCCAATCAGGGAGCTTTATTTATCCTCAGAGATCAACAAAATGCGGATGATGATAGTGAACAATTGCTCGAAATGACAGCCTGCTATGCCTACGGCAAAAAGAAGCACGTAGAAAAGCTGGTAGAGCCTGGGCAGGGACTGGTAGGTCAGGTCTATTTAGAAAAGCAGACCATGTTGCTTACGGATGTTCCGAATCACTATGTCAACATTACTTCCGGTTTGGGAGAGGCTACCCCCTCCAGCCTTATCCTGGTACCCCTCAAAGTAAATGAGCAGGTAGAAGGTGTAATAGAAATTGCTTCATTTAAAATATTTGAAGATTATCAGGTCTCGCTGATTGAAAAAATCAGTGAAAGTATTGCTTCTGCTGTATCCAACGGAAAGATCAACGAGCGTACCCGCCGGCTGCTTTCACAATCACAGCAGCAGACCGAGGAACTTAAGGCGCAGGAAGAAGAAATGCGGCAGAACAACGAAGAACTACAGGCTACCCAGGAGGAGATGATCAGGAAAGAAACGGAACTTTCCGGTGTCATTGAGGCTATAGACAATACCTTTGCCTCTATCGAGTTTGACTGCGAGGGTAATATCCTGAGAGCTAATGATGCATTCCTGAAAACTATGGGGTACAGTAGTGAGGAGATCCATGGGCAGCATCACCGTATTTTTGTGCTTCCTGAAGAATCTAACGCTCCCGAATATGTTGAATTCTGGAAAAATCTTGCTGAGGGTAAGTCTGTTAGAAGTGAAATAAAGCGCTTGACTAAAGGCGGGCAGACCATTTGGTTATATGCCTCATACACGCCGCTATTTGACCAGCAGGGTAAAGTTTTTAAAGTCCTTAAACTGGCGCAGGATATTTCTTTAAGAAAAAAGGAAGAAGAGAAGATCAAACGGCTATCGCTGGTAGCTGATAATACGGACAACTCGGTGGTGATCACCAATAAAGAAGGTCTAATTGAATACGTCAACGAGGGCTTTACGCGACTTACCGGCTATACTGCTAATGAGGTAATCGGTAAAAAACCAGGGAAAATGCTGCAGGGTAAAGATACCAGTCAGGATACGGTGCGTAGGATAGGTGAGAAACTGCATAAAAAGGAGCCTTTTTACGAAGAAATTTTGAATTATAACAAAGCGGGAGAATCATACTGGATTTCTCTTGCGGTCAACCCGGTCTTTGACCAGAAAGGAAATCTTGAAAATTTCATTGCGATACAGGCCAACATCACTGATACTAAAACAGAAGCCATAGACTATGCCTGTAAAATGGAAGCCATCAGCCGCTCAAATTCAATCGTAGAATTTGATATGGAGGGCAAGGTGATTACTGCCAATGATAGCTACCTGAATGTCCTGGGTTATTCTTTGGAAGAAATACAAGGCATAACCCACAGGCATTTTCTCAAAGCGGAAGATGCTCAATCAGATGAGTATAAGCAACTCTGGGATGACCTAAGGAGTGGTAAAGTAGTTCAGGGTGACTTCAGGAGAGTCAGTAAGGATGGACAAGAAGTCTGGTTCCGGGGTAACTTTAACGTGGTACACGATATCAACGGGCATCCTTTCAAAATTGTCAAAATTGCCCAGGACATTACTGAGGTCAAAAAGCTGGAGCTGGAGGCTGAGAAGCAGGCAATTGAAATCCGAGAGAACGAAAAAAAGCTCAGAAAGTATACGATGGAACTGGAAGAACTTCAAAGCAACCTGAGTGATAAACTACAGGAAGCTAAAAATGAGATGAAAGATCAGTTGAACGAGCTTGAAGCCGAGAAGTTAAAAAATACCGCAATTCTGGAAGGATGCGTAGATGGTGTGCTTTCGTTTAACGATCGGGGAACAGTTGATTTTTTCAATAAGGCCGCAGAAGACATCTGGGCTACCTCCAGAGATGAAGTGCTGGGCAGAAATATCAATGAACTCATGCCGATAGAATTCAGCCAGGATGGTCAGGGCGATATCCACGTGGTGCATATTGATTCAGAGACCCAGGTAAAAACTGATATTCACATAAGAACAGAAGTAAATATCTACGATAAGCAAGGCGAAGAAGTAACGGTATTGCTCACCAAATCCAGCGCAAAGGTGCTGGGCCGCTACTCTTACACCTTCTTCGTGCAGAAAATATCAGTGGATCTGTTCTAAAGCTACCTCTGAGGGGCATTCGTTTAATACATAGATAGGAACATTGGCATGTGCTACATGCTTTTTATAGTCGTAAATGTATACGATCAGTCGGTATGCCCCCTCTTCCTGTGGCGTTTTGAACGTAACTTTCTTTTGGGCACTTTTATCAATATGTTTTTCCAAAGGGAAATTATACATCTCTGCTGCATTATTGGTCTTCCCCTCATGTCTCAGTTCCCAGTAGTAATAAAGGCTATCTCCATCGGGGTCTGAGGCCAGGATCTCAGCCGTGTAGTTTTTATCAGCACACATGATGACCCCATCAGTGGCAGGTTTATTTTCAATCTTCAGTGAAATAACTTCCGGAGCGAGATTTTCAGGATATGTGCCAGTCCATAAGTACTGTAGGGCATCAAGTGATGGTGTTTCATTGCCTGACCTACTGATCAGATTGTTTTCTCAAAAATGGACTTTGGAAGAGCATGAAAAGGGGCTTC
>CAZFFW010000023.1:0-43853 GCA_964518125.1 uncultured Porifericola sp.
AAAGCAGGGCCGGCTCATCTGCCGAATTCCTGGTGGAACAGGGAGTCGCTGCCGGCCGCATACAAACCATTGATGCGCCCCGCGAACAAATCAATAAAACCTATACGACTGCCCTGGCAGTGAGTCAGTGGCTGAAAAAAACGGAAAATACCCACCTTCGCCTCAACCTCATCACCGAAAGCACCCACGCCCGAAGAAGCTGGATGTTGTACAGAAAAGCTTTTCCCGATGAAACACAGCTTGGTATTATCTCCTCAGACCCGCTTTATTATGGTAGGGCAGACTGGTGGGAGCACCCTGCCGGACGAAATTTTGTGCTGGACCAGACACTGAAGTTTGCCTATGCTGTAGTCAGCTATCCTTTTATATGAATAATATTTGGGTACGACAGCTGAATTTTTTCTAAAAAATAGTATATTAATCCTCTGCATTTTTTCAACTTAAATCAAATCGCATGAAAAAACCTTTACTCATCCTGTTTTTTTGTCTGTTGATCTTTTCCGCCGAGGGGCAGGCCCTTAGGTGGGGTTTGAACATTGCTCCCGGCATTTCTTTTCGTATACCACAAAATCACCATCTGAGCGACTTTGCTCAATCCATACAGCTAGGCGAGGCCCCTATGTATGTTTTTGATTTTGGCATAGACATTCGTCAGCAGATTTCACCCCGCCTGTATTTTGGCACCGGCATTTTTTATTCTCAAAAAGGCTTTAGCAACACCCATGTGGCTGCAGTATATGATGATCCTGCCCTGAGCCGTCGCTACCTGATAGACTTTGTGCAGAACTACCTTGAGATTCCCTTTTTCCTCACCTATGACCTCTACAGTAGTGACAAGCTGCAGTTTTACCCCCTGGCGGGTATTACCAACAGCCTGGTGCTGAGTAGTAAGAACAGCCCTGCTGCCACCGGTGGCGAGGTAAGCGACGAAACGCTGGATAAGCTCAGGGAAACCTACCTGAAAAATGAGCTGCTGCATAATGTGGGGGTACTTGGCGGCCTGGGTGTCATGACATCGGTAGACCCCAAAACCTCTATCGGGATTGAAGCGATTGGAAAAGTAATGTTAAGCCCGCTTATTGACCATTTCAGTGACAGCCGTCGTCACCTTTATTCTGTAAACCTGAACTTTCGCTTTGTCAGAAAAATTCGCTAATTCGTGTTCCAAATAGAACCCGAATTGCTATGAGACTACCCGTATTTATGCTGTGGATAATACTATTTGCAGCCTGCAGCAGCAGTAAACCGCCCGAGATTGTCAGTAAGCCTATCATATTTGATGATGAAAGGACGGCCCTTTCCCTGGAATATATGCGGGAACATTATGGGATTGAAACCACTTCAGCGGTCATAGATCCCTGTATGGTGGTGGTACACTGGACGGCAATACCTACTTTTGAGGGATCTTTCCGGGCCTTCTACGAAAGCCGCCTCCCCTCCAGCCGTACGGGTATCAAAGAAGCAAGTGCGCTCAATGTGTCAGTGCCTTACCTGATAGACCGGGATGGTACCATATACCAGCTGATGCCCGATACGCTCTTTGCCCGCCACGTTATTGGCCTGAACCACTGTGCCATTGGTATTGAAAATGTTGGCGACGGCGACCAGCATCCGTTGACCGAGGAACAATACCAGGCCAATAAAGCACTCATCCGCTACCTTGCCAAAAAATATGACATCGACTATGTAATTGGCCACCACGAGTACCAGCAGTTTCGCCAGCACCCGCTCTGGCTGGAAAAGGACCCCAACTACCTGACAGAAAAAAGCGATCCCGGAGACGCCTTTATGGAAAGGCTTCGGAAAGACCTCAAACCGCTAAACCTTAAACCAATGCCGGAAATACAGGAACCTGGCCGTCAAAGTCAGTTGGAACAGGGAATCCGCGGGCAGGTGCTTTGGCTGGAAGGCAACCTGATGCCGACCATCGGTGATGAAAATAACACCCCTCCCATACCTGAAGGAGAAGGAATTCAACGGACGGTGCACATTTATGACCTTACCAGCCGGAATGAGGCAAAATCCAGTGACGGATTTTTTTCCGATATCGCTGAGGAACGCATCAAATCAGTGGAAACCGACCAGAATGGTTATTTTTCAGTAGCACTGGAGCCGGGACGTTACTCAATTTTTGTAGAAGAAGCGCAGGGTCTCTTTGCCAACTCCTTTGATGGAGCCGGCAATATCAACCCTGTAAAAGTAAGCGCCGACAGTATCAGCCAGGTGGAACTCAAAGTAGATTATAAAGCATACTATTGATGTTAAACCGCAAATGCTGAGTAGCTGCCTTCGTTGGATACAGTCGTAGATTTCCTTTTTTGATCATACTGCTGATTTGAACTAAAAATATTTTTCAGGCATTTCCAACCCTGAAGAACAAGCTTGTGTCATTAGAAGCAGAAACGAGTTTCAACCTAAGCCGGGAATGTCATAGGAATGCATGAAGAAAAAGCACTTGTATCCGGTTGCGCCAAAGGAGACCGGGCAATGCAGAAAGCTTTGTACGATCAGTACGCTGCGCGTATGCTGGCAGTCTGTATGCGGTATAGCAAAAGCAGGGAAGATGCGGAGGATATATTGCAGGATGCCTTTGTAAAGGTGTTCAATAATATTGAAAACTTCCGGAAAGAATCAAGCCTGGGCTATTGGATCAAGCGGATCGTCATCAACACTGCGCTCAACTATCACCGCAAAAGTGTATATCTCTACCCCCATTTTGATATAGAGGATATGCATCACCTGGGTGAGGACGAATTACTCGTGTCTAACTATAATTACCGGGACTTACTCAACCTTTTGCAGTCGTTGCCCCAGGGATGTCAGGTAATTTTTAACCTGTACGCCATAGAGGGTTACAAACATAAGGAAATAGCAGAATTACTCAACATCAGTGAAGGCACATCCAAATCGCAGTATGCGCGTGCCAAGTCGTTGATAAAGGATATGATTACAGAAACAGGGGAGGTTAAACATGGCTAATATGCACGAAAAACGGTCAGCCTTCGAAGATCAGTGGCGGGATGCATTTGAAGATGCGGAGATTACTCCCTCAGCAGGGCTCTGGAAAAATATTGATAACACACTTACCGCGCAGGAAAATGGTAAGTACCGTAAAGGCTTTATATTTTATCGCAGCCTGGCAGCAGCCTGTGTGGTCTGTCTGCTGGCACTCGGTTATTACGCACTACAGGTCAGCCTTGACAGGCAATCAGAAACCATAGGACAGGACAACAGGCAGGAGCAAACTTCGGAACAGCCGGAAAACCTGGCGCAGCAGCAGATGGACACTGCAAATGAAGCAACAGGTGCCGCGGCAGATACCCAAGGGCAAAAAAGCGATCAGCCTCTGGCTATGCAGTCATCCGGGCAGGAGGGTAATAAAGGAGATACGGCTGAACGTCAGGCATTGCCAACCCAAAAGCAGGAAAGCATTGTCGCATCAGGAAATACTGCAGTTGAAGGCCGGGAGAGTTCTTCTTCCTATATGGCTTACCAGCCGGCTGAAGCAGCAGCAGCAGGTAATTTTGCGCAAACCGCCAGAACTGCCTATGACCATCCCTCCTACCTGTCGGCACTGCCGCCGGCTATGGAGGCAGAAAAAGAAGCAGACTGGATCAAGGAAATAGACCGGCTCTACCGGGTTCCCCAGGTCATCGTCAAAGAAGATGAGGCATCAGCGGCTACTACTTTATTTGCTGGTATCAACCTGGCTACCAACTACTTTGATCCTAATTTTACACAGGGGAATATGCCCTCATTCAGTTCTGCCTTAAGCCCCTTGGCTGCAAATTCGGATTATATCAGTGAAAGCTCCCGTACCGCATCGGTAAACAGCGGGCTGGAAAACCGCCCTCAGTTATCCGTAACTTATGGTGTGGATTTCGGTCTGATGCTCAGCAAACATCTCAGCCTGGAAAGCGGCATAGACTACGGACGCCTGAACAGTACGACCAATACCAGCTGGATAGCAGAAGACTTTGGACAGGGAGAACGTATTCCCCTGCTGGTCAGCAATGCCCGGAACCTTGGGCAATATTCTAACCGGACCCAGTTTACCACCAGTCAGCAGGAACTTACCAACTCATTTGAGATCCTGTCAGTACCGCTGAAAATCGGGTACAACCTCCGGTTTAACAGGATTAACCTCAACCTGAGCTCTGGTTTCGCGGCTAATTTCTTCCTGAATAACCGGCTGTCTGATGAAACAGGGCAGCTAGAGACCGTCAACCTGAGTGCAAATTCGGTGAGTAGTCCCTATCGTCCGCTCTACTACAGCGCAGTAGTCAGCGGTGGGGTAAACTACCTGATTACCGAAAACTATGCCTTATCAGTAGCGCCTACCTATAATTTTGCCCTTAGCGATCTTACGGAAAGCGGCTATAATTTCAGCAGTCAGCCCAACAACTTTGGTATAGACTTCGGTATTCGCTATAACTTCCGTTAGCGATAAAATATGATTAGTGAAGAGGCGTCACAGTGGGCGAGGTTGGTTTATTCAATAATTTATGAATAGATCAACCCGCTTAGCCTGTAATTTTTTTACTGCAACTGAGTTCCTTCCGGATCAGAAGTGAATTGTAGGTCCCAAATCCAGCAGGTTTTACTGCTAAATTTACAAAATTCAGCCAAAAGCGACGTCCAGGGTCATCATAACGGCAAATCCCAGCATAGCGCCCAGTGTGGCTATGTCCGTATTTTTGTGATACTGGGATTCGGGAATAAGTTCTTCCACCACGACAAAGATCATGGCTCCGGCTGCAAAAGATAGGGCATAAGGAAGTATCGGACGAAAAAATAAGACTGCCGCCGCTCCTAAAACGCCGGCTATCGGCTCTGCCAGCCCGGACAGCTGTCCGTACCAGAAGCTTTTGCGACGGCTAAAGCCCTCCCGCCGCAGGGGCACTGACACTGACAGGCCTTCAGGAAAATTCTGTATCCCGATTCCCAGGGCCAGGACCAGGGCTGCGTTCAGGCTGGTGGCCGAAGAAGGGATGTCAGCAGCGATAGCACCAAAGGCCACACCCACTGCCAGTCCTTCGGGAATATTGTGCAGCGTGATGGCCAGCACCAAGAGTATACTTCTGTGCCATTGTGTTTTGACTCCCTCTGCTTCGCTCGTAGGATAGCCGATGTGCAGGTGCGGCAGTACTTTGTCCATGCCAAAAAGAAAAGCGCCGCCCAGCAGAAAGCCTCCCGCGGCTGGCACCCAGCTGGGCACATTTCCCCTCTGCTCCGCCATTTCTATAGCCGGGGCCAGTAATGACCAGTAGCTGGCCGCGATCATCACGCCAGCGGCAAAGCCCAGCATGCCGTCCATTACTTTCTGCCGGATGGTTTTGAAAAAAAATACACCACTTGCGCCCAGCGCTGTAACAAACCAGGTAAAGCCAGTAGCTACCAGAGCCTGCAGTATGGGATGCAACTCACTAATCCAGGATGTAATAAACATACAAGCTTAACTGCTTCTGCAGCGGGCTGTTAGATAAGCTGCTCTTTTTAGCAGTAGTAAAGCCATTTCACTTCGGATAAGTACTACTCACCGCTTATTTACAGGCTTTCACCGGATTTAGTGCCTGCCCTCCAGATTTGGATTGTTTCAATTCAAGGAATTGCCCTTATTTGGGATAATGAAGATAAGCAAAACTCATCAGCACTGGATTACCGTGGTATTGGTAGTCCTGCTCACCGGCAGTTGGATCACTTACCTGATCTTTTATGCTGAGCCGGAATACCCCGAAATGTCAAAAGAACAGTTGGTTCAACACCTGGAGAACAGACAGGTACAGCAAATAGTCCTGGTGCTCCGGGAAGAAGGGGCTGTAGAAGGCAAGCTTGAAATCAGGCTGGTGGATGAAGCACTGCCGGAAAACTATACTCGCTCCTCCGGAGGAGTGTTTTTTGCTACTTCAAACGCGCATTATATAGTGACTGTTGAAAACTTTGATGCCTTCAGTCAAGACCTGTTTTCTTATTTCAACGCAAAGGGCGTTTCTGGCGGATTTGATTATACTGTAGAGATCAGGCATGTTCCCTTATATTTCAGGCTGTTTACTTCGGTCACCTTTTTCCTGCTCTTTTTCTTTTCATACATTTTTCCGGTTCTCGTTGGCATATTTATACTGTACTTTGGCTTACAGTACCTGAGAAACCAACGGAAAGCCAATGAGCCTTCTCCACTGCCAGCAAAGCAGGATATGCTGAAAGTTCCCGTGCGCTCCGCCGACAAAATATTACTTTTACCACCAGAGAGCGTTGCTGCCTTCTATGCCCGTCATAACTATGTATATGCTTATCATCAGGATGGAACAGAATATCTGGCCGAGCAAACCCTGGCGCAACTCCAGGAAAAACTACCCGCACATTTTATAAGAGTCCACCGCTCCAGCATTGTCAACATACATTATGTACAAAGTATTGACAAAGAAAAAGGGGGCAAGTATATGATCACGCTCAACGATCTGAAAAACAAACAAATCCAGGTGAGCCAATCCTACGGGCATACCATCAGGCAGATGACTGCCTTGTAATTATGCGGCGCATTGCTGTATTTTGATAAGCTATTTTTATCAACTAAATACATTTTTATGCAATACCGCACTTTTGGTAATACCGATCTTAAAGTAAGTGAAGTTGGTTTTGGCGCCTGGGGCATTGGCGGTCCGGCCATGGCCGGGGATATTCCTATCGGCTGGGGTGATGTGGATGATGTCACTTCGGTGGAAGCCCTGCAAAAAGCCTTTGACTTAGGCATCAATTTTTACGACACCGCAGATTTTTACGGCTTGGGCCATTCCGAGGAGCTGATCGGACAGGTTTTTGGCAATCGCCGGGATGTGGTCATTGCCAGCAAGGTGGGGCACCGGCTGGCCGGGGATCAGTCTATCTTTGTGGACTATTCCAAACAGTATATCCTCAAAGCCTGTGAAGACAGCCTTCGCCGGCTTAAGCGGGATAGCATAGACTACTACCAGCTGCACACTGCCAAAAAAGCTGACCTGGAGAAAGGCGAATGCCAGGAAGCCATGCAAATACTGCAGCAACAGGGCAAAATCCGCTACTGGGGGCTTTCCCTCAATACCTTTGCCCCGGAAGCAGAAGCGGATTATATGCTGGAACATCAGCTGGGGAACGGCTTTCAGCTGGTGTTCAACGTGATCAACCAGCAGGCACTGAGCATTTTTGACAAGGCTCAGCAGGCCGGAATGGGGATTATTGCACGTATGCCCCTGCAGTTTGGGCTGCTTACCGGCAAATTTACCCCTGACAGCCGTTTCTCTGAAAATGACCACCGCCATTTCCGCCTTACGCCTCCAATACTGGAAAGCGCACTGGACGCCCTGGAGGAAGTCTGGCCCCTGACCGAAAAGTACGGAATCAGCAAGACGGAGCTAAGCATGAGTTTTATCCTGAGCTTTGAAGCGGTTTCCACGGTCATACCCGGTATCAAAACACCGGAACAGGCAAAAAAAAACACCCAGGGCATCGTCAGGCTGGAGAAGGAGGACCGGGACTTTATCGTGTCGCTCTTTGACAAGCGCTTCAAGAAAGTACTAGAGCAGATGCAACAGCAGGGATAAATTTTCGCCTGCTCAGGCGCGGCTCCGGACAAAATCCAGGATCCGCGCGCTTTGTACGCCTGAGTTTTTGATACAGTCACTGACAGAAATCCCCCCCCGGAAGTTACCTCCCAGGAAAAATCCCGGATGCGCTGCTTCAAACTGCTGAAAGTAAGCCTCATGTGCCTGATAGCCGATATTGTACTGGGGAATGGCTTTAGGCCATACTTTACTGTCTACCAGCACCGGCTTATCTGGCTCGGCAATCATCATGATTTCACAAAACTCCCGAATCACCGCTTCTTTTCGGGCCTCCAGGTCCTGCTCCAGCAGGCCCGGATTCCGGGAGCCACCGACGAAAAGGGTAAATGCCGCATGCTCTCCGTCCGTACGCTCAGAAAATATGACTGAACTCCAGATCGCGCCAAGGAACGAACGACGCTCCTGCCCCGGTATCAGAAAACCAAAGCCATCCAGCGACTGGCGAATGGCCTGCCGCTTAAATACCAGGTACAGCACCATTACCGGAGGATAGTAAAGAGCATCCAGATGTTCTGCCAGCGGCATGTCCATATCCCTCATGGCAGCAGACAGCCGATAGGCCGGAATTGTAGATAACAGGAGATCCGATTCCAGAATTTCTGTTGTTCCGTCCTCTTTTTTTGTGCTGATGTGGTACTTTCCCTGCCGGGAGCTGATCTGCTCCACCCGGCAGCCATACTCAACAGCATTCTCCATGCGCTTGGCCAGGGCGTTTGGCAGGGTTTGCATACCCTCTTTGAACGAAAACTGCTGCGCTTTCTGCTTGGACTTTTCGGGACTCTTCTTGCGCCCACGGGCACCGGCTATTGCCCCTCTGATCAGTCCGCCATATTTTTCTTCCAGGGCGTAGAGGCGGGGTAAGGCAGATTTTACACTGAGTTTTTCCGGGTCACCGGCATAGATACCTGAAATAAAAGGGTCAATGGCATTTTGAAGAAATTCATCACCCAGGCGATGCCGTACAAACTCGGCAATGCTTACATCACGCTCGGCATCAGTCCTGCCGATGAAAGGCTCTTTCAATAGCCGGAATTTAGCCGACGCCGAAAAAAGTGAAGTGCCCAGAAAAGCAAAAGGGCTGGTAGGCAAGGGCAGAAGGCGTCCGTTTTTGAGTATATAGCGCTTTTTGGCTTCCGGGTTTGCATAAATCAACTGATCCTGCAGGCCCAGTTCTTCTACCAGCTGGCTGATAAGTGGAGTAGTATCCAGGCCGCTGTTTGGGCCATAATCTATCAGAAACCCATCTTTCCGGACCGACTGCATGGAGCCCCCCGGTTCGGTACGGGCTTCCAGCAAACGCACGCTGACGCCCTCCTGCTGTAGCCAGTAAGCTGTAGTGAGTCCCGAGATACCAGCACCCAATATCGTAATGCTTGCTTGATTCATCTTTGGTTTAGTATATGCCAAAAGTAATACTCCTTAATGGGAATCATCAGCCAAAGCATAAAGTTTTTGATAGCTGCCTCAAACGCCCATTTTTAAGTGAATAGTTGGCTTGCTGCATAAAATGCCTGAGAAAAACAATCCAGACAGTTTAGATTATTTTGCTTATTAATGGCTTTAATTTTATTCATTTATTCTGAAGTTGGTCTTGGAGCATTTGCAAGTTCATAAAAATGCTTAATTTAAGAACAGCATTTCCTTTCTTCGGGGAGGAAAACAATCACAAGCTTTTGCTAACATGGAAAAGGAACAGGCTTTTTACAGATCAGAATTAGAGTCTATCTCTCTCTGGGATAAACTAAAAGGGCAGAAGTCCGAAAAAAATGCAGTCATTGAAATTAACAATCTGCTCTCCGAAAAGCCAATCATGGAGGTAGGCGCAGAAGATATACTAGCCATACTGGATAAGTACGAGCTCAACCTCTACACAGATTTTAGCGACGGCTCACTTCGTGAACTCTATAAAAAATATCTGCGCTTCTGCTTTGATGATAATCACCTGGATGAAGAAGAAATCGTGCGTCTCAAACACCTCAAAAGACTTCTTGGACTGACCGACAAAGCGGTGGAGATCGCAAACCATCAGATATGCCAGGAAGTATATGAGCGTGAACTTGACACCGCCCTGGAAGACCACCGCCTGGATGAAAAGGAGCTTCAGTTTCTGGACCAGTTACAAAACCAGTTACAGCTACCCCAGTCGTGGGTAGACTCCATTTACCAGCATAAGGCCCAAAGCATCATCATACAGTTTGTTAAAGGAGCCATTGCTGATGAACGCCTGTCACCTGATGAAGAAGCGGAACTGCAGGCGCTGATCAGTAACCTGGGCATTGAGCCACAACTGGATGAATCTACGCAGGCCGAACTGGCCAAATACCGGCTTTTCTGGCAGATTGAAAATGGGGAGCTTCCGCCTATCTATGTCCCCATTAAGCTGAAAAATGGTGAGGAACATTGCTACTTCCTTTCGGATGCACATGTCTTTGAGGAGAAAAAAAATACCAGGGATGAGACTGCCAGTCCTCCTGTTCCCCTGCGCATCAAGCTTTCGCGGGGTAATTACTGGCACGCCGAAAGCCCCCTCCCCTTCAGTTCTCAGGACGACTCCTGGAAATCCATCAGTGCCGGTAAAGCCTACATCAGCAACCAGCGGATTATATTGCGTGAGAACGATTCTGAGAAATCAATTAAGCTCTCCGTTATTCGCGATTTTATGGTTTATCCCAATGGCATCATGCTCTACCGGGAAAAGAGCAAAAGGCTTTTTCTGCAGGCCAATGACAATACAGATGTATTCTCGATGATATTGGGCAGGGTACTACGGGAATACTGATTCCGGCAAACTTAAATTTTCTGCTATGCTTGCAATGCCTGCCCGCTCCCTATAAATTAGGGCTTCTTTGGCAAAACATGGCATCATGATCCGTTTTGAGCAGCTGACTTTTCAATATACTCCTAAGGCTGAATTACTTACTTTTCCTGACTGGACAGTAGAGCAGGGTGAACACGCACTGATCCTGGGATCTTCCGGTAGTGGCAAGACCACCCTGCTGCATCTGCTGGCCGGGCTACTAAAGCCCAAAAGCGGCAGCCTTATCGTGGGGCAGGAGGATCTTTCTACCATCGGTGGCTCCGCTCTTGACAAATACCGCGGCCGCAATATCGGGCTGGTATTTCAAAAACCACATCTGCTGAACGCGCTCTCGCTACAGCAAAACCTGCTGCTCGCCCAGTACATGGCCGGTCTGAAGCAGGACAAAAACAGGGTTGATGAAGTAATTACAGCCCTCAGCCTGGATCACCGCAAGCATGCGCTGGTCCACACCCTCAGCCAGGGAGAAGCACAACGGGCGTCTATCGCCAGAGCGGTGCTGAATAACCCACTGGTTATCCTGGCCGATGAACCCACCTCCAGCCTGGATGATGAAAACTGCGATAAAGTGCTGGAGATACTCCAAAAACAGGCACAAAGTTATCAGGCCACACTGGTCATCGCCACCCACGATCAGCGGGTCAAAGATGTGGTCAACAAGCAATATATAATGCACTGAACATGAACTTACTCTTATTAAGCTGGAGCTATATTAAGACCAAGCCGTTAAATACCCTGCTCAACATACTTTTACTGAGCCTGGGAATAGCCATTATCACGGTGCTGCTGCTGCTAAGCCGGCAGATGGAAGAGTCCCTCACCAAAAACAGCAAGGGTATAGACCTGGTGGTGGGAGCCAAGGGCAGTCCGCTGCAAATCATACTCTCCACCGTATTTCATATAGACTATCCTACCGGGAATATCTCGCTGGAAGAGGCACGTAACCTTTCCCGTAACCGGCTGGTTCGCAATACTATTCCCATGGCATTGGGAGACAGTTATCGGGCTACCCGCATTGTAGGTACCAACTATGATTACCTGGACCTGTACCAGGCGGAAGTGGCCCTGGGCGAACGCTGGGATGAGGTGATGGAAGTCACTGCCGGCGCACAGGCAGCCGAAAAACTCGGGCTTCAGATTGGTGATACCTTCAGTTCCAGCCATGGCCTGGTAGATGACGGCATCAATGTACACGATGAAAAACAGTTTAAAGTAGTAGGTATCCTCGCCCCTACTCGTTCAGTCATTGATAACCTGTTGCTCACTGCCGTAGAAAGCGTATGGGAGGTCCATGCCTCCCACGCCGATGAAGCACCGGCAGCCGACACCGAAGATGACCACCAGCACGAAGAGGGAGAGGAAACTCATGAGCATGTGGAAGGCGACATCCATGAACATGAACATGCTGGCCAGGAACATGCCTATATGTATGATTCGGTTGCCACCCAGGGGCTGCCCGGCAGTATGTCAGACACAGATGAACTCACCTCACTCATCGTACAATATCGCTCGCCGATGGCTGCTGTACAACTCCCCCGTTTTATCAACGAAAGAAGTAATATGCAGGCGGCCTCCCCCCCTTTTGAAACTGCAAGACTCTTTTCACTCGTAGGCGTAGGCGTAGATTTATTACAGGGTTTTGCCTATGTCATCATTTTTATTTCGGCGCTTAGTATTTTCATAGCACTTTACAATTCCCTCAAAGAACGGCAATATGACCTGGCAATCATGCGCTCCCTGGGGGCCAGTAAAAGTAAGCTGTTTGTCCATGTCATACTGGAGGGGCTGATCATCACCCTGCTGGGGTGTCTGCTGGGGCTGCTGCTGGGGCATCTGATCACTGCGGTATTGGGCGAAACCTTCACCCGCTCCAATCAGATAGGGTTGTCTCCTTTCCGGTTTTTGCCGGAAGAGTTGCTGGTACTGGCCGGCAGCCTGCTGGTAGGTGTTTTCGCTGCCATACTACCCGCTATCAATGCATACCGTACAGACATATCCGGAGTACTCGCTAAGGGTTAACATGACGCATCTCAGCTTATCCGCAGGGCAAAGTCTTAAACACTTTGCCCTTTTTTTTGCCCCGACCTTTCTTTCACTGTAAGCTTCTCGTCACCTAAATTCATCGACAACGCTGCAGTTTTCTCAGAGGCGCAGCCAAGGCTTCGTATGAAATAAAAAATTTTATAATAAACGGATACTTTATTGAATTTTTAAATACGAACCGTCTTTTATTTTGAATTATTTAAGCAATACGCGCGATTTTTTTGAAATATTTTTTCATTTAAAAATTTATTAATTTAATTAGCATTATGATCTGTAAAGTAATCATTTAGCCATATTTAGTATCGCAATGAATGATCTTTAAAAATTATTTTATGGGTTTTATGACTAAACAAATAACAATCTATGAAAAAAGTTGAAGCCATTATCCGGACTTCCAAATTTGAAGAGGTAGTGGAAGCTTTGGCAGAAGTAGGGGTAACTTTTCTTTCATTCTACGATGTCAAAGGGCATGGGCTAGAAAAAGAGTACCAAACGTACCGAGGAGCCACCTACGATGTGGGGTATATTCCCAGGACCAAGCTTGAAATCATCATTTCTGATGGCTTTTTGGATAAAACCATCAACACAATCCTGAATATAGCCCGAACTGGTAAAGTTGGCGACGGAAAAATATTTGTCACTGATGTAGAGGAAGTCTACCGTATCCGTACCGGAGAACAAGGTGCTGATGCGCTCAACTAATTTCATACTCAACTAAATTTCCTAGATAATATATTCATTATGGAAGCAGTATTTACTACCAATAACCTCTGGCTGATGATTGCCACTATCCTGGTATTCATCATGCACCTGGGATTTGCCTCACTCGAAACAGGCCTTACCCAATCTAAAAATACAGTCAATATTCTTTTCAAGAATGCTACTATATTACCCATTGGCCTGCTCACCTATGCTTTCTGGGGTTTCAATCTGATGTATCCCGGAGAAGCATTTTCAGGTGGTTTGTTTGGCTTCGCTGGCTTTGGCCTGAGTCTGCCGGAGGGAGCTAATGATGGCGGCTACAACGAGTCTTACACCTACTGGACTGATTTTCTGTTTCAGGCCATGTTTGCCGCTACCGCTGCCACCATTGTGTCCGGTGCTGTAGCGGAAAGAATCAAACTGCACAGCTTTCTCATTTTCACCATCATTTATGTTGGTTTCTGCTATCCTATCGTAGGCATGTGGAAATGGGGAGGCGGATTTCTGGATGCCCTCGAAACCCCCTTTTATGATTTTGCCGGGTCTACCATCGTACATTCCGTAGGTGGCTGGGCTGCAGTAGCCGGTGTAATGCTCCTGGGCGCGCGTCGCGGAAAATACCATGGTGGTAAAATTCGCCCGATTCCGGGTCACAGTATGCCTTTTGCCACAGTAGGTGTGTTCCTGCTCTGGTTCGGATGGTATGGCTTTAACGGTGGCTCCGTCTTGAGTGCTGATCCCGGGCTGGTATCCCTCGTTTTTGTCACCACTACCCTGGCTGCCGCCGCCGGAGCCATTGGCGCCCTGCTTACGGCTCTGATAGTAGTCAAATCAAACGACCTCACGATGGTCCTTAATGGCATTCTTGGAGGACTGGTAGGTATCACGGCGGGTGCTGACCAAATGGGCGTAACTGACGCAATCGTCATCGGGCTGATCGCCGGTGCGCTGGTAGTATGTGCAGTGGTGTTCTTTGACAGAATTCGTCTGGATGATCCCGTAGGCGCTATTTCTGTCCATCTGGTTTGTGGAGTATGGGGTACGCTGGCAGTTGGCCTGTTTGGTGAACTGGCTGGAGGTGCGCAACTGCTTAGCCAACTGATAGGCATTTCTGTAGTAGGTGTATTCTGCTTTACCAGTTCTCTGCTGATCTTCTATATCCTTAAGGCAACCATGGGCATCAGGGTTAGCGCTGAAGAAGAAATTGAAGGGCTGGATATCGGAGAGCATAAAATGCGGGCATATCCCGATATCAACAAAAATCTCGAGGAAGTTTATTCTTAAAACAAGACTTAACTGCACAAAAAAACACCTGCCGTAAATGCAGGTGTTTTTTTTTAGCTAATGCGTACTTTTTCTCCTGTCTTAGGTCCGTCTACCGGCAGGGTAACGCCCGGAGGAAGATCAAGTTCAGGAATGTCAAACTCTATCGGGAGTCCGCCGTCATTATTTGACTGGTTGGATTTTTTGTGGTCGCTTACCAGTTTTAACATGATGAGTACTATTCCAATGGATAGAACAAAAAAAGCAATGATGTAGTCAATAAGCATGATTCAAGCGAATTTGGATGATGACAAAATAAGTGATAGGGCGGGAAATTACTGCAATCCAACACCACTTCCACAAAAGCAAAAACTGAACCTGAAATCTCAGTCTTCTTTCAGCATAGAAATATCTTCTATAATTAAATAGCCTTCGGGGTGCAATTATTTTGTGTGCTGGCGAAAAAAAATAGTCAGAAGAACAAAATTGCAAAAAACTGCCGCGCTTCTCCTTCCCTTGACCTTCGTTTTTTTACCTTTGCAGCAGGATTAAGCAGCCGCTTAACGCTTATCCTCTCACAATGGAAAAAATGTTACAATCATACCTAATTTAGAAAGATGGAAGTGAAAGGTAAATTAATTGAGATTTTTGATACCGCACAGATCAGTGACCGTTTTCAGAAAAGAGAGTTTGTACTGGAGTTTGCCGACAACCCGCAATACCCGGAATTTGTGAAGTTTGAAGCAGTGCAGGATCGGGTGTCCCTGTTAGACGAATACAAGGTCGGCGATGAAGTAACGGTTTATTTCAATCTTAAAGGTCGTAAGTGGACTGACCGCCAGGGTGAGATCAAGTACTTCAACACCCTTCAGGCCTGGCGTATACAGAAAGCTGAAGGTGGAGCACAAGGTGCCGGCACTGCCCCGGCCAGCCAGGCTGATGACCTTCCATTTACTGATGGGGGTGGTGAAGATGAGGATTTGCCATTCTAAATGCATACTGAAGGAGCCTTAGCGGTTCCTTTTTTTTGGCTTGGCTTATTTGTATTTAATTTAAATAAAGCTAATTTTGTTGATATGCCATTGCCTAAAGAGATATTCCGTACCGATGGAGGCTGCATCTACCAGGATGATCAGCGCAGTTGTTTTATATTGGAATACGGAGGATATGCCACATCATTATCTGTTACCTGCTTCTTCTGCCTGAAAAAACAGATAGACAGGGTAGACATAGATGCCATGCTCCATGATACCTCAGCTGAGTCTGATATAGCCATTATCTCCCCTCACGGCTGCGATCGCTTTTTTGCCCTGACTGTCGCAGAATTATTGGATATTCGGGAGCTTTTTGCCGGGACCCGTGTAATGCTGGAGTTGAACAGTATTTTACAGACCAGGATTTACACTACGGTACTTAGCTAAAAAGTTTAGACAATTTCTGAATTGCTCTACCAGTCTTTTTTTTCTTGAAAATTCATGATTTTTTGCACTATATTGCTGTAAATATCAAGTAATAATCCCTAGTCCCATGAAAGATCTATTAAGGTTAAAAACATCGCTTTCCGAAGAAGTTGAAAGCCTGCTTAATGAGCAGATAAAAATTGAAGCTAAATCTTCCGCTACATACCTGTCTATGGCCTCCTGGTGCGACCGCCATGGTTTTGAAAACAGTGCTACTTTTTTCTACAGCCAGGCTGAAGAAGAAAGAGCCCATATGTTGAAAATCTTCAGGTATATAAATGATCAAGGTGGTGCAGCAATCTCCCCGGAGATTTCCAATATACCTGCTGATTTTGACTCATTCAAATCTGTTTTTGAAGATGCACTTTCCCAGGAGGTTTCAGTAACACAGTCTCTCAACCGAATTGCCGGCAAGTGCCAGAGCCTGCATGATTTCACCACTTTTAACTTCCTGAGCTGGTTCCTCAATGAGCAGGTGGAAGAAGAATTTATCGCTCGCCGCTGCCTTGAACTCTTTGAAGTAATAGGTGAAGAAGGAGTAGGTAAATTTATGATAGATCAGCAGATTGCAGAAATCAAATATGAAGCTTAAATTTGTAAGAGACATATAAGCTTACAGGCCCGGCCAAAAGCCGGGCTTTTTTGATTTTATGATAGATACCCAATTACTTCAGGATCTCTGCCAGGTCGTGGCTCCTTCAGGTGCAGAGGTTCCCATGAAAGCATATATCACACAATATGTGCAGGAGCATCAGACCCAGTGGAAAGTCCAGCCTGAACTGATAGAAGGTGATTTTTTGCAGGACTGCCTTATACTTCGTTTTGGCAAACCCCGCACCGCTGCCTTTGCCCATATGGACTCTGTAGGTTTTACCGTTCGCTACCAGGACGAGTTGGTCCCGATTGGCAGCCCCGCCGCAAAGGATGGCTATTGGCTATGCGGGCAGGATACACTGGGTCCCATACGCTGCAAGATGAAGGTTCAGGAGCAGAAGAAAGATAAAAAGAAAAGACTCTTCTATCACTTTGGCCGGGGCATAGAAAGCGGTACCAACCTGGTATTTGAATGCGATTTTAAGGTCAAAAAGAAATATATCACTTCCTGCTACCTGGACAACCGCCTGGGAATATACAATATGCTCAAACTTGCCGAAACGCTGGAGGATGGTCTCATCGTCTTCAGTTGTGGAGAAGAGCAGGGTGGCGGTACGGTACCTTTCCTGCTGGACTATATCATGAAGCACCATTCGGTAAAACAATGCCTGGTGGCGGACATCACCTGGGTGACTGAAGGCGTCAGACATGGCAAGGGCCCGGTAATCTCCCTGCGTGACCGTAATATTCCCCGCCGTACTTTTGTAGAAAAACTTATCAGGATGGCAGAAGCATCATCCTTACCCTATCAACTGGAGGTAGAAGGAGAAGGCTCTAGCGACGGTCGTGAGATACAAATGTCGCCCTACCCTATGGACTGGTGCTTTGTGGGCGTTCCTATTAAAGATGCCCATACGCCCCATGAGAAGGTACATAAGCATGATATTGAAAGTTACCTTGGGATTTACCAGTACCTTATGCGAAATTTGTGACATGAAAATCAAAGATAAGACTTTCGTCCCCTACATTAAAGAAGAGGCCATACAGCAGGCAATTCGAGAAATTGCCGATGAGATCAACCATGACTATTCCGACAGAAAGCCAGTGATCGTAGCTGTACTCAACGGAGCTTTCATGTTTACCGCCGACCTGATCAAGATGCTGGAAATTGAGGTGGAGGTCAGTTTTGTAAAAGTAAAATCTTACCAGGGTACGGAGAGCAGCGGCCAGATTAAAGAATTGTTAGGTCTGGAATCATCTCTGGAGGGAAAAGATGTGATACTGCTGGAAGATATCGTGGATACCGGGCATACTATCCAGCACCTGCTCAGGATGCTGGACGAGAAAAAGCCAGCCAGTGTCAGTATTGCAACTTTACTGTACAAGCCGGAAGCACTCAAAATTCGGGTTGATCTCCAATATGTGGGGATTGAAATCCCAAATAAATTCGTGGTAGGATATGGGCTTGACTATGATGGTTTCGGTCGGCAGTATAAAGAAATTTATCAGTTGGCCGAATAACCTGGCACTGCTATTTTATATTTTAATTATTATTCCACTTACATAGCCTTTATATTTGCTACATTATCTTTATTGGTGAAATAACTGCTATATAAACCTATAAGAATATGCTCAATATCGTACTCTTTGGCCCTCCCGGCGCCGGTAAAGGAACTCAAAGTGAAAAGCTAATAGGACATTATAATCTCCTGCACATTTCTACCGGCGATCTTTTCAGAAAGCACCTTGGAGAGGGCACAGAACTTGGTAAAAAAGCCAGGGGCTATATGGACGAAGGCAAGCTGGTTCCTGATCAGTTAGTGGTAGATATGGTAGATGATAAGCTTCAGGAAGGGCATGAACGTAAGGGAATCATCTTCGACGGCTTTCCCCGTACCATTCCCCAGGCTGAAGCCCTGGATCAGCTGCTGTCCAGCAAAAATATACCGATAGTTGCTACCATCATGTTGGATGTACCAGACGAAGAACTGATCAACCGACTGCTGGAAAGAGGCAAAACATCCGGCCGTACCGATGACCAGGACCGTTCTAAAATTGAAACCCGCCTGCAGGTGTACAAAGACGAGACACTTCCCGTAGCCAACTACTACAAAGAACAGGGCAAACTTGCCACTGTCAATGGTGTGGGGTCTATCGACGATATTTTTCGGCGTATCTCCCGTGAAATTGACAACAGGAAAGCCTGATACTCTCACTGAAGCTGAACTATTCAATCAAAGTTGACATTTGTAAAAACAATATCTCTCAATATTTAAATAAGACAGTTTGGCTTCATCCAACTTTATAGATTATGTGAAATTTTGTGCCCGTTCCGGTAAAGGTGGAGCGGGCTCAGCGCATTTACGGCGGGAAAAGTTTGTTCCCAAAGGTGGTCCGGACGGCGGCGATGGCGGCCGTGGCGGCCACATCATACTGCGCGGCAATGCCCAGCACTGGACGCTGCTCCATTTGAAGTATCAGAAGCACGTAATTGCCGAGAGGGGTGAAAATGGCGCTGGCGGGAGAAAGACCGGCTCTCAGGGCAAGGATGTTATCCTCGATGTGCCATTGGGCACAGTAGCCCGCCATGCTGAAAGTGGTGAACTAATGGGCGAAATAACCGAAGACGGACAGGAAATGGTGCTGCTGGAAGGGGGCAGAGGTGGCCTGGGCAATGATCATTTTAAAACCTCCACTTTTCAGACCCCGCGTTTCGCCCAGCCCGGTGAACCCGGAAAAGAAGAGTGGTTTATCCTGGAGCTCAAAGTACTGGCAGATGTAGGGCTGATCGGCTTTCCCAATGCCGGAAAATCTACCCTCTTATCCGTGATTTCAGCAGCACGGCCGGAAATTGCTGATTACCCCTTTACCACCCTCACGCCTAACCTGGGAGTAGTGGAGTATCGTAAATTCCAGTCTTTTGTAATGGCTGATATTCCCGGAATTATAGAAGGTGCAGCTGAGGGTAAGGGCTTGGGAACGCGCTTCCTACGCCATATTGAGCGTAACTCTATCCTGTTGTTCATGATTCCGGCCGATGCCAAAGACATTACTGCAGAATACCATACACTTCTGAACGAACTGGAAAGGTATAATCCTGAGATGCTGGATAAAAAGAGGCTAATGGCCATCACCAAATCTGACCTGCTGGATAATGAGCTGATGCAGGCCATAGCATCAGAAATTGACCTGGAGATACCGCACCTTTTCATCTCTTCTGCCACGGAATACAATATTACCAAACTGAAGGATCTGATCTGGAGCACCCTGCATTAGGCTGTCATCTTGTCATAAGATCCAGGTTTGGCAAAGTAGTTGAAAATATCCTTCTGCAAACTTCTATAAGTAAGTACTGATAGTCAGATGGCTATTGATAATACAGAAGAAAACAACCCAGATACGCAAAAAAGTAATACAGAAAGCATGAAAGACGAACATAACACCGAGAAAGAGGAGATGCACACAACAGAGCACGAGGGTGACAATGCTTCAGAAAATAATACCAATGCTGACGATGCGGCAGCACAGGACGATGTGGTAAAGCAAATGGAAGAGGACCTGTCCGCTGCCAAAGATAAGTACCTCAGGCTCTATGCAGAGTTTGAAAACTACAGGAGGCGCACTGCCAAAGAGAGGCTCGAGCTGGTCAAAACAGCCAACGAAGAGCTTATTTCTGACCTCCTTCCGGTAGTAGATGACCTGGAACGTTCGCTGCAGATATTTGAAGGCCGCGAAGATGTAGCGCCTATGTACGAAGGCATACAACTGGTACACCATAAATTTAACAAAATACTCACCCAAAAAGGACTGAAAGTAATGGAAATAGGTCCGGGTAGTGATTTTGATAGTGAATATCACGAAGCAGTAGCCCAGACACCTGCCCCTGAAGATAAACTCAAGGGAAAAATTGTAGATGTGCTGGAGAAAGGATACTTCCTCGGAGAGAAGGTCCTGCGCTACGCTAAAGTTGTAATCGGACAATAAGCTTTATGGCAAAGAGAGACTACTATGAAATATTAGGCGTAACCCGTGACGCTTCTCAGGATGAGATCAAAAAGGCGTATCGCAAAACCGCCATCAAGTTCCATCCGGATAAAAACCCTGATAATCCGGAGGCGGAAGATATGTTCAAAGAAGCGGCAGAAGCATACGAGGTACTGCGTGACCCAGATAAGCGTAGCCGATATGATCGCTTTGGTCACCAGGGCGTAGGCAGCGGTGCAGGTGCCGGAGGCTTTGGCGGAGGTGGAGGCATGAGTATGGAAGACATTTTCTCCCAGTTCGGCGATATTTTCGGCGGCTCTGCTTTCGAAAGCTTCTTCGGGGGCGGCGGTGCCGGCGGTCGTGGTCAGCGTCAGCGTAAAGGTTCTAACCTGCGTATCAAGCTGAAGCTCAACCTGCAGGAAATTGCCCACGGGGTAGAGAAAAAGATAAAGGTAAAACGCTATATCGCCTGCGATGTATGCGGCGGTAATGGCGCCAGAAATGGTACCGCACTCACTACCTGCCCTACCTGTAATGGTACCGGCCAGGTTCGTAAAGTAGTCAACACAATGCTTGGGCAGATGGTGTCAGCCAATACCTGCCCTACCTGTAGTGGTGAAGGTAAGACTGTAGACGAAAGGTGTAATAAATGCCACGGCGAAGGACGTATGATGGAAGAAGAAGTCATCAATGTCAAAATACCGGAAGGTGTGGTCGAAGGCATGCAGCTTTCTATGTCCGGAAAAGGTAACGTGCCCAAAAGAGGCGGTATCCCCGGTGACCTGCTCATCGTGATTGAAGAAGTTGAGGATGAATTACTGAAACGTGACGGTACCAATGTTGTCTACGACCTGCATCTGAGTTTTATGGATGTAGCCCTCGGTACCAGCATAGAAGTGCCTACCATCGACGGAAATGTGAAGATCAAAATAGACGCAGGTACCCAAAGCGGAAAAATTCTCAGGCTGCGGGGCAAAGGCATACAGGATATCAATGGCTACGGACGCGGTGATCAGTTGATCCATGTAAATGTATGGACACCCAAAGCACTTAGCGATAAAGAGAAGAAAATCCTCCATGATCTAAAGGATTCGCCTAACTTTAAACCGAATCCCGCTAAAGGCGACAAAAGCTTTTTTGAGCGAATGAAAGAATTTTTCTAAAAAACATAGTACCTCATTACATATATTTTAAGCAGTACTTTTCAGTACTGCTTTTTTTTGTGGCCATTGCAGCCGGAAGCAACCTCCCGCCTGTGATTTCGTAAGCTAGTACATGAAAGTTTTACTAGTATTGATAGCAAGTACAATACTGACTGTGGGGGGAGGAAATGCGCAGAGCAAAAAACACTATCATGTGTTGCCGGTAGATGAACATCAGCCGGTCAAGCTCTATGTCAATGCTTCAACTGTAGCCTGCCGTATCAACTCTACTTATAATATGCATGCGGTGAGCATATACGGTTATCCTGAAAACGATGAGTTTAACCCAATAGTAGTCAACCAGGTCAGAAATGACAGCAGAATCGTCAGACTCAATTTTGAAGATAAAGCAGAAAATTTCACTTCCAGTTTATCCGGAAAGGTTTTCGGCAATGTAGAGGAGAACATTGAAAAGCCCTGGCATGTATATCTTTCCAGAAGTATCCCCTTTGATCTAAACCTTCGCTATGGTATGGGCAATTCCACTGTTGACCTTTCAGGCCTGGCAGTAGAGAGCTTTAAGATCAATACTGGCAGCGCCGATGTAAGGGTCGGCTATTTTGCCGGCGTACCCAACAAAATTTCTATGGATACCTTCTATGCCAAGGTAGACCTGGGTGTGCTGGAACTTGACCAGATGAACCTTTCCCACGCACGAGAGGTAGTGGCGGATGTCGGTTTTGGTAAGTTGCTGATGCGCTTCGCGGAAAATACTGGTGCCAAGAGCCATGTTTCGGCCAGTGTGGGAGCAGGAAGTATGGAGGTACGGCTGGATGCTTCAGACATCCCTATCATCGTACATATCAATGATTCTCCACTTTGCCGCATCAAAATGCTGGAGATTTTTACGGAAATCAAGCCCAATGTCTTTGTCAATGAAAGCTATGATGAGGACAGTGAAAACCTGATCACCTTTGACATAGATGTGGCTATGGGCAATGTGACCTTCCTGATGAATAAGTAGTTTTCCGCAGACAGTAGATATCGTAAAGGGGCTGTAAATTACAGTCCCTTTTTTTGTAATAAAGCAGCGAGTTGTATCACTAACTTTGTAGCTACCATTAACTTGGTTTGGCAGGCGACTGTCAACAGATATATTTGTGTAAAAATCAGGAAAACAGCTTAACCAGTAAAATCATCATTTATGAATATTCTTGAGGCTCAGCAGATTTCCAAAAGGTATGCTAAGCATGAGGCTTTACAGGACGTCAGCCTTCAAATCCCCCAGCAGTCAATATTCGGCTTGCTAGGCCCCAACGGTGCAGGGAAGACGACCCTCATCCGTATCATTAACCAGATCATCAATGCAGACTCAGGCCAGATCCTGATCAAAGGAGAAAAGCTAAGGCCCAGCCATATTGCTGATATCGGCTACCTGCCCGAAGAGAGAGGCCTTTACCCCAAAATGAAAGTAGGCGAACACCTTCTTTACCTGGCCCAGCTCAAAGGCCTGAAAAGCCGGGAAGCCGTACACAAAATCAATGAGTGGTTTGACCGCCTGGAGATCAGCGGATGGAGTGAAAAAAAGATAGAAGACCTATCCAAAGGGATGCAGCAAAAGATTCAGTTCATCGCTACTGTAGTACACGAACCTGACCTGATCATCCTGGATGAGCCTTTCAGTGGATTTGATCCTATTAATGCCAACCTGATCAAAGATGAAATACTGAAGCTCAGAGAGAAAGGCAAGACCATCATTTTTTCTACCCATCGTATGGAATCGGTAGAAGAAATGTGCAGCCATGTGGCCCTGATCAACAAATCACGGAAAATACTGGACGGCACCAAAGAGGAGATCAAAAACCGCTACCGCAGCAATACCTTTCAGGTGGTACATAGCGGAAAGCTGAATGGCCTGGAACTGGAGTATGAACTACTGGAAGAAAACATACTCGAGAATATGGATATCTCCTCTACCATAAGGGTAGGCGAAGGTAAGCGCCCCAATGACCTGCTGGCAGAACTGATCCAGCACGTAGAGGTACACGCCTTTCAGGAGAAAATCCCCAGCATCAACGAAATATTTATCAAAGAAGTACAAGGAAACTAACATGAGCAAAATCAGCCTGATCATCAAGCGTGAATACCTGACCCGCGTGCGTAAAAAATCCTTTATCGTCATGACGCTACTGGGACCTTTACTTTTTGCGGCCGTACTGATCGTGCCCGTATGGCTCACATCCATGGACAGCAGCGAAACAAAAATAATTTCTGTCATTGACGAGAGTGGTCTGCTGGCAGATAGTTTCATGCAGGAATCCGCTGGAGACGAAAATATCATTTATACGTATGTGCAGGAACCACTAGAATATGCCAAGCAAAGGGTCAATGAGGGCTATCAGTTTGGCTTACTGTACATCCCGGATTTCCAGCCGGAAAAGCCCGAGGGCATCACGTTTTTTTCGGAAAGCAGTCCCAGCCTTAGCCTGGTCAACAGTATGGAAAAAACTTTGCAGTCCAGAATCAGGGATATCAAACTAGTCAGGTCTAACATCAGCCGGGAAACCCTGAACGAACTGGAGACCAATGTAGACATACAGACCATCAGCCTGACCGAAACCGGCGAGCAACAGGGCAGTGCCGGTGTAGCCTCAGTGGTAGGATATGTAGGGGCTTTTCTGATTTATACCTTCATTTTTCTCTACGGTGCCCAGGTAATGCGGGGCGTCATGGAAGAGAAGTCTAACCGTATCGTGGAGGTGGTCATTTCTTCGGTACGCCCATTCCAGTTGATGATGGGCAAAATCGTGGGCGTAGCCTCAGTTGGCCTTACCCAGTTCCTGCTGTGGATTGCCCTGACCTTCGGGCTGTCTACCTTATTCATGCAGGGATTCAGTCCGGAGGAGTTGATGCAACAGCGTACACAGCAGATCAGCCAGGGAATACCGGAAGCAGAAAGCGCACAGGCCGAAATGGCCTTGAACGTGCAGGAAGCCCTGGCATCGGTAGATGTCACCGGCTTTATTCTGACTTTCATATTTTACTTTCTGGGTGGCTACCTGCTTTACGGCGCCCTCTTTGCCGCAGTAGGATCCGCCTCAGACTCCAACACTGATACCCAGCAGTTCATGCTCCCTATTTCCGCACCGCTCATCCTCTCCATCGTGACGCTGGGTGCGGTTCTCAACGAGCCGAACGGTACGCTGGCATTCTGGCTGTCAATGATTCCTTTTACCGCTCCGGTAACCATGATGATGCGGGTGCCTTTCGGTATTCCGGGCTGGGAACTGCTGCTGTCCATGCTACTGCTGATCGGGGGCTTTATTTTCACCACCTGGGTGGCAGGCCGTATCTACCGGGTAGGAATACTGATGCACGGCACCAAGGTAAACTACAAAGTGATTGGTAAATGGCTGTTTTCTAACAGCTAAGCACGTAGTATCAATAAAGCCGTAACGGCAAAAAAACCACCTCAAAGCATGCTCCCAAGGCATGTTTTGTTGTTTTTAGGGGATTCCGAACCTTTCCCTCAAACAAACTATTATTTGAGTAGATAATAATCCATCTGCTCCAAATAATTTTTGCTCCTGTATTCGTTACTTTAGCATGATTAGCTTAATTTTCTTTATCAAACTGAAGGTAAGGCTAAGCGACCGAACAAATGATTCGTAGATGAACAAACGCGTTTACACCAAGGAAAAGGTAGACAACATTTACCAGAAGAAGAATACCCTGAAGATCGTGGTGCTGGTGGTAGCTACGGTTATTGCCGCTGGCTCTATCTACTACACCAATACACTGGTAAAGGAGCTGAAGGAAAGAGAAAAAAGCTTTGTCAACCTCTACGCCAAAACCATAGAGAATGTCGCGAATCAGGAAGGAGATGACATTCCTTTTCTCTTCCACGAACTGATCGTTCCCAATAATAATATCCCCGTTATTCTGACCAACAGCTTCGGAGACTACCTGGAAGACCGTAACCTGGACCTGGACGGCTACAGTGATGAAAAAAGAGCCAGGATCATAGAGGAAGAATTAGCGGAAATGCGGGAAGCCTACGAACCCATTGAGATCGTACTCCGTAATCCCAGTACTGGGATGGTAGATGGCTACCAGTTTGTTTACTACAAAAATTCTTTCCTGCTAACGCAGCTACAGTATTACCCATATGTACAGCTATCCATCATCGGCGTGTTTGTGTTGCTTACCTATACCGTATTCAGCTATTCACGCCGGGCCGAACAAAACCGGGTGTGGATCGGAATGGCCAAAGAAACCGCCCATCAGCTAGGCACTCCCCTCTCCTCTCTGATGGCATGGATAGAATTTTTCCGTGCCGACCCTGAACGCTATGATCCGTCTATCATCAGGGAACTTGACAAGGACATCAACCGGCTGGAAATGATTACTGCCCGTTTCTCCAGTATTGGCTCAGTACCTACGCTAAAAAAAGAGAACCTGCAGGAAGTACTCTTCAGTACGATTGGTTACCTGGAAAAAAGAATCTCTACCAAAGTCAAGATGAGTATCCATGCCGATGAAGGCGAGGTACAGGCAATGATCAACCGACCGCTTTTTGAGTGGGTCATTGAAAATATTTGCAAAAATGCCGTAGATGCTATGGGAGGCATTGGCAGTATCTCTATCCACCTGGGCTGCGAAAAGCAGAAAGCCTATATTGACATTACAGATACCGGCAAAGGCATTCCCAAATCCAAGATCAACCAGGTATTTACGCCCGGCTACACTACCAAGAAAAGGGGCTGGGGACTGGGACTCTCGCTCGCGCAGCGAATCATAGAAAACTACCACCAGGGCAAAATTTTCGTCAAACATTCCGAAGTGGATGCAGGCACCACTTTCAGGATCGTACTGCTGACCGAAAATCCGGTACAGGATAAGGCCGCTCCTGCCAGCCTGCCCAGTATGGCTGCCAGCAAGTAAATTTTTTCCCGTTCATCCGTCCGAAATTCCCTTTCATCAGGATTTTCTTGCTGTTGCTGCTTTTCCTCCTTTAATTGACAAAAATTTAAGCAGCATCAGCAGGAGGACCATAACTGTACAATAAGATGGTGCTGGCAAAAAATGGTGCTTGCCCTCCCTTGGGTTAGGACGCTCCTTTTCGCCGGCATGCGGAAATCAGCCGGAAGTTTCAAACTTACCGGCCTGCTACCTGCTTATTAGGCTAAAAATTATTCCACTTTTTGATTATGAAGAAGATACTCGTACTTAGCATTTTTTTGACTATCGGCTCCTTGAGCGGATTTGCACAGGAAGACAGTCGTCAGCAGACGCTGTTCGGAGATTTCAACATCTACAGCTCCGGTGGCTACGGAGGGCCGGCGATGAGGCTGTCGGCGATAGAAGGTGATTTTGCGGCCTTTTTTGGCGGTTATGGCGCATGGTTTATCAATAAAAAGTTTTCTATCGGAGGTGGAGGGTTCGGCCTGGTGTCCAGCTACCCTGTAGCGGTAGAGGACCGCATTGATCCGGCCCTGAACCTGCACTACGACATGGGCTATGGTGGATTTATATTTGGCTATACCCTGGCTTCTGACCGGATCATTCATCTCCATACTGATGTTCTCGTCGGAGGAGGCGGTATTGAGCAGGACTTTGAGGGTTCGGATGATTTTACGACAACCGAAAGTAATTTCTTCGTATTTGAACCGGGTGTACACCTGGAGGTCAATATCGCTACTTTTATGCGGGCTACGGGCGGGATCACTTACCGCCTGGTGAGCGGCTCAGATACACTGGGCATACAGGATAGCGACCTGAGCAGCATGAGCCTTGCCCTAAGCCTGAAATTTGGTTCTTTTGACTGATGGCTGACCAACGTTCTCAGCGTTTGCGTTTTCTTCAGCGGTTATTTTTCGCAATAGCCGCCCTGAGCCTGATCATTCCCGGCCTGTACATACTTAAAACGCTTGTACTGGACATGCCCTGGGACTGGGCCGAAGAAAACACATTGCTGTACAATGTCATATTCACCTTTACGGTATCGGCGGCTATTTTCGCGGCCAATATCGCGACGGTAAGATGGCTGGATAAGAGCATGCCCTGGAGAACTTATATAGTACAGCGCATCCTACTGGAATTCCTGGTTACTTCCTTTAATGCTGCCTTCATCATGCTGGTATGGACTTATCTCTATTTCAGGCTGGTAGCGGTGCCCGATAAGATATTCAGCATCTCACTTTTTGAAAATATCATCATTGCGCTGGTTGTCAATATCATTGCCACCACCATCATGGAGAGCAGCGCTTTTTTCCGGCAGTGGAAAGCCTCTCTGGTAGAAGCCGAGAGGTTGCAGAAAGAGGGCCTGCGCACCCAGTACGAAGCGCTCAAAGCACAGGTGAACCCGCACTTCCTATTCAACAGCCTGAACACACTCTCTTCGCTGGTTCATTCTGATCCTGACCTGGCGGAAGAATTTATTGATGAATTTGCCAATTTCTACCGCTACATTCTTGAAATAAGGGATAAAAACCTGGTGAGCCTGAGAGAAGAATTACAGATGATAGAGACTTACCTTTATCTGCAAAAAATCCGCTTCGGTGCTGCTTTATCGCTGGAAAACCATATTGACAAGAGCTTCCTGGACCATCTCATTCCTCCCCTTACCCTGCAGATACTGGCCGAAAACGCTATCAAACATAATTCCCTGAGTACCGAAAGCCCGCTGACCATCAGCCTGGAAGTACAAAATGGTTTTCTCATTGTCAGTAACAACCTGCAGCAGCGTATGGAGGACGTAGTTTCCACCGGTATGGGCCTCTATAACCTGAAAGAAAAGTACAAAATACTATCGGAAGCACAGCCTGATTTTGGGCTGCAGGATCAGCAGTACGTAGCTGCCGTACCACTCATCAGCCAACATAACTAATATGCAGGTACTTATCATAGAAGACGAAAAACCCGCTGCCGATAAGCTCATCCGCAGCCTGCAGCGTATAGACGAAAATATCATGATACTGGAAGTACTGGATAGCGTGCAGAAAGCTACCAGCTGGCTCAAAAAAAACAAAGCCGACCTGATCTTCCTGGATATTCATTTATCTGATGGGGTATCTTTCAAGATTTTTGAAAAGTTGGAACAGGAGGGCATCAGGCAGATAGACACACCCATCATTTTTACTACTGCCTATGATGCCTATGCCATACAGGCTTTTAAGCTCAACAGTATTGATTACCTGCTCAAGCCTATCGGAATACGCGAACTGGAAAGCAGCCTCCATAAGTACCAACGCCTGCAGCAGCAAGCAGCCGAGGTGAGCCAGGATATGCGTTCTCTGCTGGAAAGCCTGCAGCAGCCTCGCTACAAAAAACGTTTCATGGTGAGCTACGGTCAGCGGATGAAATCCATACATTCCGATGAGATTGCTTATTTCTATGCCCACGAAAAAATGGTGTTTATGCTTACACTGGAAGGGCAGCAGTACGTCATAGACCAGACCATCACGGAAGTAGAGGAGGTGATGGATCCGGAACGTTTTTTCCGCATCAACCGAAAGTTTATCGTCAACATAGAAGCGATTGAGCAGATGCATGCTTATTCCAAAAGCCGGGTCAAGCTGGACCTGAAACCTCAAAACCAGATGGAAGCAGTGGTCAGCGTTGATCGCTCATCTGATTTTAAAGCGTGGCTGGATCGTTAAATTTTGTTAATTTGCGCCAAATTTAGTGTATGATCCCTCTGGAACATTTTCTTATACTTTCTGCCCTGCTGTTCTGCATCGGACTGTCGGTGGTGATCGTCAAGAAAAACGCTATTGTGGTCCTGATCGGTATAGAACTGATCCTGAACGCGGCCAATATCAACCTGGTGGCTTTCAGCCGCTATGATGCGACAATGCTACAGGGGCAGATGTTTTCTCTTTTTGTCATTGTTGTTGCTGCAGCAGAGGCTGCCGTGGCTATGGCGATAGTATTGAAAGTGTATAATTTTTACCAGACATCTAACCTGGATGAGGTGAACGAAATGCAGGAGTAAATTTGAACCCTCAACCTAAACTACTTAGGCAATTTCTGGTTTTTCAGGAGAATGACTTATCTTAGAAGTATGAAATTAGAAGAGGAAATCAAGCAGAAAAAATTTATAAGCGAGAAACACAAGGCTGTCATCAACCTGATGTATACCGGAAACTGGGTTTACTCTATCAATAAATCTATCCTGAAAACATATCAGCTTTCTCCTGAGCAATACAATGTACTGCGTATTCTTCGCGGACAATACCCCAACCCTTCCACGGTACTACTGCTCAATGAGCGCATGCTCGATAAAATGTCCAATGTATCCCGGATTGTTGAAAAGCTAAGGATCAAAGAGTTGCTCACCCGTGAAGCATGTCCTGACGACCGGCGGCAGGTAGATATTACCATTACCGAAGAAGGCCTGAAACTGCTGGAAAAAATTGATCTTGAAACCAATATTATTGATGAAGCCCTCAGAAAACTGACCAACAAAGAAGCAGAACAACTTAATGCACTGCTCGATAAAGTCCGTAGTTAAGAAAATTCCACCATTTTAGCTGTCAGATTCATTTGCCCTCCTCCCCGGTGGGCTTTTTTTTTCGCTACGCATGAGTGAAAATCCTGCAAAATTTCAGGCATAAAACTTAAAAAATATAAAAATTATGCCCTCACAAGCTCTCATTTGAAAATAAGCTGAGAATAATCATTGTGCCTGATACGCTCATTTGATAAAAAACCTTCAGAATAAGCCTCTCAAACACCATATATTTTTAGGCATACGTCAAATATTATTATTTTGACAAATTGAAATATATTATTTCAAATATATACCATTATTCAGCATAAATTACTGAATATTATAAGCAATTCATTTTTATATTTGCATTCATACTACTTCAACAACTTTTTCTACCTGTTTAATAACCATTCTCCACTGTTGACTTGCTACATCAGCTGTGGTAGTTGCTTTTCACCCCCACGAACTGCTTTGGTTAATATTTTTATTCATCATAAACACCTGCATTATGAGATGTATTTTACTGTTTTTTTTAACACAAGTTCTTTGGTATCCCCCCCTGTTGGCGCAGGAGATGACCGTCAGCGGTACAGTCAGTTCTGCTGAAGACGGAGCACTTTTGCCGGGGGTCAATGTACTCCTGAAAGACAGCGATACCGGAACAGTAACGGATATTGAAGGAAAATTCAGTATCAGAGTGAGCGGACAGGATGCCGTACTCATGTTCTCGTTTATTGGAATGGAAACCCGGGAAGTGGAAGTTGGCTCCCGCAGCAGTATCGATGTACAGATGCAGCCTGAGTTTTCTGAACTGAGCGAGGTCATCGTCACGGCAGTGGGGATAGAGCGAGAGAAAAAAGCCCTCGGCTATGCGGTCACTGAGATTGATGGACAGAGTATCAGCCAGCGGTCTGAACCGGATATCGCCCGAGCTCTTAATGGCAAGGTAGCCGGGGTGCAGGTACAGGGAGCCGGTGGCGCTACCGGAGGTAATACCAGCATCACCATTCGCGGAAATTCCTCCCTTACCGGCAATAATCAGCCGCTCTATGTGGTAGATGGGGTACCTTTTGACAATTCTACCCTGGGTGCAGATCCGGCGGTAGGTAATACGGTCACCAACCGGGCCTTTGACATTGACCCCAACATCGTAGAATCTATGACGGTACTGAAGGGTGCTGCCGCTGCGGCCCTCTACGGCTCGCGTGCCCAGAACGGGGCCATCATCATCACCACCAAAGCCGGGGCCAAAGCCTCTACCAAGGGCATGGAAGTGACCTATAATGCCTCATTCGGCCTGGAAGAAATAGCGGCACTGCCCGATTACCAGACTACTTACGGACAGGGAGGAAACGGCAACGTCTACATAGAGCAGTATTTTGGCTCTTTCGGTGCACCCTACACCGCTTATGAAACCGTACCTCATCCATATACCAATCCCGGCCTTGGCCCTTTTCTGCAAAGTCCCTCTTACCAGGCAGTGGCTACCCGGGGCGATGAGGTGCCTTATGAGCCGCATACCGATAAGTACCGCAACTATTTCCAGACGGGCAACCTGCTGGAACAGTCTATCAACGTGCGTTCCGGGGGTGCCAATACCAATATCACTGCCGGCTTATCATGGACTGGCAACGAAGGCATCATCCCCAACTCACGCATTGACCGATACAATGTGAATTTTGGCGGAAATGCCCAGTTGGAAAACGGCATGTTTGTCAGCGGTTCGGTGAATTACGTCAAGACCAGCAAAGATAACCCTGCCATGGGCAGTGGTAACTTTGCAGGCTCCGGCTTTTCGGCCTCACAGCTGGCCCTCTGGATGCCTACCAGCTTCAACGCTGATGAGTATCCTTACCAGCGAGACGAAGATGGCGGCGTGATGTACTACCGCTCGGTAAATCATCCGCGCTGGGTAGCCGATAATACCGAAGATGACAGCGAAGTAGACCGGGCTTTTGGTAACCTGAAGCTGGGCTACGACATCGCCGACTGGATCACCGTTAGCTACCAGTTGGGCTTCAATGCCTACACCGACCGCCGTCAGTTTGCACTTCAGCCAGGTGGTTTTGGCAATGCCATTCAGCAATCAGGTATTCTCCGCAACAGTAACTTTTACCGGGCAGAAATTGACGGTAACCTGCTGATCAATACCAATAATCAGCTAAGCGATGATTTCAACCTGCGCACCATCACCGGCTGGAATATCAACCAGCGGACGCAACAGGTAGAGATTGTGGAAGGAAATGGCATCATTGAGCGGGGGGTAAATTCGCTCAACAATACTGCGGCCCAGTTTGTCATAGATGATCGCTTTACCCAGAGAAGGTTCACCGGTATCTTCACCGATGTCTCCCTCTCCTACCGGGATTATGCTTACCTCAACGTGACTGCCCGTAACGACTGGTCTTCTACCTTGCCAGCCGACAGCCGCAGCTACTTTTACCCTGGGGTCAGTAGTTCACTGATTTTTACTGATGCCTTTGACCTGAAAAGTGATGTGCTCTCATTTGGTAAACTCAGGGCCGGTATCGCCCAGGTGGGTAACGATGCCGATCCTTACCTGACAGCCAACAATTTCCTGGTCAACCAGGCGGTAGGCGGCAGCAGTACGCAGTTTCCTTTTTCCAACCAGTTTGGCACCATCAACGGCTCTACCCTGAACGATAACCGGGGCAATCCGCTGCTGAAGCCTGAGCTTACAACCGAATGGGAGTTGGGCACCGACCTGCAGTTCTTCAACGGCAGAATCGGCGTTGACCTGACCTATTATAACCGTACCACCGAAAACGGTATCACCGCCATCAATGTACCCCCTTCTTCCGGCTCGGCCACGCAGGTGGTGAACATTGGTAAAGTCAGAAACCGGGGGGTGGAACTGGGGCTGGATATCACCCCTATCTCCAGCGGGGCATTTAACTGGAATATATACGCGGCTTTTACCCGCAACCGTAATGAAGTGCTGGAACTGGCCCCCGGCGTAGACCAGATTGTGTTGACGCAGAGTGCCGGTAGCAGCGAAATCGTGCAGATCGTGCACCGCAACGGGATGCCCTTTGGTGTGCTGGTAGGCCGTGAGGCCATCCGTGATGCCGATGGTGAGCTGCTGATAGACGGGCTGCCAGGGCAAACCTTCGGTAAGTACCTGGATAATCCTGACCCGCAGATCATCGGCGATCCTAACCCGGACTTTACCCTGGGGCTGACCAACACATTTTCCTACAAAGGCCTGCAACTCAGTATACTGCTGGACTGGGTGCAGGGAGGCGATCTTTATTCCAAAACCAACCGGGAAGTAGTAGGTCGCGGCCTGACCGACGATGCCGGCGACCGTATGGTGTCCCGCATCATGCCCGGCTACATTGCTGCCCGTAACCCGGATGGCAGCCTGGCCCGGGATGAAGGAGGCAACTACCTGGCCGCTACCGATGCAGAGGGTAACAAAATCAGGAACACCATCAATATCTCCAACTTTAACTGGTGGTACAACCGGGGAGGTTTTGGCTGGAATGCCGCTGAGGAGTTCCACACTTTTGACGCTACCGTCATCCGTATTCGTGAAGTAGCCCTGAATTATGTATTGCCCTCTTCCCTGCTGGAAAATACGTTCTTTGGCTCAGCCAGCATCGGCTTCAGTGGCAGGAACCTGTGGTTTACCGCCCCCGGCTTCCACGACGGGCTCAACATTGACCCGGAAACCAGCTCCTTTGCCGGACTCAGGGGTATTGACTTCATCGGAGTGCCCTCCACCCGCCGCTACAGTGTGAACCTTTCCCTGACCTTCTAAACCTGAACTTATATGAAAAGTATAAAATATATCTTACTCAGCCTGATGATGTGGGTGGCCTCTGCCTGTGGCGAAGACCCGCTGGACATCAACCAGGACCCGAACGTTTCTACCAACCTTGACCTCGGTAATACGCTGGGATTTGCCCAGGTTTCCATCGCTTCTACCCTCATGGCTGAGCCGAATACCAATGCCGGTACTTTCAGCCGCATGTGGTACACCACTGCCATCCGCGACTATGACCAGACACAGGGTACTTACTCTAATGTATGGACGAACCTTTACGCAGGTCCGCTGGCTGACCTTCAGACGATCATTGACAATACCGATGAAAGCCAGGGAGCATACCGGGGGGTAGCTCGCCTGCTCAAGGCTTACACCTTCAGTGTACTGGTGGATTTGTTTGGCGATGTGCCTTACTCAGAAGCGTTGAACGCTGAAATTCCTTTTCCTTCACTGGATAATGGTGCCGAAATTTACCAGGATCTGCTCAGTGAAATTGACATTGCACTGGGCGAACTGGGTCAGCAGAGCGGCAGTATTGCCGGAGATGTGATCTACGGAGGAGACCTGACCAAATGGCAGAAGATGGGCAATACGCTCAAACTTAAGCTCTACGCCCAGACCAGGCTGGAAAACTCCATTGACTCCGAAAGCGGCTTTAGCAGCCTCATTAGCGGGGATATACTCACTGATATGGAAGATGACTTTGAGCTGCAGTACGGTTCGCAGCAGACACCCTTTCAGAACCGGCACCCGCTGCATGTCAATCACTACAACCAGGCTACCGCCTACTGGATGGATAACTGGACGATGGCCAATCTCCTCAATACCGGCATCGTCAGTTCCACCACTGGTCTGCCGGTTTCTTACCGTTCGGTAGAAGACCCTCGCCTGCCCTACTACATCTTTCGGCAGGTGCCCGACGATGCGGGAGGCGCAGTGGCTACCTGCCAGGGAGGCGGCTGTCCCATTGGCCTGCTCAACGACGGCTACCTGGGCCGCGATGCCGGAGACCCTTCCGCTTTCTCCAACGAAGGCGCGCTGATTGCTACCTTTGGTGTGTACCCGGTAGGAGGTGTGGTAGATATGGACGCGCCCAAAACCTTAGAAGCCTCCGATGGTACGGGTGAAGGTATCTTCCCTATGCTCACCACCCATATGGTAAAATTCCTGCACGCCGAAATGGCCCTGACCACCAGCGTAAGCGGTGACCCGGCGGCCCTGCTGGAAGAAGCCATCCGGCTGTCTATGGACAAAGTCGCTGACTATGGTGCTGATCAATACCCGGCAGTGGCTGGCTCGGCTAAGGAAATTACCTCGGCCAAAGTAGATGCGTATGTAGCAGATGTGATGTCGGCTTACAGTGCCGCGGCTTCTGATGACGAACGGCTCAACATCATCATGACGGAGTACCAGCTGGCGCTCTGGGGCAACGGCATAGAAGCCTACAACAACTTCCGCCGTACTGGTTTTCCCAATTATGATGTAACCGCCCCGGTGATGGGCAACCCGCCTTATCCGCTGCGTTTTATCATCCCCGTATCGGAGCTGGAAACCAATCCGCAGTTGTCAGACTACCAGCCTGATCCTTTTGCCGCAGTATTCTGGGACGTTAACTAAACTTAAAACACCAAGAACATGAGAAAATATCAAATCATATACCTGATCGGACTTATCATCTTTCTCGGCTCCTGTACGGAAGAAGACTCCATTCGCATGCCTGACTATGAGGTAGGCGTGATCGCCAGCGCCGATATTGCCGAGAACAAATACTTCTTTAATGCGGCTAATCTGCAGACAGCCGAGATAGAGTTTGACCTCAACTACAACGGCTTTGAGGTACACGAGGCCCAGTCTATAGAGCTGTATATCAGCAACGGCCCGCAGAAGGCGACAGTGGGAACTTTCAACAGCTTTCCCTCTACTATCACCATGACTGCCGAAGAAGCTTATGGCTATTTTGGAGAGACGCTGGACGACTTTGATAATGATGGCAGCGGCCGGGATGAGTTTCAGTTTACCTACACCCTGACCACGACGGATGGTACTGAATACTCCCAGTTTGGGCAGTATTATACCTACAATCCTTCACTGGATGGCAGGTTCACGGGCCGCTTCGCCCAGTTTTATACCAACTTGCCGGGTTTCGGGGTACTGATCTTTGACGTAAGACCGCCGAATTCAAATCATCCTAACGAAAACTAGTGACCGTAATTGAATGCCAAAGGCAGAGCCGGATCTTCATGGTCCGGCTTTTTTTATTTGTCGCTGCTGCTTCCGCTACCAGAACTGCTACCTTCTCCTCCATTACTGATAGAGTTTGGATTGTCAAAAGTGGAATAACCCTCCAGCCAGTTGGGAAAAACTTCTCCCAGCCCTTCCAGCACAAACTGCATGGCGATAGCTGCTACCAGTATGCCCAGTATTCGGGTAAAGACCGTAAACACCAGTTCGTCGGTACTTTTTTCTATGTAGTGTGAGTAGGCAAAAACGGCAAAAAGGAGAAACATGGTAAACACCAGCACGATAGAAACGCCTACATAATCCATCAACCCTTCGGCCCTTGAGCCATAGAGGATGACAGTAGTAATAGATCCCGGCCCGGCCAGCATCGGCACCACCATGGGCACGATCACCTTGCGAAAGCGCTGCTTGGATATCTGAAACCAGGTATCGCCCTGCTCGTCTCTTTCTTCCAGTTTGGTAGCCTGGCCTTTGACCATGGATAAGGCAGTATTAAACAGCAGCAGGCCACCCGCTACTTTAAAAACAGGGATGTCTATGCTGAAAAAGCCCAGTACATACTGGCTCACATTCAGAAATACCAGGAGCACCGCAGTGGCTGTCAGTGTGGTAAGCAGCGCCACCTGTAGCTTGACTTTCTGGCTGGTGTCGCTCATCAGTTCAGACCAGATGGGTACAAGCCCCAGTGGATTGACAATGGCCAGCATGGCTATTAAAAAGTTGAGTATCAGATTCCAATTCATACCGCTTTGGAGGGAATAACTATGCCAGTCAGGCACATTTACCTTCAAACGGGCTTGTGGGCATGATAGGGATGGGAGGCCGGCAAAGCGCAAAATGAATGGGCAACTGCTTACCCACCCTTTACCATAAATTGTGTATCTTTTACCAAACAAGCTACCCTATGAAACGCCGATATTTTTTGAACAGAACACTTGCTGCAAGCCTGTTGCTTCCGGTTTATCCGTCCACTCGTCAGCCGATGGCAGATAAGCCAGCGCATCTGAAGCTCAGCCTCAATGCTTATTCTTTTAACGAGGCCCTCAGAAATGGTAGTATGTCGCTGGATGATCTGTTGGATTTTTGCGCTGAGCTTCCCTTTGATGCCGTAGACCCTACCGCTTACTATTTTCCCGGCTACCCGCAGGTACCGGATGATGCTTTTCTCTATGACTTCAAGCGGAAAGCTTTTGAGCGAGGGCTGGCCATCAGCGGAACTGGCGTCAGGAATGATTATGCACAGGCTGACGCTGCTGCTCGTACATCTGATATGCAGTTGGTGGAAGAGTGGGTCATTGCTGCCGCAAAAATGGGCACACCATCGCTGCGGGTATTTGCCGGAAAGGAAATCAACGACCGCAGTGCCTGGAAAAAGGCCTGGCCCCGCCTCATTGACGGACTGAAAGCCAGTGCTGACTTTGGGGGTAAATACGGCGTCATGATCAACCTGCAGAACCATTACGAGTACCTCAAAACGGCCGATGAAGTAGAAGCTGTCATGCAGGAAGTCAACCATCCCTGGCTGGGCCTGATGCTGGACATCGGCAGCCTGAGAGGGCAGCCTTACGAAGAGATAAAACAGCTGGCACCTTACGCCCGTAGCTGGCAGGTCAAAGAGCAGGTGTACCGGAATGGCAATGCCGAAAAAACTGACATTGCCCGCATTGTGCAGATCGCCCGGGATGCAGGTTACCGGGGCTACTTCCCGCTGGAGACGCTGGGCGAAGGCGATCCGAAAGTGAAGGTCAGAAAACTGCTGGAAGAAGCAAAGCTTGCCCTACAGCACTAGCATACCTAAGAAATAGGTTTACTCAGTTAACTTTCTGCTTCTTATTTACCCAGATGGCACGAAGAGGACATTTCATAAAGCTTGGTGAATTAAAAAAGCAATAACAAACAACGATGTGCCGCTCCTGCAAATTGAAAAAGCTTTGGGTGAAAAGGGCTGAACTTATTTTTTGATTTTTGGAATGCCTTACCCTGATTCTGTTTGTTGAGTTGATCAGTAAAAGCAGACCTGTTTTGAACAAATGGTAAATATGATTCCGAAAACAAAGGATCGCTGATTTAACATATGCTCTCAGCAGTGGAAGGCGCAGAACAATAACTGCTGCGCATACAATATCTTGCAGCGTGGTTTTTTCTTCACATTACTTTGCTTACCGCTAGCCACACGGCTTTTTAGGGGGAGGCGTTGACTACTTTCCATGCGCTGAGTAATGAATGATGGCTGCGAACGTATTATTTGGTTAAAGAGAAATTTAGTGTAGCTTGGCCTGGTCAGAATTCAACCCAAATGAACTCAATACAGCAGCAGGGCCAGAATACTTTCATTTCTTTTTTACAGCAAATCTATCCTCTTAAGGAGGAGATGCTACAGGATTATCTCTCCTGCTGGGAAGAAATCCACTGCGCCCGTCGAGAAGTATTAGTGACTGAGGGGCATACAGAAAAATACCTTTACTTTGTACTGGAGGGCATACAGCGTTCTTTCTTCAGCAAAGACGGGCGAGAGCATGTCATTCACCTGACCCACTCCCCTGCCCTGATAGCAGTGCCTGAATCTTTTCTTTTGCAACAACCATCACGCTACACCCTGGATTGTATTACTCCCAGCAGACTTCTGCGGATCAGTTACCGGAAACAAGAGGCGATGATGAATCAGTACGCTGAAGTAGACCGACTTATGCGCAAGGCGCTGGAACTTATCGTCATTGACATGGTACAAAGGCACCACGAACTCATGGCCTATACCATAGAAGAGCGTTTTGCCTCATTCTTGAAGAGAAATCCTGCACTTATCAACCTGGTTCCGCATAAGTACCTCGCCTCTTATCTTCGTATTGACCCAAGCAACTTCAGCCGCCTCCTCAACCAGTATCACATCTGAAAAATCTTGTTCTGCAACAAGATTATTGGAAAAGCAGCTACTTAGTTTTGCAGACTGAAATTAAAAGCTGAACATGAAAGTCATTGTAAAAATCACGCATATCCTGCTGGGGCTGATCTTTTTCATTTTTGGTCTCAATGGTCTTTATACCTTTATACCAGTACCGGAATTCCATCCTTTTATGGAAATTATGGTATCTACCGGGTTTATCTATGTAGAAAAGGTGCTGGAGATCATCGGGGGGCTACTGCTGCTCATACGGCGCTATACCCTGCTGGCACTGCTTATACTGGGCCCTATTGTAGCAAACATTCTGCTATTCCACCTGCTGATTGATCCCCGAAATATGATCATTGCTTTTGTCAACCTGCTGCTCTACGGGATACTGCTTTTTCATTATCGGGGGTATTTTCAGATTTTTTTTCTGAAACAAACGGATGTCCCCAAAAACCCGGAAAAGTCCGCAGCATGAAAAGCTGGCTTTACATGATTTGGGTATAATGACAGCCTGTTTTGGACAGGAAAACCACTTAACAAAGACCTGATAAAATTAAAATGTATCAACCCATCTGTTACAGATTAGCAAAGTATAACACTCTGAACTGAGCGAAAAGTGAACAGGTGGCTGCATATCATCGGCTGTATACTACTGACCAGCTATGTCTGTTCTCATTGGCCGGCTAGGTAAACATTTTGACGTTGCCATAAAGGTCGTGGTCCTGCCTTGCTCATCTTATCAGGGCTATGGCTCTGGAAGGGTATGATCATCAAAAAGTGGCCAGGATAACATAAAAAATGAAGAGGTATGGACCTCAATTTACTCATCACTGGTGCCATCTCCACAGACATTGTAAACGGCAACACCAGGTAGCTTCCCCTGTACGTGAAGCTTTTCAATATCAAAACAACTTGGCCGGCAGCACTCACATGCCTAGTAACCAATCGCCGGTATACCTTCCAGGTTCTTGAGAGCGATATCTTTATACCTCACCTGCGAAGGACCACCATCCGTAGCTACTTTTGGGTAAACCTGCAGGCATATTTCCCCGGCGTTCTGATAAGCTTTCGGTACCTGCGCCTCCGAGGCTTTCATCCCATTGACATAGACCGTCACCTGCTCGTCAAAGGCGAATATTTCCATCAGGTTCCAGTCGTCGTAGCTGATCATGCCCATAAAAGCCCGGGCGTGGGTGTTGACAGAACCGGTAGGATGCGCCCAGTTCAGGTCAGTTACATCGTACACATTGACCTCCAATGCGTTGTCAAGGGTTACCTCCTCCTCGTCAGGGTTGTGGCGGATAAAGACTCCGCTGTTATCTTCCAGCGCAATTTTGAATTTCAGGCGGAGGTAAAAGTTCTTGTAGGTATTTTCGGTACACAGAAATCCACCCTCAGTGCCTTCACTGTCACCAGCAATTGCGCCTTCGCTCACCGTCCACTGTGCATCGCCCCGCACATGCCAGCCTTCGGTATTGTCGCCATTAAAGATAAACGCCCGGTCACGCTTGGGTGTAGAGTGCATGTAGTCGGCGATCATGGGTTTGGTGAAGGAGGAAGGGGGTAATACACTGAGTTGCATCTTTCTAAAGCGTACCTCCGGATAATCACCCCCTGCCGGGGCCTGTAGCGCAATAGCCCCCTGCATACTGCGGCGGGCGAAAGTTTCGGCTACTTCTTTACCGTTTACCGATACCAATATGTGATCGCCATCGGCCTCAATCTGCAATTTATTCCAGCCGCTAGGGTCTATCTCCTCATTCCAGAAGGCTCGTGCCAGGTAAACGACCGAGCCAGTTGGGTTCTGGATATCCGGCCGGTTGTCCAGGTTGATCTCGTAACCACTGAAGGCAGGGTCACCTCCGGCATCGGCAGGAAAGCGGATGGCAATCCCGCTGTTACCGTCAGGGTTCAGCCGGAATTCAGTTTTGAGCAAAAAATTATCCGGACGGGCATCACTGATGAGCCAGCCGTCCGTATCACCGCTGCGGGTAAGCACCAGGACACCGCTATCTACTACAGCCTCAGCACTACCGATGACCGTCCAGCCTTCAGTATTTTGTCCATTAAAGAGCGATTGCCACTCCTGCTCCGGCCGGGGTGGCTTATTTTCCTGCGCTCCGCTATCGGGAGACTGACAGGCAAAAAATAACAGACTAAACAAAAATAGATTGAGGCAGCACAAAAGGCACTTCATAGGTTAAATTAATTGGTAAGCTTTGGCAATTTAATAAAAAGCATGGATGGAAATGGCATGACTGCCTCTACAATATGTGCTCAAGAATAATCAGATGCCGGCACCGGATACCGTTTTCAAATACTGGCTCAGGATAATGAAGCATAAAGTAATTTTTCTGTATATCTATGATGTCAAAACCTTCCTGCTGGTAGAGCGCCAGTTGGCCGATGCTGGAGTTGCCGGTAGCGATGCGAAGCCGAGGGTAACCTTCATCCTTAGCAATTTTTCGGGCATGACGCAGTAGTTGCCGGCCTATCCCCTGGCCTTGCCAGGCTTCAGCCACTGCAATATTTTTGATCTCCATCACCTCCCGGCTGTCCTCCAGCAATACCAGCGCACCTACTGTTCTCTCTCCCAACTGCGCCAGGTAACATTGGCCAGCATGTACATACTGCTCTATCTGCTCCTGTGAGGGATCAGCGAGTAGCAGCAGGTCACGGGGAGGTTCCTGCCCAGGCGATAAGGGGACGATTTCAGGTTTAGAAGATAGCGACATTTAGAAAATGGCTTAAATAGCAATTGGGTGGTTAGGGAGCCACCAATTTCTGCTATATACAGGATAAAATTAGATAACCAGCGCAGGAAAGATCACAAGTTATGGAAAAATTCTGCAGAATGAGAGCATTTTAGTTTACCCCTCATAAAACTACTTACGCAAAGAAAGCTCGGCTGCTCTCTCTGGCGTAGTGTTAGCATCACAAAAAATCCTTTGAGCCCCGTCGCCTAAGTAAGTAGGGATTTATCTTCTCCTGTAATAATCGCTGAACTTATTTTTAGCAATACGGTAAGCGAGCATGAGCTCGTGCGAACCGTAGGTGGCAGTAGAATAAACCGAATTGGTCAGTTCAAAATTATAGCCCAGGCGGAAGGCATCTAGTTGTAAGCCAATGCCAGCGGATATATCACCTGATGTCTCATACATGAGTTGCCCCCAGAACATCTCATTGTATTCACCGAGCATTCCCACACCTACCTGATAGGGAGAATTGTGCATATATGAAAATAATATGGAGGGCATCAGCAGCAGATTAGAAGGCTCAACCTTCAGTTTGTAGGCGGTATAGGCCAATGCTGTATAAAACATATTCTCGCGCTGCCCGTCGTAAAGCCGGGGAACAGATGCTTCAAATACCAGCGTCTTGGAATCGTAGGCAATACCAAAACCCGGTGAGAAGGAAATGTCATTTGAATATTGGGAAGCCAGTACAAGATCCTGGTCAATATTTTCCACCCGCATCATGCTGCGATTAATACTATGCTGTGCCAGTGCGCCTGACAGACCAAAACGCAGGTAAGTACCTTTTTTGATGGCAATCAGATGAGAATAAGCCAGCGATATGGTATTGTCCTGCAGGGTGCCCCATTTAAAAGTAGATACCATGGCAGCAAAACCGGGAAGATGGTTAATCTTTTGTCCTCCCAGCGCGCCACTAATCCCGGCAGTAGCCATGCGCGGCGCACCATCCATGCCTGCCCACTGGTAGCGGTAGTTGACAAAAGCATAGGTATCCAGGTCCTTACCAGCTGTAGCGGGGTTCAGCAGCACCGGGTTCTGCTGATAGAAATTATATTGAAAATCGGCCTGGGCAGAGAGCAGGTGACTGGCTAAAAGGGAAAATATCAGGAGTAAATACTTGTGGTTCATGGCTTATTTGATCAGCGTAATGGTGCCTTTATACTGTTTTTCCTGGCTTTGAAAAATAAAATAGTACACGCCCCCGGGTAAAGGTGCTCCCCGGTAAGTACCATCCCAGTCATTCTGGTAGTCCGTGCTTTCAAAAACAATATTGCCCCGGGCATTGAAAATATGCAGTTCAAAACCATGGTAGATCTCTACATTGTCCACTACCCAGTAGTCATTGAATCCGTCACCATTGGGGGTTATCGTATTGACCGCAGGCAGTACATCTTCAATCACATCATTTACCAGTATCCGAAATCGCGCCGTATCCGCCATAGAAGGGGCTCCATTATCCCTGACCACTACATCAAATTCATAGAAAGTCAGGGTTTCATAGTCCAGTACATCCTCTACAGCCAGGGTAAGCAGGCCATCTTCACTTAAAGAAAAGTTGGTCGTATCACCGTCCAGAAAGCTGTAGGTTAGCGTCTGATGACGATCCATATCCGTGGCTACTAACTCGGCGATTAGCGTTTCTACTGCGGCATCTTCGTCAATATAAAAAGTGGAGTCCCTGATTACCGGCTTGGTATTGATATCATTGACTTCCAGGTACAGCAATGATGTGACAGTATGTATCCCATCACTGACACTCACTTCTACCAGGTCTGTATTTTCTTCAGGAACATATTCTACCTCCCGGGCAAGGGTGATTCTGCCATTATCGGCATTTACCGAAATCCAGCCCTTGCCATTACCGGAAACAATCCCGTACTGCAGTTGCGTATTGGCATCAGCGTCAGTAGCCTGAATAGTCGTTAAGAGTTGATTGGCAGCCCAGAATTCTGAAATCTCCAGCAGAGAGTCCACTTCCATCCGGGGTATTTCGTCATTCAGGTCATTCACATAAATATCGAGGTAAATCAGGCTGGTGTTGACACTATCATTAAGTTCCACTTCCAACAGGTACTGGGTTG
>CAZFFW010000024.1:0-43728 GCA_964518125.1 uncultured Porifericola sp.
ATGTGTTACCAAAAAAAGGCTCACCCATTTTTTTTCCTTACCCTGACTGACTTATCTGTGATAAAAGAAAAAGGCTAAAAGTGGAAAAAAGACAATATCACATTCCATATGTCTGTAATGCTGGCTTTAGCCCGCGAAATCTGTATTTTGACCCCGGCTCAAAGTAATGTTCTGCTGTGCAGCCCACTGAGTGATGTCCTGTTTGGAAAGGGCCTGGGCCATCAGCTCGGGAAAAAGATCGGGGGTACAGGCAAAGACCGGCACTCCAATAGACGAGAGGTAAGCCGCATGCTGGTGGTCGTACGATGGCGCCCCGTCATCGTTGAGGGCCAGCAGGGTGATCAATTGCACGCCTGAGCCTACAATCTGGGCAGCTTTTTTCTTCATTTCAGCGGCATTGCCGCCTTCGTAAAGGTCAGTAATGAGCACCATCACTGTATCCGAAGGCCGGGTGATGTTTTGCTGGCAGTAGCTCAGCGCCTGGTGAATATCGGTGCCACCGCCCAGTTGAACCCCAAAGAGCAGTTCCACCGGATCGTCCAGTTCGTCGGTGAGATCTGCCACGGCGGTGTCAAAAACCACCATGCGGGTTCTTACGGCAGGTATGGAAGCCATCACCGCACCGAAGATGCCTGAATACACCACCGAGCTTCCCATGGAACCACTCTGATCAATGCAGAGGATAATGTCTTTCATGGCTTTTCTTCTTCTGCCATAACCGATGCGTTCTTCAGGGATGATGGTTTTGTAATCAGCCTGGTAATGCTTCAGGTTCCTGAGAATAGTAGCCGGCCAGTTGATCTCGTTGTAACGCGGCCTTCGGTTCCTGGCAGCCCGGTTCAGGCTGCCGCTGATGGCTTGCTGGGTAGGAGCGCTCAGCTTTTTGATCAGTTCATCCACCACCTTGCGCACTACCTGCCGGGCAGTGTCTTTGGTTTTTTCGGGAATCACCCGGCTGAGCGTCATCAGGTTGGCTACCAGGTGTACATCGGGTACTACGGCCTCCAGCATCTCCGGTTCCATCAGCATGGAGGTGAGTTTGAGCCTTTGGAGCGCGTCCTGCTGCATGATCCTAACGACCGACTGGGGAAAGTACTCCCGGATATCACCCAGCCAGCGGGCTACATTGGGTGATGAGGCACCCAAGCCTCCTTTTTTCTGGCTATCGTAGAGGGCTTCCAGTGTTTTGTCAATGCCGGCTTCCTGCCGGGAAAGCTGGAATGGTAGTGCTTCTTTAGCTTCACTACCCAGCACCAGTCTCCAGCGCTTAAGTTTTTCCTGATTCATGTCTTACGATTTGATTCCCATGAGCTTATACAAAATAGGTAATACGGCCCTTGCCCTGTCTTCATCCCAGGCCTCTTCCTGCTGAGCCATTGCCGCCGGCCTTCCTTCTGACTTGGCTCTTTGCGCCAGTTTTCGCTTCTCAGAGGGTGAAAAATCCGAAAATGTGCGCCTCAGAATAGGCACTACTTCCTGAAACTGCTCGTCTTCCAGTTCCTCCAGCCAGGTATCCATCAGGCCCCACATGGCATCGTCCAAAAGCAAAGTGGTGGCATTTTCCTTGAGAAAACCTTCCAGCCAGAGCGATGCATAGGCTGGTTCCGTTCCCCTGGATAAGGCCCTTCTGAAAGCAAGGGCAGTCATTTCTGCATCCGTTTCCTGGACGTGGTACAACATTTTGGTAGCAAGTCCGCCAAGCAGCGGGTGGGCCTGTTCATGTTCTTTGACCTTCCGAAGAACTTCAAACCAGCTTGCCCTGTAAGTACTTTCCTCAAAAAGCAGTACCGATGCCTGCAGCTTTTCCATCTGCGACGCCAGTTGTGCGGCAGTAGTTTCATCAATGCCGACACAGGCGGCGGGCAGCCCCGCCACAATCCTGGCCAGCAACGATTCCATGATGAGAGAAATGGTGTCCAGATCGGTTTTACGCACGTTTCCGTAGCGTAAAATCTGTGCGAGGGGCACAAAAGCCTGCATCAGTTCGGCCACATCTGAGGTGGAGGCAGAAAGCCGGTCAAGCCCACGCATCAGGGCTTCGGCCCCTTTTTGTAATTCAGCAGGAAGCGCCAGTTCCAGCAGGCGGGTGATTTCGGAGAGTTGGGTTGCCTCTTTAGCTCTCATGCCAGCATAATTGTTGGCGGCTTCTTCCACGGTATTGCCCCAGGGCGCTTTTTCCAGGAGCAATATGCTCAGCTCCGGCGACCAGCAGAGTTCCCATTCTTCTTTAAAAGTACCTTTGCTACTGGTAAAACGTCGGTTGCCCCATTTTACTTCCAGCAGCAAAAGGCGATGCAGGAGAATGCTTTTCTGCAGCCCGCTTTCCTCTCTCAGGTCCAGCTGAATCACCTGGCTGGTATCCTGCACTTTGAGGCGCAGCTTTTTCTGCCATTTCTCCAGGTCACGCTGCAGGGGAACCTGGGGCGCTTCGGTGGGCGTACTTCCGGTGTGGTGACCTACGATGAGTTCTCGCCAGATCAGCCTGAGCAGCACATCATCTCCCATGCACATGACCGTCTGTACGGCCTCATTCATTTCCTGAAGACCAGCTTTGTGCAATCCTCTCATGGCTGAGAGCGCATGCGCCAGCCTCAGGCTTTCAATGATGTGAGCAGAGGAAGTATCCATTTGATGAGACCGAAATACCTGGGCTACATGGATGAGCCAGCGGCTGCCATCATCATCGGGATGCTGCCAGAGATGATCATACCAGCCCGGTGCCTGTATGCCGGCCCCGTATCCGCTTTCCAGCGACAATCGGCTGTAGGTCCAGGGAATCCAGGTGGCGTCTACCTTCACTTTGGGCAGCCCTTTGAGCAGGAGATCGTCTTCTCTACGTCCGGAGAGGTTCTGCAGGGCGGGTACGTGCCAGGCACCGCAGATCACTGCGATCTGCTGGTAATTTTCTTTGGTGGCCTGCCGGATGGCTTTGCGCATAAAAGCTTCCCTGATTTCCTCACGATCATCTTTTTGTTCTTCCACATGCTCTCTGAGCACCTGCATGGCGTCGGCTACAGCTGCAAAAGTATCCAGCGTGCTTTTTCTGAGTTCAAACTGTTGCTCCCACCACACTTCGGCATCCTCACAACCTGCGGCTTCAGCCAGGTAGGCAATGGGATGTTTTCTGACCAAAGTTTCATGGCCGGCATTATTCTGCAGGGACTCTGTGGAAGCATCTTCTGGAGCTGCCTTTTCCTTCAGGGCAAAATCGTGGGCCAGGGGGATGTCTATGAACCTGACAGGAATGTTGTGCTGCAAGCCATAGGAAATTGCCTGCCACTCAGGAGAAAATTCGGCAAAGGGATAAAATACGGCGTTCTTAGGATTATCAGGGGCATATACCAGCAAGGCCACCGGCGGACGCATGTCTTCATGCTGCACCCATGAAAGCAAGGCTTCCCCTTCCTGCGGGCCTTCCACCAGGATGATATCCGGCTGTAACTGATGAAGGGCATCCCTGACGTTGCGGGCAGAACCCGGTCCGTGGTGACGAATGCCCAGTAAATGTATCGGCATGGAAATTCAGGTTAAAAATCAGCTACTTACAGCATATCCCGGCAGGAACGGTAGATGTCTTTCCAGCCATCCCGCTGCTTGACGATGGTTTCCAGGTACTCCTGCCACACAATTTTATCCTGCACCGGGTCTTTGACCACCGCACCCAGTAGTATTGATGCAATATCGTTCGCTTTGATGTGCCCGTCGCCAAAATGATAGGCCAGTGCCAGTCCGTTGTTCATGACCGAAATGGCTTCGGCAGTACTGAGGGTGCCGCTCGGTGATTTGAGCTTGTTTTTACCATCCATGCTCAGCCCGCTTCTCAGTTCCCTGAAGATGGTCACCACCCTTTTGATCTCTTCGGTAATGGGTTTTTCCATGGGCAGTTCCATGTTTTTGCTAAAGCTGCTCACCCGCTGCTGCACGATTTCCACTTCCTCCTCCAGCGTGGCCGGGACGGGGAGGATAACCGTGTTGAACCTGCGTTTCAGGGCGCTGGAGAGTTCATTCACGCCTTTGTCGCGGTTGTTTGCGGTAGCGATAACATTAAATCCCGGTACGGCCTGAATTTCTGAGTTAAGCTCAGGGATGGGCAGTGTTTTCTCAGAAAGAATGGTGATGAGCGTATCCTGCACATCAGAGCCAATGCGGGTCAGTTCTTCCACCCGGGCAATCTTGCCGCTTTTCATGGCTCGGATGATGGGCGTTTCTACCAGAGCTTTTTCTGAAGGACCTTCGGCCAGCAGCAGGGCATAGTTCCAGCCATAGCGGATGGCCTCTTCACCCGTACCCGCCGTTCCCTGCACCAGCAGTTTGGAGTCACCGGAAATAGCCGCTGCCAGGTGTTCTGACACCCAGGACTTGGCCGTTCCCGGCAGACCGTAGAGCAGGAGCGCCCTGTCGGTAGTCAGCGTGGCAACGGCGATCTCCATCAATCTTTTGTCGCCGATGTATTTGGGTGTGATGCTGAAGCCCGAGCGGGTCTTGCCCCCGATCAGGTAGGTCAGTACGGCATGGGGAGAAAGCTGCCACTGGTGCGGCCGGGGATGCTGATCGTCTTTTTTGAGTGCTTCCAGTTCTTCTGCAAACTGCGTTTCGGCATGTTGGCGTATTACATTCATCATGGTATCAGTGCTTTGATTTTTTCTCTGGTTTCAATGGTTTCTATCATCACCGACATCATTTTTTGAAAATGATGCTGGCGGTAATCCTGGCTTGATTTTTCTGAAAGTTTTCTCAGTTCTGCGAGCATGCTTTCCGGTACGTACAAGGCCCATTGCTGGTACATCGGCTGGGAAAGGGTGTAGGGTTCTTTTTGCAGAAAACTGAGGTGTTTTTTGCAGAAACTAACCGGCATAGCTATATAAGTCTCATCCATCAGTTGCTGAAGCAATTCAGCAGATTGCTGCTTTGCTTCCAGAAAATACTGGGCATACTCAAATCTTTTCTCTCTTTCCACCAGTTGCAGCAGCCCCGGCTCATTGATCCAATGCTTCTGGAGCAGCGCTTCTGCCATTGCTTTGTCTTCAAAAAAGAGGGCCGCACTGCTCAGCGCCGACAGAAAAAGCTGCTTTTGCGGATGCTCTGAAAACAGGGTGACAAGCTCCTCTGGTCCGAGGGAGAAGGTTTGCTGCCAAAAGGCAGATGGCGTGTATCCCATCAGCTGCGCCACCCAGTAATGCACATCTTCTACACCTTTTTGATTGCTGATTTTTTCAATGCCTGAGGCAATGAGTGCTTCAGGAAGCACAGCCTCGTTTTTAAAATGCAGTACCTTTTTTTTGCTGATCAGCAGGTGGCGTTCTTCTCTTAGGGATAAAATTTCCTTCAGAAAAGCCTGGTACTGTCGACTAATCTGAGCGCCGGGCAGCCGCCTGAGCAGTTGATAGGCGATTTGCTTTACCTTCTGGCTTTTATCCTGGCATTGCCTCTCCAGGAAATCCAGGTCCTGTTCTGAAAGGTTGATAAGGAGCACTTCCAGCAGCTGCGCCCGGTTGGCGGCACTTTCTGCTGATAAAGCTGCTTCTAAAAGTTCTCTTGCCAGTCCGGGGTCTTGTTTGCGTTGTTCTGCCAGCCAACTGATTCTTGCCGGCAGCGACCCTGTTTCCCAGACGTCCTCTTCAAAAACCTGGTTTTGATACAGAACAGCCCATTCGGTATTGATGCCAGCGAGCCAGCGGCCTTTGCTGCCACACACATCCAGGTAAGGCCTGAGTTGTTTCTGCTTCAGGGCCATTTCCAAAAGTACCGGTACCAAATCAGGGTTGAGTAATTTCTGTTTTTGTCTACACCGCTCCAAAGCGTAAAGTAGCGCCTGTTCCTGCTGGCCTTTGATGAGGCTGGCTACCAGAAAAGCAGCTTTTTCAGAGATTTCCCCCAAGGCCTCAGTGGGGGCATTTTCATGGCGGTAAGACTGGGTGGGCAGTTTTCTGCCGGCCTCCTGCATCACAAAAAAAGCGGCAGCCAGTTTCAGGAAGCCATCCTCTTTATCTTCCTGTTTCTGAGTGATTTGCTGTTGTACTTCCTGTAGCAGCGGATCTTCCGTATTGGGCAGGTACTTTTCGGTGCCCAGCAGGGCTGATTTGATGATTTCCTGTAGTATCATTGGCCTAAAGTGTAGTAAGTTTGCTGATACCAGTAGCCCATGAGGGTAGCTTTACCTGACTCTAAAAGTACAAAGGCCAGTAGGCTATTTCCCTCAGTCACCGAAAGCACTTTCCACACATCTTCCAGCGGATTAACCACGGGTACTGACTGATCCAGACTGTCTAGGAGGTAAGCGCTATTTTGATGATAAATGAGCCTGACAGGACTGATAAGTTCAGGAAACTGCTCCTGAAAAGGTATGACAGAAAGTGCATCAGCCATCTTTTGCTGTATGTCAGAGAAAGTGTTTTCAACTACAGGCTGGGGCATAGGTCCGGCTTCTATCTCACCCTGTATCAAAGCTCTTAGCGGAAGGGCGGAAGGGTAAAAAGCTAAAGTGCCTTTGATGCTGATTCCCGGAAAAAGTGTGCTTTGCTGTATTTGTCCGGCTGCGTAGAAATTAAGCAGCAGCGCAAATCGCCGGCTTTCTTCTCCCCATAGCCAGATGCGCTCTACGTTCAGTTTTTCTTCGGTTTCCATCTGCCGGGCCAATACCAGCCATTTGTCTGGTAAGCCCTCCTGCAGCAGCACCTCCTCTTTGGGGGTTGTCCAGCCGATCTGGGAACGGATGTCTTCGGCAGGTAAATCCGATTCAGTTGACAGCCTGTTATAGCCTTCGGTAAGCAGGTAGAGATATGTGATTTTTTTCAGAAACTCAGTTTCCCAGCCCTCCTGCTGGTACTGTATATCATTCAGCTTGCGTAGCCTGGCTGCCAGTCCGGGTGCCTGCGCATCCACCATGCGAGAAGTAATATTTTTGTTGAAATGATAGGCCTGCTGGGGAATATGTGAGACTCCGTGACGGACAAGATCTTTGAGCCAGTTGCGCAGTTCATCCAGGCCCGCACTTACTTTCTTTTCCCTGGCATCGGCCCTTTTTTGCTGAGCCTGGGTATCTACTGTCTGCTCTTTTTTACTTTCAGCTTTGTCCTTACGCACTTCCCGCTTCTGCAGCCATGCTTCCACTTCAGGATTAAGGTCTGCAGTCATTGAAAAAGCGTCAGGTTTCTGGGCATAAAGCAGCAAAAGCCCTAACGCATGTTTGCAGGGAAACTTTCGGCTGGGGCAGGAGCATTTGAAAGCGAGGTTTTTGAGGTCTATCTGTGTCCGGTAGGGATGCTTCCCGCTGCCCTTGCAGTCACCCCAGAGGGCATTTTCATGGGCATGGGCAGCTAACCATTTACCAGTATTGGCCAACTGCTGGCCTGCCTTAACAGAAGATGCATCGGGGGCTAACTGTAAAATCTGATCCTCTTTAAAATCCATTACTTCATCCGTATCCGTTATCGGGCGGAAGGTAAGCATAGCTTATGATATTTGCTGGCTGTGCGTTGGAGCGAAGGGTTTTTGAGAAGTAATGTATGCCCCGTTTTTTAACTTCTACATTTTTGGGTAATGAGGTACAATGCTACAGGGCTTAATACAATGTAAAGGATGGTGGTTTGCTCAAAGAGAAAGGCAGTGTTACTTGACCAGATTGCCACTGGCAATAATGGGATTTTTGAAAATTCGCCTTCTCTAACCTTTCTACCGCCCTCGCCGGAAAATCGTTTGCCTGAGTGCAAAACAGCGCCCTGCAAGGTTAATCATGGATGAGGAGAAAGGCCCCTCAATCAAGAGTAGGCACATGTTTTTGTAAAAAGCTATGTACAGCTAAAACATCCGGATGAAGGCATCAGGTCCAGGCTACAATCTTTTTACTCAGAAATCCTTTGCTTATCCCATTATTTCTGATGAACAATACTACCTGAGGGTTGGCTGGTATTCTGTCCCAACATTTTCAGCATCCTGATATGGGATTGCAGTGCGTGCCCAAAGGTAGGTTTTGTATTGTAGGGCAATTGAAATTCTGCTGCGGTCTTTTCTACGATCTGGGCGATTTTTCTATAGTGTACGTGACAAATATTGGGAAACAAATGGTGTTCTATCTGGAAATTGAGCCCGCCGATATACCAGTTGAGGAGTCGGCTATTCCTGGAAAAATTAGCGGTTGTTTCAAGCTGGTGGATCGCCCATGCATTTTCAATATTGCCTACTTCATTGGGCAGCGGCTGGTGTGCTCCCTCTACAATGTGTGCCATTTGAAAGATAATGCTCAGAATTACCCCTGCTGTAATGTGCATGAGCACAAAACCTATGATTACCTGCCACCACAACAGAGAAGTAAGCATTATTGGAAGACCAATGGTGAAAAATAGATATAGCAGTTTGAATCCTGTCAGACGGAAATACTCTTTGCCCGCATGAGAATTAAGCTTTTTTAAGATACCCCTACGATGATAGTTGAAGAGTTTGACCCCATCATCGAAGATCATACGTAAAGTAAGAAAACCATACAAAAAGAAAACGTAAATATGCTGAAAGCGATGAAAGCTTCTGACAGGCGCATGCTCAGACAGGCGTATCACTACTTTGGTATCGATATCCTCGTCCAGTCCGTGAATGTTGGTATAGGTGTGGTGAAACAAATTATGCTGTACTTTCCACACAAAATCATTGACGCCTACCATATAGATGGTATTGCCCATGAGCGTATTGATCTGGGCATTTTTAGAATAGGAGCCATGCAGGGCATCGTGCATTACCGACATACCAATTCCCGCTTTGGCGATGCCCATCAGCACCACCAGGGGTAGAAACAGCCAGGCATTCAGGGAAAGCGTTAAAATAGCCAGGTAACACAAAAGATACACGCTTATCAACACCACAGATTTGATGACCATTTCCTGATTGCCGTAGCGGGAAATATTATTTTCCTTAAAATACTGATTGACTCTTCCTCGCAGGGTAGGAAAAAACTTAGATTGCTCTTGATTGATAAATTTGACAGAGGGCTTCATAAGGAACGGCTACAGAATTAGGATAAAGATTTACTTTTATTAACCCGGCAAATATTAAAAGGTTTACCGGCTTTTCCTCCTAAAACTTTATATTCTCGCAGGCTGTCCAAGGGTTGGTTAAGGGCGGCTTTTTGGGTGCTTTATATTTTCATGGGCAGGCAGTCAGCCCAAATTTTGCTGCAGCAGTTGCTGGGGGTGTTTAACATTGCTACTTCTTCGTTTCAAAGAAATATATTTGGTGTTACCAGCAATTCGGGGAGGACCAGTTCTTTCACGCCCGCCCATGAGCCGGTAGGGGAGTAGTTTTTTTTACGTCTCATTCCGGTATCCAGCATATTCAAGAAACAACACCATACCGGTGATGAGTATATTTTCCACTTTTCCGTCATCAAAAGCGCAACCCTAACGTGCCAGGATTTTCTCCGGGTCGGCATAGCAGTTTTCAATTTGTTGTGCAAAATCACCGATTTCCGCAGGCTTGCCTTCATCGTACATACATACTCCCCCAGAGGCTTTTTTGCTGTTGACCAAGCACCATTTATGCGTCTGAGGTAGTGTCATTTGGAGGGATTGGCTGAAAACCAGCGCGAATCACGCAAATATCCCCGGGTGAGTCCGAGCGTATGGTTACCGTTAGTTTCTTGGAGCAGGCAGTGGTGCTTTTTTTTACTGCCGTTTGGGAAAAAGGGATAAACGTTTTTTGACGCATTATCAGGCCTGGTATCAGCCTGATAAGGTTTCACGCTGTTTCGCATGTTTTTTTCCTGCCAGCAAAGTTAAGTTTGTCCTTCTTTGATAATATCACTTCATGGGCAATCTGCATCAAATCATTCAAAATTTCCGGGCCTCCAGGAGAGTATTCCTCATCGCCAGTACCTTACTGTTTATCATTATCGCTTTTGTACAATTCAGGTCACAGGTGTTTTTTACAGCCCAATACAAGAAGGCGACTGTGATCAATTATGCCGGCCGTCAGCGGATGATCAGTCAGAAGCTGGTCAAAACGGCTCTGCTGCTGGCCTCTGCAAAGCAGGAACCTACCGATTATCTGCAGGAAATGAACCTGCTGGACCAAAACTGGACCAGGGTGCATGAAGCACTCCGCAACGGAAATGAAGAAATGGGCATCCTGCTGGTCAGCAACCAGAAAATTGACAGCCTCTTCAGGCTTATCCAACCGCATAAGGACAGTATCTCCCTGGCCGTTGCTGCGATCGGTGCGCATCCTGAACTACCGGCTAATGTACAGGAATCCCTGGCTTGTATGCTCCGGCATGAAGCGGGCTTCCTGAACGGCATGGATCAGCTGGTAAAACAGTATGAACTGGAGGCCCAGGATAATATCCATAGAGTAAGAATCATTGCGGTTATTTCAGGCATGTGCCTGTTATCCCTCTTTACCTTTATTTTCATACCCGCCTTCAGGTTGCTGGCCAGGCAGAATAGACAAATCAAAGAATCATTCCTGCACCAGGGGGAGCTTAACGATGATTTAATGTCCTCTCAGGAAGAGCTGAAAAGGACCAGGGAATTTCTGGAGCAAACCAACCGGATTGCGATGGTGGGTGGCTGGGAGGTGAACCTGGTGAAAAACCGGGTCTACTGGACACAAATGACCCGGCTGATCCATGAGGTGGAGGAGGATTTTGTGCCTGAACTGGAAAAAGGCATATCCTTTTACAAGGAGGGATATTCTCGCGACCAGATTAATGAGGTTTTCCGAAAAGCGGTGGAAAAGGGTATCCCTTATGATGTAGAACTGCAGCTGATCACAGCCAAGGGAAACACCAAGTGGGTAAGGGCTGTCGGAATTCCCGATATGCAGGATGGCCAATGCATCCGCGTTTATGGTACTTTCCAGGATATAAGCCGGCAGAAAGCGCATGAAGCACATCTGCGTTTGCTGGAGTCGGTGGTCACCAACGTAAACGATGCCATCCTGATCACTGAAGCAGAGCCTATTGACCAGCCGGGGCCAAAAATCGTCTATGTCAACCAGGCATTCTGTGAAATGACGGGCTACGAAAGGGAGGAGGTTATCGGCAAAACACCTCGCCTGATTCAGGGGCCTGAGACCTCCACCGAACAACTCAGCAGGATCAGGGAATCCCTGAAAAAATGGGAACCCTTTGAGGCTGAAATTATCAACTACCGGAAAAACGGCGAGAAATTCTGGAACAGCTTTTCGGTAGTACCGCTGGCCGATAAGGATGGCTGGTATACCCACTGGATCGCGATTGAGCGCGATATTACTGCACAGAAAATCAACGAACAAAAGCTACTGGATGCCAAAGCCCAGGCTGAGTCAGCCAGCCAGGCCAAATCTGAGTTTCTGGCGAATATGAGCCACGAAATCCGCACGCCGCTGAATGGTGTAATTGGTTTCTCTGACCTTCTGATGAAAACCGACATGGATGAAAACCAGCACCAGTACATGCAGGCGATCCACACCTCGGCCAACGCACTGCTGAGTCTGATCAATGACATCCTGGATTTCTCCAAAATAGAAGCCGGAAAACTGGAGCTCTCCTTTGAGAAAACAAACCTTTGGGAACTCCTTGAGCAGGTAGTGGATATTGTGAAATTCAAAACAGAGGAAAAAAATATAGAATTACTGCTCAGCATAGACAAAAACCTGCCGCGCTACGTCCAGATGGATCCGATCCGACTGAAACAGATCCTGATCAACCTGATGAGCAATGCAGTCAAATTCACCGAGCAGGGGGAAATTGAGCTTTCTGTACAATTCTTAGCAGGAAAAGTGGGTCGGCCGGATCAGGTATGCTTCGCCGTGAGGGATACCGGTATCGGTATTGCTGCCCATCGGCAGAAAGATATATTCAGTGCCTTTTCCCAGGAGGATGCCTCTACCACCCGCAGGTACGGTGGCACCGGCCTGGGCCTGAGCATCTCTAACCAGTTACTCAACATGATGGATAGCCGGTTGGAACTGGAAAGTGTACCGGGTAAAGGAAGTAAGTTCTTTTTCACCCTCACCGTAGTGGCTGAAGCAGGCGAAGACGTCACGGAAGAACCGCTACCTGTCAGCAGGGTACTTATCGTAGATGACCATCCCGGAAACTGCCAGATTATCCGGGAGATGCTTGCTTTAAATAGCATTAGCTCCGAAGTAGCCGGCAATGGATTAGATGCCTTGCAAAAAATTGAGTCAGAGGTGTTTGATGTTCTGATCATCGACTTTCATATGCCCTACATGAACGGTATGGAAGTAATCAGGATTATCCGTGAAAAGCTCGGCATCAGTAGCACTCAACTACCCATTATTCTACTACACAGTACTGCTAACGATGCGCAGATCAATGAACAGAAACAACATTTACAGATACAACGCACTATCAGCAAACCTATTACCATCAGTAAGCTAAACCAGGCCCTCAAACATTTATATGTAGCCCAACCCAGGATAAAGGGCGAGGAAAAGTCGGAAGAAGCCCTGGACCAGTCCTTACATATCCTGCTGGTGGATGACAATCCGCTTAATAGAAAACTAGCCGATACGATGCTTTCTCAACTTCTGCCCCATGCCAAAGTGGTGCAGGCAAATGACGGGTATGAAGCAGTAGAGCGTTTCAGAGAAAAGCGCTATGACCTGATCCTGATGGATGTCCAAATGCCCCGGATGAGCGGTTATGAAGCCAGTGAACAGATCAGGCAACTGCCTGGAGGAGATCAGGTGACCATCATAGCCCTCACTGCCGGAACCGTGAAGGGTGAAAAGGAGCGTTGCCTTCAGGCCGGGATGGATGATTATCTCAGCAAGCCCATAGTGCTGCAGTCACTAAAGGAAAAACTGCTTACCTGGATCAGTATAGAAATCCCGTCAATGGAAGTTGAAGAAAAAGCTGTAGCGGCCCAAAATCAACACTTTGACCTGGAGCAATTCAAAACGAACTTATCCATACAGGACCAGGCTACTTTACAAGACTTGCTGGAAACCCTCTTCCAACAACTGGATGAGGAGTATCCTCTTTTCATTAAAGCAGTTCGTCAGAAAAACCTGCAGGAACTTCACAAGCTGGCGCACAAACACAAAAGTGCCGTAGCTGTGGCAGGGATGCATATTTTGGCCGAATTAATACGCAGCGTGGAAAGACAGGACAATCTGATCATTGAAGAAATGGATTCACTGATCCAGGAAATAGGGCAGGAAATAGAGCAGGTAAAAGCGGTTGCCGGTACCTATTTTGACAAGCTGAATGTTACTGATTTTCCTCTGAGAAATTAAAATATGCTTTTTGCCAGAAAGACCTTGAGCATCCTGCTTATGGTCATCTAAACCCTGGTTTTTGCCCTGCCGGAAGGTTTTAAAAGATGGTTTTGTTGGCTTAAAGTTCTGAGAGGGTAGCCTGGTAAATATCGTGCGCAAAAGACTTTTAAAGCAGCATATCTTTCCGGAAAATTGTACGTTCAAGCAGCGTACATTGAACGATGCAATCGCTTAAAATACTCATCATAGAAGACGAGCCCAAGGTGGCTGATTTTCTGCAGCAGGGATTACAGGAGCAGGGTTACCTACCCCATCTGGCTTACGACGGACAGATCGGCAGGAGTATGATCCAGGCGCAGGACTATGACCTGTACATCATTGATATCAACCTGCCGTACCTGAATGGCTATGAGCTGTGCAGGATCATCCGCCAGCGCAATGAGCAGGTGCCAGTACTAATGCTCACCGCCCTGGGTACTACCGAAGATAAGCTGACAGGATTTGATTGTGGCGCAGACGATTACCTGGTCAAGCCCTTTGAGTTTCGGGAGCTTATCGCCAGGATCAAAGCTTTGCTGAAGCGGAGTCACCAAAGTGAAAGGAGCGGAACGCTGATCAGGGTGGCAGACCTGGAAATCAACCAGGACGCCAAATCAGTCAGAAGAAGCGGTAAAAAAATAGACCTCACCCCCAAAGAATACGCGCTGCTGGTGTACCTGGCACAGAACCGCGGCAGGGTCATCTCCCGGGTAGATATAGCCGATAAGATCTGGGATATCCATTTTGATACCAATACCAATGTAATAGATGTCTACGTCAACTTTCTGCGCAAGAAGATTGACCGTGACTTTGAACCCAAGCTTATCCATACCATGATCGGCATGGGCTATGTGTTAAAGGTAGAGGAAGCATCATGAAGATCAGGACCCGCCTGAGCCTGCAGTTTGCCCTGGTGACGGCCTCTATTCTGCTGGTATCGCTCAGCTCCATTTATCTTTTCAGTGCCCGCTACCGGCAGGAGCAGTTCTATGACCGCCTGATGCAGCGGGCCCGCAATACCGCCCGCCTGCTCATAGAAGTGAGCGAAGTGGACCATGACCTGCTCAAAATCATTGACCGTAATACCCTCTCACTGCCTCAGGAAAGTATCCTGATTTTTAACCATAATAATGACCTGATCTACAGTAGCCAGGATGAAGCTCCCGACCTGATCAACAGTGATCTGCTGGACCAAATACGCCTGCAGGATGAGGTGCGGTTTCAGGAAGGCAGACAGGAATACCTGGGCATCCTCTATGCTGATACTTTTGACCGTTTTGTGGTGATTGCCTCTGCCAGTGATATTTACGGCTACAGTAAGCTATGGAACCTGCTTTACATTCTGCTGGCGGTATTCATAGGCAGTATGGCCCTGGTGATAGCAGGGGGTATGTGGCTGGCCCGGGAGGCGCTTAACCCTATCGCCCGAGTTGTCAGGCAGGTTGACCAGATCTCTGGTAATAACCTGGATGCCAGGGTAGAAGAAGGCGAAGGCAGGGATGAGATCAGCCAGCTGGCAGCTACCTTTAACCAGATGCTGGCCAGGGTAGAGGGAGCATTCCAGAGCCAGCGCCTCTTTGTTTCACATGCTTCTCATGAGCTGCGCACGCCGCTTACTGCCCTTACCGGACAGATTGAGGTGAGCCTGATGAAAGAAAGAAGCAGGGCAGAGTATGAGCAGCTGCTGGAATCACTGTTGGAGGACATACGACACCTGACCCAGCTATCCAACGGACTTCTGGAGTTGGCGCAGATTATCCCTGCCACTGAAAAAATGAACATGCACCCCTGCCGGATAGATGAGCTGATTTACCAGAGTCGGCAGGAAGTGCTGCAAAGACGTAGCGGAGCTAATATTCAGGTAGCTTTTGACAATTTTCCGGAGGAAGAAAACCAACTCCTTACCTACGGCAACCCGAATCTCTTACAGTCGGCTTTTGCCAACCTGCTGGATAATGCCTGCAAATTCTCTTCCCATACTCCGGTGCAGGTGAAAGTCAGGTTTGACGAACAGCAGGCAATTGTAGATATCATAGACCAGGGTATCGGCATTTCTGAAAAAGACTTACCCCATATCTGGGACCCATTTTTTCGGGCAGACAATGCCCGCCGATACCAGGGACACGGCCTGGGCCTCTCACTCACCCACAAGATCCTGAAACTCCATCAGATAGAGGCCGAAGTATGTTCACAGGCGAACCACGGTACCCAGATCAAGCTCCATATTGGGTTACTGAACAAAGATTTCAAAATAAATGAAAATTTAATCACTTTTTAATCTCATTTTAAGGCTCCTTTAATGGCCTCTGACGAATAAGGTATTAGTAAATCAAACTAATATGTTCGCCAGAAAAAAACACCAGCTTCTCATCTTACTTTCCTTCCTGCTGCTCAGCGCCTGTGCGGTGGAGAAAGGGCCTTTCGCCTCCAAGAAATATACCCAACTGCTGACCGATAAGCAGCGCCTGGAAGATAATGTCCGTCAACTCAAAAAAGACACCACGCTTCAGGGTCAGTCTATCAGGGGCCTGAGGCAGGAAGTTGCCCAGCAAAAACAGCTGTTGGCTCAGTGGCAGGATAAGTACAGTGTACTTTCCGCCCAGTATGACCAGCAGATTGAGCGCAGCTCTATGAAGCAACAGGAACTGCACAAAGCCCTGCTGGAAGAAAAACAGGCACTGAGTTATCAGCAGCAGCTGCTGGCCGACAAAGAAAAGCGACTGGCCAGCCTTGAGGGTAAGTTGCGCCGGCAGGATTCGCTGGTAGCGGTACTCAATAGTAAAGTAAAGCAGGCACTGCTCGGTTTTTCTTCGGATGAGCTGAGCGTAGAGGTCAGAAACGGCAAAGTGTACGTCTCCCTCTCCAACCAGCTTCTTTTCAAATCAGGCAGCGACGCGGTAGAAAAGAAAGGGCAGGATGCCCTCCGGCAACTGGCCACGGTGCTTAGCAGGAATCCCGACATCCAGGTGCTTATTGAAGGACATACCGACAATGTGCCCATCAAAACAGCAGTCTATCAGGATAACTGGGATCTGAGTGTAGCCCGAGCTACCGCCATCGTCCGAATACTTACCCAGAATAACCAGCTGGAACCTTCTCGGGTGACAGCCTCCGGAAAAAGCGAGTACTACCCGGTAGCTTCTAATGAAACCACCGAAGGAAAAGCTAAAAACCGTAGAACAGAAATCATTCTCATACCCCAGTTAGAAGAACTTTATCAAATCATTAACCTATCAAAAGCAGAATAAACCATGAAAAACGACAGAAAAATCAAGATCGCAGCGGTAGCCATTACGCTGCTCTTACTTGCCTCTATTAGCGGTATCTTTATGCTGACTTCCGTCAACAGCGGGCTGGAAAAAAACCTCAACGCCGAACGCCTGAAGTCAGAAAATCTACTCTCCGAAAAGCTGCAACTGGATAAGCAGATCAGAAACTTTAAGGCTGATATCAGCCAGTTGGAAGGAAAAAATAAGGAACTGGATCAATGGCTGGTAGAAGCCAAAGGTAAGCTTGGTGCCCAGGAAAGCAAGCTGGCCCAGCTAAGCAAGGAAAATACAGGGCTGCGGAATATTCGTAAGGAAAAAGATGAACTGCAAAAGCTCAGGGACGAGCTGAGTAACAAACTCACTGCCCTCAGCCGGGAAAATCAGTCGCTGAAGGCCGAAGTGGAGAGTCTCAACCTCAACCTGGACCAGCTGAAGAAAGAAAATGAAAAGCTGCTGGCAGCTTCCAAACCTGGCTTAAACGCGAATAACCAGGCCCTGGCCAGCAACTTCAGGGTGGAGGTGAGAAAGAAAAATGAAGAAAAACTCACGGTAAAAGCCAAACGTAGCCGTTCGCTGCAGTTAAGCTTTGACATGCCCAAAGGTAGTGCCATGGCATTGGGTACGCAGTACCGGGTACAGATGCTGAGCCTGGAAGGCAAGGCAGTATCCGGTTCCATGAAGGACCTGCAGGTGTCGCCTCTGGATGGTGCTACTGCCAGCCTGATCGGACTGCCCTCCGGCAATGAATATGAGCAGGTGAGCCTGGTCTATGAGCACGAAGGCAGGATCAAAGATGGTATTTATACCCTGATCGTCTACAATGGTAAAATCCTGGTAGGTAGCGCGCAGGTAAAACTCAAATAATCCTCCAATTTTCTATATAACAGAAACCTCTTTCCTGCTGGGAAAGGGGTTTTTTGCTTGTACCTGATACTGATCAGGCTGTCACCAGGATAACTTCCCTTCCATGGTGGGCCGGGAAAACTTCAAGGTGGAATTAGGCATCATGGCGTAGGAGGCTAACGTACCGCCAAAAGCTTTTTTAGTTAAACAAAAGCTTCACACTGATCTTTAAAATAATCTTTGTTTAACAAAACCTTCAAAATAATAAACGGTTATAATGAAAATTTTACCAGATGGAAATTTATATTTATTTCTATGTAATGATAGCGGCTTTTGTTTTTTTCATATGCCTGCCGCTGCTGTTGATCAAGCCCTGGGAGAGAAAAAAATTGACACATCGTTTTAAGGACTACCAGGATCTGCGAAATCTTTTTGGCAGTACGCATGCAAAACCGTATGTAATGCATAAACTAAGCACCTTGTTTGATGCCACAGCCATGGATATACTCAGGCTGGGTGAGCAAAACTACTTTGAACTTAAATTCAAAACCTTCCGGGCCTCGCTTAATTTCAAAAAAGCGGTTCTGCTGTCAGGTATCTGCCTGGAAACACATATCACCATCATCAGTGATCAGCAGGACTTTCAGGTTATCTTCCTTGCTCCCCAGGCATCCGTTCGTCTTTAAGCTGTCAACAAAATAACTGCCTGACCAAAATATGCCCTACTTCAACCTTTGGCGACAAGTATTGACAAACCTGCTTTATACAGAGGATACCTATTCTACCGGGTTCTGCCTGTTGCGGAGCATTTCCGGTGGATGACGGTGCAGGGTGCCCTGCTCGTAGGCATAGAGCAGGCGGATAAGCGTAGGCTCAGCATACATTCTGCCCAGAAACTGCAGGCCTGCCGGTAGCTGCTGGCTGGTAAATCCCATCGGCACCGTAAAGGCCGGCTGACCGGTATGCGGGGCAATAAGCTGGCTGTTATCTCCCCGGTACTCTTCTGAATAATGCGCAATACGCGCAGCAGGATGGTTCCAGGACGGGTAAATCAAAGCGTCCAGTTGCAGAGAGTCCATCGTCTTTTCAATGGCTTCCCGGTAGGCGATACGACGCACGTCTTCGTAAGGGTTCAGGCAGGGTAGTTCGGGCTGCTGATACCTGCCATTGTTTTCAGCGAGTCGCTTCAGGCGGCTGGAGGTATATTCGGAATTTGTACCAACCTGGATAATATCTTCCAGCGTCTGCAGGCTGTCTGATTGTACATAAGTAGCCAGAAAGCCTTCCACATCGCTCCGAAATTCTGCGCACCACTGGTTTTGCCTCAGGCTGTCAAAGTTGGGAATCTCTACCGGATCTACGACGACAGCCCCCAGGGAGTCCAGGTCACCAATGGCCCGGCTAAACAGTGCGCTGATCTCGGGATGAACCTCTTTTTCGCTGAGCTGGCGCAGGACTCCAATGCGGGCGCCCTGCAGACCGTTTTTGTCCAGGAACTGTGTATAATTTTCCGGAATTTTCCCTTCCGAATAAGCGGTCAGTCCATCATCCGGATCGTAACCGGCGATGACCTCCAGCACCCGGGTAGCATCTTCAACGGTACGGCACATCGGGCCTACCACATCATTGCGCAGGTAGAGCGGCACGATGGCGCTCCGGCTTACCAGGCCCAGCGTAGTACGAAAGCCTACCAGCGCGCAGTGTGATGACGGGCCGCGAATGGAGTTACCGGTGTCGGTACCCAGGCCGATGGTTCCCATATTGGCAGCTACTGCAGCGGCCGTACCGCCACTACTACCTGCCGGTACGTGGTCCAGTCGGTAGGGATTGCGCGTAGTGCCGGCGGTAGAACTTTCGGAATGCATCGGGCTGAAGGCCCACTCTGCCATGTTGGACTTAGCCAGCACGATAGCCCCGGCATCCACCAGTTTCCGGATGATAAATGCATCTGCTTCGGGTACGTAATTTTCCAGTGCCAGGGAACCAGCCGTGGTCGGCAGCCCTGCGGTATTGATATTATCTTTGACGATCAGGGGGATGCCGTGCAGCGGCCTGAGCCTGCCAGTTCGGGCGTATTCTTCGTCCAGTTGCCGGGCGATCTCCAGCGCATCGGGGTTGATGGCCGTCAGGGCGTTGGTCAGCGAGTCATAGGCGGCAATCCGGTCAAGGTAGGTCTGTACCAGTTGCTGACTATTGTACTGCTCACTGGCGTATGCCTGGTGAATCTCTGCAATCGTGAGTTCTTCCGTATCAATGCTGGTATTCAGAGCAGAAGGGCTGCAGGCCGCAAGGATTATTAAAAGTAAAAAGGAGTAGCAGAGGAAATATTTAGGTGACATAAACAGGGCAGGTATGCTGGTGAATACCCGCCTAATGTAGGGCTTAGGGGCAAAACAACAAAATTTCGGCCATGCACAGCCATATTTATTGGCCAAATGGTATTTTGAAAAGCATCTTTGTTTGAGTCCTCAATATTCTCCCGCGATAAGCCGCTTGGATCAGGGCATCAGTTGATTGCTCAGGGAGCAATAAAGATCAGCCCCAGGAGTCCTACCAATATTACATAATAAAGAGTAGGGATGATGGTTTTTCTCAAAATAAGGCCTTCCTTACCCAGAAAACCTACCGTGGCTGAAGCCGCGACCACATTGTGGATGGCGATCATATTACCGGCAGCTGCACCTACCGCCTGCAGGGCGACTATAGCATGGGTAGCCAGGCTTAACCTTTCGGCTACGCCAAACTGAAAAAAGCTGAACATAAGATTGCTCACCGTATTACTGCCAGCGATAAACGCTCCCAGCGCTCCTATGGACGGTGCGAAGAAGGGATAAATACCACCCACATGAGAGGCTACCCATTCCGCCATGACGATAGGCATTCCCGGAATATCCGATGGGTTGACTCCCGAATTGATGTATATACGGACCATGGGCACCGTGAAGATCAGCACAAAACCGGCACCCAGCACCATTCGGGCACTTTCTGACAAAGATGCTTTCACACTGGAAAGAGGCATGCGGTGCAGGAAGAGCGTAATCAGGCCCACCAGCAGCAGTATGGTTCCCGGCAAATACAGGGGCGTGCTGGCAGCAGATATGGCTGTACCCAAAATTTCATCATAGCTGATGGCAATGCCAGTGAGGAAAGCCTTAAAAGGCAACTGTGGCAGGCGGCTCAGCACCAGCAGGGCGGCTACCAGTAAGTAGGGAGTCCAGGCTTTGAAGAGAGAGAAGGAAGGCTGGTTGGTTTCGTCATCGGTTTTGATATCCAGCGTACCCATCCAGTGTTTAGGCCACTTAATCCGTTCTGGAAAATCCCAGCTTTCTTTGGGCATCAGGAAGCCCTTTTTTGCGGCCAGTACCACCAAAGCCATACCAACCAGCGAGCCTAGCAGAGAAGGAAACTCCGGCCCAAGAAAAATACCCGTCAGCAGGTAAGGAACCGTAAAGGCTAACCCGCCAAAAATAGCAAAGGGTGCGACTGCCAACCCTTCTTTCCAGCTTTTCTTTTCGCCAAAAAAACGGGTCATCAGGCAAATCATGAAAAGAGGCATAAAGGTACCGGTGATGGCATGGAGCATGGCAGCATCGCTAGTAACCAGTTGTATGTACTCCATCATGCTCAGGTTGGCCGCCTGCAGCTGGTTTTCCACGTATATGCCCTGCAGTCCACCCCGTACGCCTACCAGAACCGGCGTTCCCACTGCGCCGAAAGTTACGGGTGTGCTTTGCACCATCATGCCCAGCATGACCGCAGCCATGGTGGGGAAGCCCATCGCTACCAGCAGGGGCGCCACGATGGCGGCTGGCGTACCAAAGCCGGCGGCTCCCTCAATGAAAGAGCCAAACAACCAGACAATGATGACGACCTGTATCCGCCGGTCCTGGCTGACGCCCTTGAAGCCCTGCCGGATTACTTTGATCGCACCGGAGTAGCTGAGGAGCGTGAGCAGTAGTATGGCCCCGAAAATGATGTAGAGTATATCAAATGTGATAAAAAGCCCCTGAATGGTAGATGCCAGAATACTGGTCAGTGGGAAATTCCAGGCAAAGTAGGCGACCACTGCCGTGAGGACAAAACCCAATGGCATACTGGTTCGGGCAGAAAGGCGGAATCCGATCAGCAGGATGGCTACTACCAGTATCGGTAAGAGCGCGAGAAGCGATAATAAAGAAAGTGACATGTAGCTGCTGTTAGGTGGTTTGCTTCTTCTCGAGTCCCTCTTCTGATGCTTTTTTGGCAGATGCTATCTGCCTGGCCCTGATGACTTCGACCCAATGCCGGGCTTTTACCCCTGTAAAATGCTCAATCTGATGGCGGCAGCTGAAGCCATTGGCGATCAGGGTGGTGCCTTCCTTCATTGACCGTACGGCCGGAAAAAGGATGCTTTCGCCGATTTTTGCTGAAATGTCGTAATGCTCCTGCTCATAGCCGAAAGATCCCGCCATCCCGCAGCAACCGGAGGGAATTTCACCGACTTTCTGACCTGTTGCTTCACACACGGACTTCATGGCTTTGGTACTGTAGAGTGCTTTCTGATGGCAGTGGCCGTGGATGAGCATGTCATCGGCTGTTGTCTCAAAATCAACATCCAGCCGGCCGGCGGCTGATTCCCGCGCCAGGAATACGTCTATCATCATGACCTGCTTTTTCAGCTGGTCGGCCAAAGCCTTGTCTTCTATCAGGTCGGGCAGATCATCGTTCAGCGCAGAAGCGCAGCTGGGCTCGCATACCACGATGGTAAGCCCCTGGTCCAGATACTGTTTCAATCCCGCTAAAGTAGCAGCGCCTGCCTTTTTGGCTTCTCTTAAAAATCCATGCGAAATTTTTGGTCGCTGGCAACAGCCCACGTTGGCCAGCAGTACCTCATAGCCGCAGGCATTGAGCAGCTCCAGGGCGGAGATACCAATCTCGGGTTCGTGGAAGTTGAGGTAAGTATCGGCAAAGAGCACTACTTTTTTAGCAGACCGGGGCTGCTGGTCCTGGTTTTTTTCAAACCAGCGGTAAAAAGGTTCTTTCGCATATTGGGGTAAAACCCTTCTTTTGTCAAATCCCGCCAGTTTTTCCATGGCTGAACGAAAGATACCTGACTGCTGCAGGGCGTTGACCCAGCCGGCAAGTTTTCCGGAAAACAGCGCGGCAGCTTTAGCTGAATCTCTGATCAGGCGGTCTCTTAAGGTGAGTCCATGCTGGTCGTAGTAGATTTGCGCCACATCACTTTTCATTTTGGCCATGTCCACATTGGAAGGGCATTCTGATTTACAGGCTTTGCAGGACAGGCACAGGTCCATCACCTGGTGCAGCCGTTTACTGCTCAGTCCACCCTCATCAAGCTGCCCGGACATGGCAAGTCGCAGTGCGTTGGCTCTCCCCCGGGTAGAATGTTCCTCGTCGCGGGTGGCCTTAAAACTGGGACACATGGTGCCACCCAGCATTTTACGGCATTCGCCCACGCCGGTACACATATGCACCGACTCCCCGAAGCTGTTTTCTGCCCGGTACTGGTATTCGGTCTTTACCGGCTGATCCTGGTAGGATGTGCCGTAGCGCAGGTTATGCTCTATGGTCTGCGCATCTACGATTTTGCCGGGATTCATGAGGTTGTCAGGGTCAAACAGCTGTTTGGTTTTTCGGAATGCCTCGTAAAGGCGGGCGCCAAAAAAGCGTTCGTTGAAGGCACTTCTCACCAGCCCGTCTCCGTGTTCACCACTCCAGGAGCCGCCGTAGCTCATGACCAGCTCAAAAGTTTCGTTGGCAATATTTTTCAGGTTCTCTATGTCCTGCGCCTGCCGCAGGTCCAGTATGGGGCGTACATGGATCACACCCACGCTGGCATGGGCGTACATGGATACTTTGGTATGATGTTTCTCACAAATTTTCAGCACTTTGTCAATGTATTCTGGCAGCACATTAACAGGAATACCGGCGTCTTCAATAAAGGGCAGAGGCTTTTTTTCTCCCTTGAGGCCCAGCATCAGACCCAGGCCTTTTTTCCGCACGATCCACACATCATCGTAGGCCTTGCCTTCGGGAAAAAGCGGGTAGGCATAGCCGATACCCCGCTGTTGCAACACCTCTATCATGGCGGCAGGGCGCTGCATGACTTCCTGTGTCGTATCGCCATAAAACTCCACGATCAGGATAGCTGCCGGGTCACCATCTATAAAATGGCAATGCTGCTGGGTGGTCAGGTTTTCCCGGCTAAGCCTGAGTACCGTCTGGTCCAGGATTTCTATGGCGGAGGGCTGGTAGGGCAGCATGGGCTGTACCGCCTGAATGGCTTCGGAGAGGTCGGCAAAATGTACGACTGCTACGGACTTATGCCTGGGGAGCGGCTCCAGCCTGAGGGTAAGTTCCAGGGTAACCGCCAGGGTGCCTTCACTGCCGGTGATCAGTTTGGCGAGGTTCCAGTGATGAGCATCCACGAACTCGTCAAAGTTATAACCACCGACCCGGCGCATCACCTTGGGAAAACGCGCTTTGATCTCATCGGCGTGGCTTTGGATCGTCTCACGGAAAGTATGGTAAATTTGTCCTTCCCGGTCAGGCTGCTGTGCTTTCTGCTCATAAGCTTCCGGGCTCAGCTCATGGAGCGAGAGTTCAGTACCATCGGCCAGCAGCACCTGGGCAGCAAGCACATGGTCTACGGTTTTGCCATAAAGAATGCTTTTGGTACCGGAGGAGTTGTTGCCTACCATACCACCCACATTGGCCCTGCTGGAGGTAGCCGGGTCCGGGGCAAAGTGCAGTCCGTAGGCCTGGAGAACCTCATTGAGCTCATCCCTGACCATGCCCGGCTGCACCTTCACCCATTTTTCCTGGGCGTTGATCTCCAGGATCTGATTCATGTATTTGGAAAAATCCAGCACCATGGCATCCCCTACGGTCTGTCCGGCCAGGCTGGTGCCGCCTCCGCGGGGGAGCAGCTTCATTTGGTGTTTCCGGGCAAATTCAACAGCCTTTTTTACATCCGCCGCATCCTTTGGTATCACCACTACCCGGGGCAAGATCTGGTAGATGCTGGCATCGGTGGCGTACATGCCCAGCGAGTAATCGTCCAGCAGCACATCACCCCTGACGATATTTTTAAGCTGATGTAGTAGTGAGTTCTGGTTGAGCGTCTTGGTCATTGTATTAGGTAGTTTTTTTATGAATATCATCTCGGGAAAACTTCACAGGAGCCATCTGACTAGCAGACTAGGCCTTGAAATCCAGGTTTTCCGTGATACGGACACCCTCTTTTTCAAAGGTTTCGCAGTAGGCTATAATTCTCTTTTTCGCCTCTTCCAGGTCCTGGTTGTTCAGGTTGATGTTGAGGAGGTCAATGAACCAGGGATATTTAACGGAGCTGAGCGTATAAACTTCCACAATTTCCCTTGAAATCGGTAGGGTAGTGGTTTTGGAGGCGTCAAATACATCTTTGTCCCGGGCATTCAGCAGCTTCTGGTACTCTTCGTCCAGCAGTTTTTTGAATAGGTCAGCGGTGAATACATCTCCTGCTTTCACAGCTGTCTCGGAATCATCCTCGGTAAGTTGCGCGCCTTTATGTATCCATTCCCAGAGTATGCTTACCCTGATTTCCCCGGTAGCCATATCTTCCATCAGGTAAAGCACGTCGTCATTTCCAAAAAAATCGGCAGGTTTGAGTGCTGCGGCCTGCATGCCCTGCCCGAAGGCATTGCCATACTGCAAGGCCACGCTGATCAGGTTACGGGCACCACGGATGGTAGTAGGCGCCGCTTCCAGTAGGATCAAACCATCAGCATCCTGCCGGGTATAGGTGAGCGGTGGAAATTTTCTGCCCAGCTGATTTTTTTCGCCTGCTTTTTCCCACACCGGCCGGATGATGTGGACCATTTTCCAGTGGGCTACCCATTTGCCGCTGGCGCCTTCCTGCTGTTCCCGCTGCGCACCTGAATTAGCTTTTTTCATGCTGGCCTCTACACCCGCTGCTGAACCTACCGGGATATTTGGTTCCATACCTCCCTGCCACAGGGCAAAATTTCCCTGCATGTCGGGTGTATTGACTGCCCGCCGCACGCGATCTTCATAGTTGCGCATATAGCCATAGGTCATGGTGATAGCTTCAATGTCAGGGTTGATAAAGTCTTCATCCCAGGCCATGGCATCGGCTACGCTGTTGATGTAGTCCCAACGGCCGGTATTATAACCCACAAAATGTTTTCCCAGGGCAGCCCTTATTTCCATCAGCTGATAAGTAGCCTCCAGTTGCTCCACCAGCACATATACTTTGATGGTACCATTATCCAACTGCAGGTGCTGCTCCAGCGCGCCTAGCATATTGTTCCAGACAGCGGCTTCTCCGGCGGTCTGTATTTTGGGGAGATACAGGACGATTGAGGAGTCAGCTGCCATCAGCGCCTGGTAATTATTCACCACATAGAGGGTCAGGTCTACGATTGAAGCGGCTAAAGCATTGCCCTGAGCATCCCTGATGTGGCGGTCGTCCAGGTGGAGCCCCCGGGCGCGGAAGATCTTGGTGGTGAAGTTGAGCTGCTCCTCCCAGTTCATTACGATATCCTTTCCGAAGAAAGACTGCGCCCACTTGTTCATTTCTGCTGCCACCTGTTGGGCGACTTTTAAAAACAGAGCGTCCTTGCTGATCGCAAGTTTGAGGTTGCGCTGGTTGTCCAGCGACATGGTATTGGTCTGCCCGAGGGCATCCTCCCCGTCAAACATCCAGCCATCAGCACCAGACAGCAGGGCATAGGCGACATTACGTATGCTGCTTTCCAGCGGGGCATTGGGTTTGGCAGCAGGGCCGGTACCCTGTATCCACTGTCTTTGCAGGTCATCCGGAATTTGCGCTCCCTCAAATTTACCATCCCTGGCATCCTGCACGCTGACCTTTGTGCCGGGAATGTAGCTGTCGGGAGGCAAAAATTTGATACGTTCTTTTTTTTGCTGTCGGTCAGTCCGTCTTTGCAGGCGAGCCGCCATGACGGACTTGATATCCTGGTTGAATCGGGCCATAAAAGAGAGGGCAGAGAGTGCGTCGGGCGTATAGATGTCACTGTAGTCTTCCTTAAGAGGATCGCGTATGTGCAGCTTGTTGTAATCCATGATGCTTTTGGTCAGGTAAGTATTCAAATTGTAAAAACTAACGGATAAATCGCTGTTAGAAATTTAATAAATGTATTTTACTTCGGTAGGAATATCACCAAATTAAATGAAGGGGAGAGGAAAAAAGGGGGAGGTGGCTTTTCTTAGTCCGTACTTTGAAGGCTAAGGTGACAGAGGATTTTAGCCATAGGAAAGAATTACAACACTTTCAAAACTGGATAAGGCAAATAGCAGGGTAGGGGTATTATTCCTATGCAATATCAGTAAATAGCTTTATATGCTCTGACTTTTCACTGAAGCCAGTCTGCTTACTTTCTTCTTGTAAAGATGTACTGATACCTTGGTGTTGGCTGTCGGAATCTTTTAAACTATATCTATTCCGGGGCTCGGGCGCTGATTTAGTTTTCAAGATCCCATACGTAATAAACCCTGTTTTTACTGGGAATGGCAATTTTCGGGTATCTGTACAGGTGTAATTTTGTAAATTATCTGACTTTTCCTAAGCGATTTGGGTTTCTTTAGATAGAAAAAGATTGCTCTTTCAGGTAATTTCCTGCATTCAATATGGAAGTACTCCTTCTGAAGTTTTATCCAAAGCTCCACCTAACCTTTCAGTAGTGACTCTGCCCCGTCAATCCAGACTTCGGTGCCGGTAATGTGGCTGGAAAGGTCAGACACCAGGAAATATACAAGGTCAGCTACCTGATGGGCTTTTCCGGGCTTACCGTGGGTGAGGGGAATGATGCCTTCCGGATATTCTGCAGGTTCTTTTTCTTTTTCTACATGTTGCTTTTCAGTGTTATCGTCGATTTCCGTGTCTATAGCGCCCGGGCAGATGACGTTGACCCTGATCTGGTGCTTGGCCAGCTCCAGGGCCAGCATTTTGGCCATGGCGACCTGCCCTGCTTTGCTGCAGGAGTAAGCTGTAGCACCGGTATTGCTGAAAACCCGGGATCCATTGATGGAAGCGGCGATGACTACCGATCCGCCCTGTTTTTTGAGATGGGGCACCGCGTACTTCACGGTCAGGAATGTCCCGGTCAGGTTAATGTCTATGGTCTTCTGCCAGTCAGACAGGTTCAATTCGTCTATAGGTGCCCATACGCCATTTACCCCGGCATTGGCAAACACAAAATCCACCCTTCCCCAGGTCTGCAGCACTTTTTCGTATGCCTGGCGGATGTCTTTTTCCTGTGCCACATCAGCTTCAATCACCAGTGATTTATCCTCGCCAATCTCACCGGCTATTTCTTCCAGTTCAGCGCGGGTACGGCTCAGCAGGGCTACTTTAGCTCCCTCTTTTGCCAGGCGGCTAGCCGTGGCTGCGCCAATACCTGAACCTGCGCCACTTACTACTGCTACTTTCTCTTTTAGGGTATTGCTCATCTCCAGTGCATATTAGTGTTTAAATTATTTCGGCTAAACCGGATCAGGAATGAGCTTGTTTACCCGGCAGGCTGGTAGACTTCGCCTTAGCGGCAAATTTGATATTTTATGATCAGGCCATGCGGAGAACTCATGCAGTTGCTGTAAGTATTTCTGACGGTAACCGAAAAATCTTCGCAAGCCCGATAGCCGAAATGCATCTATCCACGCAAAGCATGGGTTAGCGGGCGTTTGCTTTTGTACCATTCATAGAAAAATAGGCTGGCCAGGAGTATTTCTGACATATCGCCCCCGTAGTACATCCACTGGGCTGCTTGCTGGATCTGTTCAAGACTATGCGTCGTGCCTCTCGGGAAATGATGGGCGTACATCAGTTTGCTCAGATAGGCATGGGCTCCCATACTCAAAAAAAGGATGAACAGCCGCTGCCGCCTGCCTGCCTGTCCGGGAAAGGACTCAGGGCTGATGATCGCAGCAGTGAAAAGGTAACCGGCAGCAAAAAAGTGCAAGAGCATCAGATAATGCAGCAGGGGATGTCGCATACTGATCTCAAACAGGGGTGTCAGGTAAAGCAGCGCCATACTGCCAATGTTGAGGATCAGGGCGACCGATGGCTGTGCTAAAATCTGTATGAACCTGCTCTTTAAAACTGCGCTCAGCTTTCTGCCAGAGCTTACCGGCAGCACCCTGTAGGCAAGGGTAAGGGCTGCGGAGTATACAATCCCGATGGGAGCAAACATGCCAATGAGGAGGTGTTGCAGCATGTGTCCTCTGAGATCATGGTGGGCCCACTCCATCACGCCAGGTAGTAAACAGATCACCATCAGGATCATACTCATCAGAAAGCTTGATGAGTAGGCAGGATTCCATTTTGTATACTGCTGATCCTGTCTCTTCACCGCCCAAAAGTAGGTAAGGATAATAAGTGCCAGCAGTAGCGGGGGTAGCCATTGCATCATCATGAGAAGGGTGTATTGATTTACATAGAACAGGATAAGCTGATTAGTTGGCGGGAGAGAGCAGTCCATTTTTTTTGGCCTGCCACCGCAGCCAGAAACCGATCAGCAGTAGCAGTATACCGAACCCATTCCAGGCCAGGTCATAGGGGAGAATGTCTACTCCGTAGCGTACCTGGTGTATGCGGAGGATTTTGTGGTCTACAATTCCATCAAAAAGCTGGAACGAGCCCAGCCCCAGGAAAAATCCAGACCAGGCCCACATCTGGGCTAGTTCGTGCCTCCTCCTCAGATCAGCGTAGAGAAAAAAACCGCCCACCAGCGCCAGTAGTTCTGCTGCATGCAGGAGGCCATCGCTCAGCAGGCTAATGGCAGGTGTGGCTAAATCATAAAAATGGTGCCATGCCAGCAACTGATGGAACACAATCTCATCAATGGCGGCCATGATGCCCAGGCCGATCAGGAAGGCAGTCCATAAAGAACGTGATGGGTTTTTAATCTTTGCATCAGGTTTCATAATGAAAAAATTTATGTTTCAAAAAAAATCCCGTTCAGGCGAAAAAAACTTGCAGTACCCTCTTGTATAATCAACAAAAGGCTAAGTGTGTACCTGCTCCAGGCTATGGTAGTGGATGCATTGATACTGATTTTCAATAGCAAAAAAACACTTCTGGTTTTGTTCTGTCCGCTGCTTACTGCCCTGGTGCTTGACCATTCCCTGATGTCAAAAAATTAGCCTGATTTTGCGGTAACTACTCGGGCTGAATATATTGGTGCTTAATCTAATTATTTGATCAGCCAAAAGAAACAAAAATGTCAATTGTGTAGCGAAGGCTCCATAAGCGGGACAATTCATAAAAGCCCGAAACGGCACAAACATAGTCGGAAGATTACAGTTTCTGACATTGTGTTTTAGCCGTCAGGCAGGTCTGGTTTCAGGTAGTCTGACCTGACGCAGGCTTGCGCTCAAAATTCTTTGGTTGTTTTCATTTTTTACCAAAAAACGTGTTGCATGATAACTTTTTTCGCTAAATCAAGAGTAGCTACAGCCTTCAGCATGGGTGCCCTGGCCACTGCCCTCATGACCGGTTTCAGCTACCTGTTGTCCAACCTTTTCAAAGAACAGTTCAGAGAACCTCAGCTGCTGAGTTATCTTTTCGTAGAAAGCCTCACGCATAAAAAAGAGTCCCCTCCGCCATTACTGGCATACCTGATGCACTTCATCGTAGGCTGGGTTTTTGCCCTGTTTTTCGAGTTTGTATGGCGCCCCAATGTACAGCTTCGCCCCTTAAAGAACGGACTGGCTTTTGGCTCACTTTGTGGCATTGTTGGAATTGGTGTCTGGAAGACAACCTTTGCGTTGCACCCGGACCCTCCCAAGACGCGTATTCGTCCTTATTTACTGCACCTTATGCTCGCCCACCTGATTTTTGGTACTACTTTATCTGAAGGTTCATCACGGATAAAGCAATAGCTGGACAACCTCATACCTCAAGAATACAGTATGGATAGGGGAGTGACCATATTTTGCCTGCTCCCCTTCCCTCAGTGCTGGCACCCGCTACAAGACGGAATTGTCGCAGTCATATTGGGGCACTTAACGTTGCTGCTAAACCGGCAAAAAGACTTGGTAGTCTACAACAGTTTGCTGAGCAATCCGCCAGAGCGCCGGTAACCCCGCTTTCCGCTCAACATACGCACCACTGAGCTTAATCCGCTACTTCGGCGGCGTGTACTACCCCCACCCATCAGCTGGCTGAGCAGCCCGCTCCTGCGGTGACGTCTTCCCATCACGCCTTTCATCAGCATGGAACCTACCAGGCCGGTCAGCAAACCTTTCACCGGGATGCCCTGCCTTTCCAGTTTTTCCTTCAGACCGGTCTGCTGGAGAAATCCCTCCTCGGTACTTTCATCCTCCTGCGAGCTTTCGGCCTTATCCACATATTCATTCAGGGTGTTGTACTGTTCTATGCTGATGCCCAGTTTATCGGCCATGCGATGGATTCTGGTTTTTTCCTCCTCAGTGTAGTCTCCGTCAGCCTTGGCAAAAGAGATCACATCCACCACAAATGAGTATTTCAGGTCGCTTTCTTTGAGCCACTGCAGGTAGTTTTCAAAACCTTCGTTGCTCGGATTACGCGCTTCATTAAGTACTTTTTCCCGGTCGGCCTCAGAGAGTTCCGCCTCTTCGCAGAGGTCCAGCAGAAAAGCTTCCTCTTCCGCTGAAGCTTTGTCTTCAGGGGTAGCCATGCTGGCCACGGCTGCCAGGTAAGCAGTTTTCTCCTTTTCAGGATAGTCTTTCAGCGATTGTCTTTCGTTCAGATTCATAAGCATTAGGGTTTAAGTTTAAAAAATTATTTGAATGCGAAGCGGAGCAGGCAGATCAATCAGTCAGCATTTCTTCAGGATTGCGTAGTGCTTCCTCGCTAATGTCCACCTGCTGGCCATTCCACTGACTTTCTCCAAATGGTTCGTGCTGTATATCCCAGTATAACTCTACCGTAACACTGTCAGGGTCAGGAAAATAAAGGGAAAGGCTGACCTGGTTGTCTTTGATGGTGTAGGGGATTTCGCTGGCTTTTACTTCCTCAAAAAATCCCAGCAGTGCCTCGTGGCTGCTCACTTCAAAGGCGACCTGCTGTAACTGCCTGATCTCTATCGGCAGAAATTCTTCCTTTCGGGCTTCCAGCAGTACCAGCTCATGATGACTATCGGAAGCACTCATGAAGATCCTCCTTTCTCCCTGGTAGATGACCTCTTCTTTGGTTTCCAGGCCCAGGTAGTTTTCGTAAAACTGCTGCGAACGGTCCAGGTCACTCACCTGCATCACAATGTGGCCGGGATGCAGCGGTGCCTCTGTTGATGAAGTGTCAGCGGTAGCTATTTCCTGCTGTTGCGTATTTTCTTCAGCGGAAGGCTCACAGGCTGTTGAAGTGGCTGTCAACAGACAAAAAATGATGAAGCAAAGCGGCAAATGTATTTTCATCATTGTCAGAAATATGTAGTTTAAAAAATGATACTGGTCAATGGCACAGCCCCTCGGTGAACGTAAAATTTCAGCTTTCGCAGGACCAAAGGCTATATTTGACTTACCAGAAATCAGTTGTATTGTTTTCAGATTTCGCTTTTCGTCAAAAACAAAGTACGCACACTTTGCTGCTGGTGGTGTAGCGTGCCTCAATCCAGTCTTCCCCTGATCATTTCAGGCCAACCAGTCAAAGGGCTTATTCCATCTGAGAAATAATTATTTGACTTTGTATTTATTTTGGATATAGGTTTATTTTCAGCGTTTAATTCTACAAATTGTAGCAAAAACTTCTTAAACTAAATTGTCTGTCCATTAAGATCCTCAGGCAAGCACTGGCGCGAAAGCCATACGGTATCAATTTCATTACACTTCAATCCTAACACACTATGATGACAATCAAACCAACTTTTACTGCGTATCTGCAGCCCTTATTCAAAGCCTGCCTCATCTGCCTTGCGATGAGTGTCGCATGGACACCCGGAGCATTTGCGCAGAAAAAAATGTCCAAAAAGAAGATAGAAGACCTTAAAGAAGAGGTAGCGCTGGCGGTAGAGAAAAACAGCAAACTGACGCAGGTGATGGTGGATAAAATATTCAGCTTCAGCGAACTGGGCATGCAGGAGATCGAGACCTCAAAATATATCACCGGCATCCTCGAGGAAAACGGCTTCACCATTGAAAAAGGGATTTCCGGTGTGCCTACCGCCTGGACAGCCACCTGGGGAAGTGGTAAGCCGGTCATCGCCATCGGCAGTGACCTGGACTGTATCCCCAAAGCTTCACAGAAGCCGGGTGTGGCCTATCATGATCCAATCATAGAGGGTGCTCCAGGGCACGGAGAAGGTCATAATTCAGGTCAGGCAGTCAATGTGACGGCTGTGCTGGCTGTCAAGGAGATCATGGAGCGGGAAGGTATTCCCGGTACCCTTATGCTATGGCCGGGAGTAGCGGAAGAGCAGGTCGCCACCAAAGCCTTTTTTGTGAGAGATGGCTATTTTGATGATGTGGATGTCTGCATATTTACCCACGTGGGCAACAATTTACAGACCTCCTACGGCAGCCCCCGGGGCAATGGCATGATTTCCGTAGAATTTTCATTTGAAGGGGAAGCCGCCCATGGCGCTGGTTCTCCCTGGAGAGGAAGAAGTGCACTGGATGCGGTAGAACTCATGAACATCGGTTGGAACTTTCGCCGTGAGCATCTTCAGCCTACGCAGCGTTCTCACTACGTGATCACTGATGGGGGCGACCAGCCCAACGTGGTGCCTGCCAAGGCGTCCGTCTGGTACTACCTGCGCGACCGTACCTATGCCGACATCAAAAAAATGTATGATATCGCCATCAAAATTGGCGAGGGAGCCGCGATGATGACCGACACTGAGATGTCGTATCGTTACCTGGGCAGCGCCTGGCCCGGCCATTTCAACAAGGTAATCGCTGAAGTGACCTACGAAAACATCAAAAAAGTAGGGCTGCCTACCTGGACTGAGGATGATCAGATGCTGGCCAAAGCGGTGCAGGAAGAAGTAGGTTCAGATCCGGAAGGTCTGGCGACGGAACTGGAGGAACTGGCCCAGCCGGTAAAATTCTCCCTGGGAGGAGGTTCGGATGATATCGCCGATATCTCATGGGCAGTACCTACCATTGTACTGCGCTTCCCTTCCAATATGCCCGGTCTGCAGGGACACCACTGGTCTAATGCCATCACGATGGCCACTCCCATTGCCCATAAGGGCGCTACTGCCGGGGCCAAAGCAGAAGCGATGACACTACTGGATATTTTCCTTAAGCCTGAAATTGTGACCGAAGCCTGGGACTACTACAAAACAGTACAGACCAAAGATGTAGAGTACTCGCCACTCCTGAACCCTGACGACAAGCCGGCGATTGAGCTTAACCAGGAAATCATGAGCACCTTTCGTCCGCAGCTGGAGAAATTTTACTACGATGAAACCAAGTACGATTCTTATCTTGAGCAACTGGGGATCAGCTACCCCACCCTCAGGACCACCTCTATGAAAGGTGACGCTACTGAGGAGGGAGAAGAGTAGCCATTCAATCAAATCTGTAAAAAAATTCGGGGGTACAGGCGCTTTCGCTTGTGCCCTCTGACAAAAAACATTTTTCATGAAGAAAAAAATAGCAGGCCTACTGTTCATCCTTATTATCACCTCTTCCCTCGTCTTTGCCCAGGCTGATGGAGACCCGAAGTTTTCTACCAATAACACCTGGAGCAAACTCGCCAAAGTAAGCTACGAAGTTTCTGAGGATGAATTTGGCGTGATCAACCTCCCGGTTTTTTCGGATGAGGTCAAAACCCTGGAAGGCCAGGAGATTGTAGTGCCAGGTTATATCATTCCTGCCGGCGGACTGGATGCCGTTTTTGCTCCGGATCATTTTATCCTGTCCTCTCTGCCCCTGGCCGCCTGTTTCTTTTGCGGCGTCGGTGGTGCGGAAACAGTAGTGGAGGTCTACCTCAGGGAGCCTGTTGACTACACCGAGGCACCCATCCGAATCAAAGGAAAACTGGTCCTGAATGCCCATGATATTTACCAGCTCATGTATATCCTGGAAGATGCAGAGGTAGTGGAAGAGGTGAATTAGGTAGTGTGCGTATTGGACAAAATCGGCGTTTGTTTTTAGACCTTTGCGGCCTCTTAGGTAAATGCATCAGCTTCTTTCCCCGGCTATTGCTCAACGACATTTACATTTTACTTCCGGGGAAATATTTTTCAGCTCACTGGCATAATACCTCATTCCTGAGGAAGAAATTAATATAAATCTTAACTTAAGGCCATTATTTTTTCCCTTATGGCACTGAGTGAGCCTCATATAAGGCATGCTGATCATGCAGTAAAGGCCCTGCTACGCCAATAAAACCTGATACAACGACAAAAACCTGCTTATGACTAACAGAAACCTGATGCTTTGCCTTTGCCTCCTTTTTGCTGCCTGTTCCTCCCCTCAGGAAAGTCGGGATGAGCCGGTAGCAAGCACTCCTTCCCAGCCGAATATTATCTTCATCCTTACCGACGACCTGGGCTATGGAGACCTGGGCGTCCTTTATCAGAACCAGCGTTTAGGCACAGATGAGCCTTATCATCTTACGCCCAGGCTGGACTCCATGGCAAACCAGGGAATGCTGCTTACCCGACATTATGTGCCAGCCCCGGTATGTGCTCCTTCCCGTGCATCTCTGATGCTGGGCGTTCACCAGGGACATGCCGAAATCAGGAACAATCAGTTTGACAAAGCCCTGCCCGATAACCATACGCTGGCGTCGGTACTAAAAGAAGCCGGCTATGCCACGGCGCTTATTGGCAAGTGGGGCCTGCAGGGGCTGGAAGGTGACAGCCCCGAGAGCTGGGAGGCTTATCCTACCAAAAGAGGCTTTGACCACTTCCTGGGCTATGTCCGCCATAGAGATGGCCACAACCACTATCCCGCACATCAGGCGCCGGCCCGGGCTCCGGTAGAGCTTTATGCCGGTAACGAAGAAATATCCGACCAGCTACAGGGAGTCTACACTACCGACCTTTTTACCGCTGCAGCCAAGAAATGGATTAGCGAAAGCAAGCAGCAAAGTCCGGAAAAGCCTTTTTTCCTGTACCTGGCTTATGATACTCCTCATGCCGGTCTGCAGGTCGCCGCCACACCTTATCCCAAGGGTGGTGGGCTCTCAGGAGGACTGCAACTGATTGGCGATTCGGCCAGTTATATCAATACCGCCGAAGCCGGCATTGATGATTATATCCACCCCGACTATACGGATAATGACTGGCCCGACCAGTACCGGCGCTTTGCCAGTATGGTACGGAGGATTGATCATGGTGTAGGCGATATTCTGCAACTACTTAAAGAAATGAATATTGAAGAGGAAACCCTCATCGTATTTAGCTCGGACAACGGTCCTCACCACGAATCTTATGGATACGGTGAGTACGACCCAACTTTCTTTGACAGTTTTGGCCCTTTGGATGGCACCAAAAGGGATACCTGGGAGGGTGGTATCCGGGTGCCGACCATCGTATACTGGCCCGGTCAGGTAGCTGCCGGCGAGAGAAACGACACTCCCAGCCAGTTCCACGACTGGATGCCTACCTTTGCCGAAGCAGCAGGAATACCGGCCCCGGCCAATACGGATGGTACATCTTTGCTGCCCATGCTGCGCGGACAGGGTAGCAGGCAAGGTGGCGCTGTGTATGTAGAATATTTCCACAACGGGCCCACCCGTGACTATGCCGAATTTGACCCTTCCCACCGCAACCAGATGCGGGGAGAGATGCAGGTTATTTACCATGAAGGCTATAAGGGTGTACGCTATGCTATCCAGTCAGCCGATGATGACTTCAGGATTTATGACCCTGTGGAAGACCAGGGAGAAGAAAATAATCTGGCGGGAAGCAGCGAATATTTTGAGGATTTGCAGCAGCAGATGAAGGACAGAGTACTGCGGCTGCGTCGGCCTAATTCATCTGCCCAGAGGCCCTACGACAGTATTCCTGTTCCGGCACTGACGTCAGTGCAGTCTCCTGAGCCAGGGCTGGTTTTTCGTGCTTTCAGTACCGCCACTCCCTGGACGCCACTTGTCACCTCCCTGCCGGTTGATCCTGCCAGCACTGGTGTCACGGATACTTTTGACGCTGGCCTAAGCAGTGAGGATGGCAATGTGGTGGAATTCAGTGGGCTGCTGGAAGTACCGCAGACGGCTAAATATGTATTTTACCTGCAGGCAGACGGAGGGGCCGTAATGCGCCTCCACGAGGCCACCCTGATTGATGCCGACAAAATGTATGCTTCAGGTACTACCGTTTCGGCAGAGATGATGCTGGAAGAAGGCTATCACCCCGTCCAACTCACTTATGCCAGACAGCAGGAAAAAGCCCCTTCGCTACAGTTGGAGTGGAGCGGCCCTGGCTTTGCCCGAAAGCAGCTGGAAGCAGACCAACTGAGCCATGCAGCTAGTGAAGAATGATAAAAACTATGCCCGGTAGCTCCGATGGATTTCCTGAGCCTTTCAGGAAATTCATCTCCCACACCGAACCTGATAAGCCGTAAGTTTAGATGGCAGTTAATACTTATACAGTACCTTGCTTACTTAAGCATGGCGCAGAGGCTGAACCATATTTTTGTATTGAAGCCGAATGGGAAATCAGGGATTACTTACTATCTTCCTGAGCGACTATTGATTAACTGATTTTTTGAAAATGAAAAAGCTATTCTTTATTATTTGCCTTTATCTTATGAGTACACCTTTTGTTTCTGCTCAGCAACCTACCAGGGAATTACTGTACGTGGGCACCTATTCTGACAGGGGAAGCCAGGGGATTTACGTCCTGGAATTTGACCGCAGCAGCGGTAAACTTTCGCAACTGCAGGCTTTGCCGCATAAGACCAGCCCTACCTACCTGGAAGTACATCCCAGTGGTAAGTATCTGTACGCTGCCTACCGGGAAGGTATGAATGCCGATGATAAAAACGGCACCATTACGGCATTTGCCATAGACCAGCAGAGCGGAAAGTTGCGCATGCTCAATGAACAGTCGGCCGGTGGACCGGGGCCTTGTCACCTGTCTTTCAGCCCGGACGGTAAGTTCGCATTCGTGTCCAATTACGTGGGAGGTAGCCTCTCCGTATATCCGGTAAATAGCGACGGCAGTATTGGCGCAGCCTCTGATTTTATACAGCATGAGGGCAAAGGCGCTCATCCGAGCCGGCAGAACGAGCCGCACATGCATTCTATCATTCCCTCAAAAGATGGCAAGTACATCTATGCCTCTGACCTGGGCATTGACAAGATCATGATCTACTCAGTAGACAAAAAAGGGGAACTTGCGCCTGCTACTACGCCTTTTGCGGCCAGCAGCCCCGCCGCAGGGCCCCGTCATTTTGCCCTTCATCCTGATAAGCCTTATGCTTTTTCCATTGAAGAGCTGTCATCTACCATTGCTTCGTACAAAATAGATAAAAAGTCAGGCGCTCTTAGCCCGGTGCATAGGGTCAGTACCCTGCCTGAAGGGGCGGAAGTGGCTAACAATACCACTGCCGACCTACACCTCTCTCCCGATGGCAAGTTCGTCTACGGCTCTAATCGCGGGCATGACAGTATTGTGATTTATGCAGTAGATCCCAAAAGCGGGAAAATGACCTATGTGGCACACGAGGAGACCGGTGGCGCACATCCCCGTAATTTCTGTGTAGACAAAGAGGGGGAATTTGTATTTGTCGCCAACCGTGATAATGACAATGTGGTTGTTTTCAACCGGGATGCTGACAGTGGCAGGTTCACCTACCAGTCTGAAACAACCGTGCCGGCAGCAGTATGTGTCAAGCAGCTCCAACTGCCATGAGACAGATGATGGCTGGTCACGCCATTTTGGGATTACAAACAAATTGAACATCAGACAGCCGGGTTTTTCCGGCTGTCTGATGCTGTGCAAAGTTATCACTGATTGGTCTCTCTCCGGAAGAAGTTGTGCCAGGCTCAGGTAAAATTACAGGCAAAAGCGCTGATCGTCCACATATTTCATCCGGTACAGGTCAAAGCCGGGCGCCCAGTAATCTTTGACCACCTCTGCCAGGTGAAAACCTGCTCTTTCGTAGAATTTGTAGACCAGCTGGGAAGTCCTGACGGTGATCTGCTCTACCTCCGGCATAGATCTGAGCTTATCCAGGCGATAGTGCAGGAGCCGCTTTCCAAAGCCTTTCCCCTGGTGATCAGGATGGATCAGGTCCCAGCTGATTTTGCCAATGGCAGGGTTACCCGAAAAATTAATACCGCCGGCCCCCACAATTTCATTTTCTGATAAGAGTACGTAGTAGTATTCCTGTTCTTTTTCCAGGTAATGCAGAAAGTCAGCTTCTTCCTCGGTAGAGAAATAGGCAGGCGTATTTTTTAGCAGCAGCTGCAGCACATCCGCTTTGTCCTCAGGCGTATAGTCTCTGATCAGAATAGTTTGTGACACGGATGGTTTAGTTTTTGCCAGCGCTGATTTTCATTAAGCACTTTAGCTAAAGTAGGGCAATTTAAGGGTTCGTAATCAGAAAACGCTGAAAAGATACGGCTTGTCGGGGGACAAGCCGTGGGTAATAAAGTACCTTAGCATTTTTATTCAAACGTTTAAAATTGAGTCTGACTGCTCCCACAGCAGCAGTTCACCATCTTCTTCATCCCATACTTTGCCATTCTGCACAAAGCCATTCTTCTGAAGCACCGCAATGGAAGCCAGGTTGTCAGGTACAGTGTGTGCGATGATCGTCAGAGAGGGATCCATTTTTCGGGCGAGTTGCAGCAGGTTTTTGCAGATCTCAGTGCCTATGCCCCGGCCCTGATAGCGACTGAAAGTCCCGTAGGTGATCTCCACTTTTCCTTCCCGGGGCTGGTCCTTGAAACCACCCGCCCCGATAAATTCGCCTGCTTCATTGGAGAAGACGTATTTGATCCAGGGTTTGTGGAAGCCGGTTTTCTGGTAATGATCTTGAAATATAGCCACGATTTCCGCACACTCTGGTGAATCCTGGAAAATCTTATTCCGGGTAGTTTCAACTTCTATGGGTAGTAGTGTCATTTTCGGCTTGATATCATTTTATTCAACTTAACGACTCATCTCTGTAGAATCGTAAAAAACAGCACCAGATTACTTCGGTACTGTGATCAGAAACAGAAAAGCCAGGAAAATTCCCGGCTCTTCTTCCTTTCTAAACTAAGCTAAAAACTAATTGGCGTCTCTCCAGATAAAGTTCTCCAGCGTGATGCTGTACTCTCCTTTGCGGGCATCATAGTAGATACCGTACTCAGTAGGGTAGTATCCTTCTTTGGCAAACTTGGCAGGCTGCTTGAAAGCATACTTCGCATTGGGCTTTGTCTTGATGTAATCAAGCGTGATCATCGGCTCCAGGAAGTTGATTTTACCATCGTAAGAACCGTAGATGAAGGTATGGGTAAATGTTTCACCATTGGCAATTTCCGGAGAAGTAGGGTCCACCCAGTGCAGGCCCATCATCGGCACAGGATCAGTTGCAATGTAGCCGGCCGGCAGGTAATCAGCAGTGGGTTCAACGGTCAGCTTGGGATCAGTGGGAGCGATCATATGTCTTTCGTGCTCGCCCATCAGGTAGTAGTGAAAGTCAAAGTGTGCCAGTCCGTAGATCGTCATCGGGGGGTGTCCGTTGGGGTTCCAGTTTACGCCTACATGCTCAAAGGGGATGTTGATGCCTGGCTTGTCAACGCTCAGCACAAACTCATTGGCCATGTGATCGTCGGTAGTAGGCAGGTTGTCAAAAGCCTTTTTGCTGAAGACGATGCTGAGCTTTTCGGGTTTGTCCTCCCGGTCTGACTGCAGCCACAGGGATACAGTCCCGTCGCCTATCTCTGTCCGGTCAATCTGTTTGGTCTTGGACACCGGGCCTCTGGCCTCCAGATCATCTTCCTGGCAGGAGAAGAGGGTAACGAGCATAAGGGCTAGCAGGTAAATTTCAAGTCTGATGAAGGTTCTCATGGTTTTGGGTTAATTTGAAGATGAATAATTAATGGTTAATGAATGATGATAATTATTGGGCAATGTATTCTTCGGTAAATGTCAGTGTCAGGGGCATGCCGTCCGGACCTGTCTTTTCAATTTTGTAGCTGTACGCCAGTTTGTTTGCTGATATTTCCAGAATGTCAACACAGAAGGACTCGCCGGCACTTTGTCTGATCAGGATGCTATCACTGGGATCAAAGAACCAGGTGCCTGTTTCAGACTGGCTATTTCCACAGAGCTGCTCACCATCCCTGTGCTGAAAGCTGCCGCTCTTTTCAAAACTGATGGTATTGTCAGTGTAGCAGTTGAAATGCTGGTAGATATCGGTGATTGCTGCGCCGTTTTTCAGGAAGTCATAGGCAGGCGTGACTTTGTATCCGTTCATTTTCCAGGTTTTGGCGGTGATCAGTTCTGATCGGCTGGGTGCTGCTTCTTTTTTGTGGGTGAAAGCGCTGCATGCCAGCACCAGGGCAGCTGCAAGGCTAAGTACTACTAAATTTTTCATGGTATTTGGGCTAATGAATGTTGATAAAATCGGGTATTCTATACAATTCGGGTGAGGGTGGAGCCTGCTTTTGCTGACGTGCTCCTTTCAACTGTTTAGCGGGCTGAAGCCTGTGCTTCTGCCATCTTCATGACTTCTTCCGGTGACACCGGCTCAGGCACATAGTTATCAATGGGTTTGATGGTTTGCAGGTAAGCATGGATGGCTTTCAGGTCTTCATCGGTGGCTAGTGCAAGGTTAAACCAGGGCATAGGCGGCATAATGGGCCTTCCCTGCTCCATACCCATGTGCTTACCAGTCCGCATGGCTTTGATGAAAACCTCCTCAGTCCAGCCTTTGATGCCGGTGCCGTGAGGTGTCAGGTTGCGGGCGTAAGTCATTCCCCAGGGACCGATGCCAGCCGTCAGGTGGGCGTTGAAGAGCGTCCAGTAACCAGGCTGCAAAGCCCGCACATCAATCTCCGGCAGCGGTGAGCCGTTCGGATGACCTGAAAGCAGTCGGGCGGTATCCAGTCCCATGCCCTGTGCGGTGAAGACCTTGGGCGTATGGCAGTCGTTACAGCCGCCTACATTGACCAGGTAACCGCCCCTGAGGATCTGCTCCTGTTTGAATGCAACTGAGTCCAGTAATACAGGGGTGTTTACTGCGACTTCTTTAGAATTTGATTGATAGCAGCCGTAGAGGAAGGCTACCATGGCTGCCAGCAGCATACCGTTGATGATGATCTTTTTCATGATATTGGGTTAATGTTGAGTCTTACAAGATTGTACCTGATGCTGATCTGCTCTGTCAGGTACGATACAAAGGTCTGAAGATCGGCTTTGCCAGAGAATACCGGATCAGGGGTGTTTTTCATACGCCTCAGCCAGTATTCTCTCTACCGTATACAGGGTAGATGCTTGGGCAAAGGAGCGATTGATCTGCCTGATCAGTTGCTTATTTGTAAGCCACTACCGCACTGGCCGGACCAGTTAAAGCGATCCTGGTAGTAGAGCGGAATCCTGCTTCAATGGCCCATTCGTGGAAGTCGGCATGGGAGTAGTCAAAGCCGCCATAAGTTTCTATGAGCATGTTGAGCGACATGAGCAGTCCCATCGTATTTTCTTTGCGCTCATCGTCTATGACGAATTCTATGGCAATGAAAGCACCGTTTTCGGGCAGTGCCTCATAGGCTTTGCGGATGAGCAGCTTCTTTTCTTCCAGGTTCCAGTCGTGCAGGATGTTACCCATGGTAATGACGTCTGCTTTCGGAAAGGGCTGACTGAACATATCCAATGCTTTCACGCGCACCTGCTCGCTGAGGCCATGCCTGGCTACATGCTGTGTAGCAATGGGCTCTACCGGGGGCAAATCTGCCGAAGTAATCTGCAGGTGAGGATGCTGCTGCGCAACGATGATGGAGAGTGTAGCATCAGCCCCACCGATATCGCAGAGAGAACGGAATTTCTCAAAAGGAAACTTCTGCGCCAGGGTGATGAAGTTACCGATCTGTGTACCGGCCATGCCATCCATCACCAGTTGCAGTCTTTCAGGGTCGGCATAAACAGCCTCAAAGACAGGTTTTCCGTTTAGTTTAACCTCATTCTGTGGCGTTCCGGTACGCAGTCCTTCTTCCAGGTGGTTCCAGAAAGGGTAGAGGCGGTCGTTGGCCATCTCCAGGATACCTCCGGTATACGAAAGCTGATTTTTGTCCAGGAAAAGGGCGGTTTCCAGGGTGTTGCTGTAGAGTGCTTTCTCTTTCAGCCCGTCTCTTTCCAGGAAGCCCAGGCTCACCAGCGTATCCAGGAAGTCATACACACTTCTGACGTTCAGACCAAGACGGTTTTGAATTTCCTCTCCCGAAAGTTTCTTATCACCGATCTGGGTGAAAAGCTCCAGTTTCACGGCGGTCAGCAGGGTTTTGGAAGCCCAGAATCCCATGCCTACTTCCATGATGCGGGCGGGAGAAACCAACTGGGGTGCCTGTGCAGGCTGCACCTGCTCTGTTTTTACTTGTTCAGTTGCTAAGGTTGCCATTTTTCTTTTGGGTTAATGTTGAATGAATAATCCAAAAGTAATGGACGCCGAAAAGAGCTTCAGGCGAAAGGCGCGAGTGGCAGGAAAAAAGGAGTGAACGAAAGCTTGTAGGGAGTGAATGGATTTAAGTCTCCTGAAAAAACGGCAGGCTGATGTTGACAGAGGTGCCTTTACCAGGCACACTGATGATATTGATATCACCCTGGTTGAGGCGCAGCATCTCCCTGACCAGTACCAAGCCCAGGCCGGTGCCTTTCTCCTTAGCCGTACCTTTGGTACTTTTCTGCTCCTTAAGTTCAAAGAGCATGGCCATCATTTCGGGCGGAATGCCGGTGCCGGTATCGCTTACGCAGAGACGGACTGTTTCCTGTTTGCTCTCCAGCAAAATCTTTACGCACCCACCGGCATGGGTAAATTTGAGGGCATTGCTGATCAGGTTTCTGAGGATGGTCAGGCAGGCATTTTTGTCAGCCAGTACGTACAAATCTTCGCTGGTAAGTACCTCCAGCTGAATACCTTTAGCCTCTGCCATATCCCGGTAAATTTCCAGTACTTCATGCACCATCTCCGGCAGGCTGATCTTTTCTGGGCGTATCTGCAGCTCGCCCCGCTGCGAGAGCGACCACTGCAGCAGGTTATCCAGCAGGAAGTTGATGTTTTTGGCAGCTTTGACCACTTTAGTACCGGTGGCATTGAGCTGTTCGCTGTCGCCTTTTTTATTGTAAAAGCTGATCAGTTCGGCCACATTCTGCAGGGAAGCTGCCGGGCTGCGCAGGTCATGGCCGATGATGGAGAATAGCATATCTTTGCTGGCATTGGCTTTTTCCAGCTCTATTTTCTTCTGCTCCAGGGCTGCCGTTCTTTC
>CAZFFW010000025.1:0-43478 GCA_964518125.1 uncultured Porifericola sp.
TGGTTTTCATCCACCTCGTACCAGCGGTAGCCTTCGGTAGATTCATTGACTGAGGCGATAAAATTACTGCGGTGCAGCGCGAAACCCGCTCCTTCCGGCTCAGTACGGTAGCCAAAGATCACATTGCGGCCGGCATCGGCACTGAGCAGCATTCCCCGGTAATTTTCACCCAGCGCATCACCTTCATAGACCATCACACCGGTAGGTGAGCCGGAGCCGTAGATATCACCGGCGGGGAGTACACCTGGATCATGCTGATGCCAGTGTGCTTCCTGCAGCGTCTGCCCGGGACGCTGATCGGCCTGCCAGCTACGACTACCGTCAGCACTAAAGTAGCCGGCACTCGCCCCCCGCATCAGCCAGGTGGTACGGTTGGCGTCCTTCTGGTCATCGTTGTCGTTCTGCCAGAGCTCGCCGTAGGAGTCTACCGCCACTTCGTATGAATTGCGGAAATTGTGGGCCAGTACTTTCAACGCGCTACCGTCAGGGTTTACCTGCAAAGCCATACCTCCGGTGTAAATGCGTGAGTCATCGCTTTGCAGGGCAGGTTCGTTGGATTGATTGTAAGGCGTGCCTCCATTATAGATGCTCCCCGCTCTCAGCGTCCACCCATTTTTATCTGTGACAATATGCGGACCGGCATTGCCAGTGTTAAAATACCAACTGCCGTCCGGGCCGGCGGTCACGGAGTGCAGCCCGTGGTCATGGTCCAGACCGCCAAAACCGGTCAGCAGGATTTCTTTATGGTCGGGCAAGTCGTCACCGTTTTCATCGGTATAGACGATGATATGGGGAGAGCAGGAAACCACGATCTTATTGCCCAGTACGGCAATACCCAGTGGAGAACGCAAATCGGGGTCCTGCACAAAAACCTTTGAGGTATCACTTTTTCCGTCACCGTCCAGGTCTTCAAGGATCATGATGCGGTCACCTTGTTTGTGGGCTTTATGACCTTTGTTATTGTTAAAATCCCGGTAGTTGACTGCTTCAGCTACCCATACCCGGCCACGGATATCCACATCTATGTTGGTGGGGTTGAAAAACTGCGGAGATTCGGCCCAAACGCTCGCCTGCAGATCATCGGGCAGATAAAGTTCAGGCGCCTCCTGCACAGGCTGTTCTTTTTCCCCGGAACAAGCCATGAAAAACGCTAGCAATACAAGAATCAGAAATAGATTTTTCATAGCTGGTTGAAGGTTTTTTGGATAAAAGCGAGATTTTGTCGGTAGGCCGGCAGGACTTCCATACCCTCGGGCGTAGCGCCTTCAATAATGATCCAGCCGCTGTAGCCCACATCCTGCAATATGTCTCTTACCCTGGGAAAATCCACCTTGCCCTGTCCCAGTAAATAGCCGTTCTCTTTGGCGTGAACCTCGCAGATGTATTCGCTGCCCAGGCGCTGTATCTCATCATAAATGTTGTAGCCCATTTTATGAGAATTGGCCACGTCGTAGTAGACGCGTACGTTGGGCGAGCCAACTGCTGCTATGATCTCCAGGTGTTCGTCGGCACTCAGCCAGGATTCAATACCGAGGATGATACCTTGGCTTTCCGCTTTAGGGGCAACTTTCCTGAGACGACGGATAACTTCCTGCGTGCCTTTTTGGTCACTTTTGAGATCGCCATTGCCAAAGAAGGCCAGCAGTACGACCGGCACCTTCAAAGCCTCTGCCACATCAATGCTATCGCTCACCCAGGCTTCGGTTTCCGGGGCGGATTTGTAGGGCACCTGGTTAAGCTCACCGATGGCCAGGCTGGAGACCTGGACTCCATGCTTTTCGGCAGCTTCACGGTAAGCCTGCTGCACCTTCTTTTGACGCAGGTGCATATTATTTTCCACTTTACCCAGGCTGATCTGCACGCCATCCAGCCCAATTTCGCGAGCGGTAGCCATAGCCGCCACATCGCTGTGTCTGCCAATAGACCAGTCGCAGGCCCCGATCCGGTAGGAATGTTGGCCAGTGGCAAAAAGGGAAGCAATGGGAGCACAGGAGAAAGAGGCTGCCACTGCTGCAGAATTTCTGAGCATACGCCGGCGCGAAATCACTGACATAGTTTATGATAGGTTGTTGTACACTAAAAGATAAAAAAATAGCCGCTAAGAATCGACTTCCCAGCGGCTTATTGCTTACAAAATTATCAGTTTATACTTTCAGTTGCTGGTTATAACGGCTGGTTAATTCAGCTACTTCCACCAGCAGGCCAGGATTCTGTTCAATGCCGTTGCCAATGACAATGACATCAGCCCCTGACTCATAAGCACGGGCAGCTTTATGGGCATTATTGATACCGCCCCCTACGATCAGAGGTACATCCACGGATTTTCGAATCATATTAATCATCTTACCACTGACCGGCTGTTCGGCACCGCTCCCTGCATCCAGGTAGATCAGTTTTAAACCCAGCATTTCGCCGGCAATAGCAGTACAAGCTGCTACGGAAGGCTTATCGTGCGGGATCGGAGTGGTATTGCTCATGTAAGAAACCGTGGTCTGCTGCCCGGAATTGATCAGCATATAGCCGGTAGGTACCACTTCCAGGTTGCTTCTTTTGAGTACTGGCGCCGCCACCACATGCTGCCCAATGAGCAGGTCAGGGTTGCGGCCCGAGATCAGTGAAAGAAAGAGAATAGCATCCGCGGCTGGTTCTATGTGCATGCTGCTACCCGGAAAAATGACCACTGGTATGTCCGTATTGTCCTTGATCAGCCGAACGATCTGGCCAAAGTTGTTACCGGTAATCAAGCTCCCTCCTACCAGGAAATAATCCACCTGGTTTTCAATGCTCATATTGACAATGCGCATGCAGGCCGACTCACCCTCTATCTTGTCGGGGTCTATGAGTACGGCAAAACTTTTCCGTCCTGCTGCTTTATGCTCTGAAAAACTTTGGTAAATATCAGTCTTCATCAAGAAGTTTATTGGCTCTTAAATATTTTTTGATCCATTTGCGGGCCAGGGCCAGTATCACGATTACTGCCTGCTCTTTGACGAAGCGGGACACCTTGGTATCACCCTTTGTCTTAATATTTTTGAGCACGGCATTATCATCCTGATAGGATACTTTCCTGCCGAATATTCCACTGAATAATTTGTAGATGACGAATGCAGCGACACCTGCGATTAATAATGGTTTTACCAGTTCCTTGGCCTTATCAAGATCAAGGTCATCCAGGTTCAGGGAATCCTTAAAGTCATCAATCGCATTAAAAAGTGCTTCTTTCTGTTCTTCTAGCTGGTCGAAATTCTCAACTTTAGACATGGCTTTTTTGTAATAAATGAAAAAATAGTTTATGCTCAAACAAGCGGGTTGATCAGCAATTTAGAGATGTTCCTCCACTTAAGCAATTATTTGTCAGCTGCTAGGAAGGTTTGTTGAAGTAGATCAGCAGGAAAGGAATCAGGAAGAACATCAGCACAATGTATAAAAATCCGATCAGACGGTTGCGCTGGGTAAGTTTTCCAAAGCGACCTGCCAGTATACCGGGAATCCTCCTTAGCGGCTTGTAAGGCAAAAATATCAGTAAGCCAATAGAATTGAAAAGAAAATGCACCAAAGCAATGCTGATAGCAGCTTCAGATTTGAAAAGCGCTGCGATCAGGGCCGTAACCGTAGTTCCAATGTTGGCTCCCATAATGAAGGGAAAGGATCTCTGTAGTGACACTTTACTGGTAGCTACCAGGGGCACCATCAGCGAGGTGGTAATGGAACTGGACTGTACTGCTGCCGTAATGACACTACCCCAGGCAAATGATTTGTAGGGATTATTGAAAATAAACTCGCGCATACGGTCTTTCGACTTACCAATCAATGAACCGTAAATCATCTGTGACATGACCTTGATGGTCGCAAAGAGCATAACAAAAGAGAGGATTACCAGTAGCCAGCTATTGTCAACGGTCTGTGTCAGGTAAGCCCCTATGCTCCAGTCATTGGTCTGGTCAATAAATCCCGCTGGCTTAGGATCAGATGTTAGTTGAACCAGCGTAGCTGCCAGCGTGCTGCTCAGCCTGGACAGAAACTGGTAGTGGTACTCCAGCGGAAAAAGTATGACCGCCAGGATGATATTGTAAATGTCATGGATGGTCCCGGCGCTGATGGCTTTACGAAATTCACGCTTGTTGGTGATATAACCAAGGGAAATGATGGTACTGGTCAGGGTAGTACCTATATTGGCTCCCATCACGATGGGTACTGCCGCCGAGAGGCTCAGGCCACCCGAACCTACCAGGGCCACGATCATGGCAGTGCTGGTAGAACTGCTCTGGATAATGGCTGTCAGCAACAGGCCGATGAACAAACCCACAAAAGGATTAGCCGTAACAGAAAGAATTGTCTCTGCTGCAGTCTGCCTTAGCGACAAAAAGGAATTACCCATGATGTCAAGGGACAACAGAAAAAGCAACACTGTCAGGAGTACAACTAGCGCTTTACCTGTAATAATTAAGGTATCCTTCTTCTTATTTTGCTCAATAACTTTCACCCCTGCCTCAGTAAATTTGGCGGCCAACACTTGCTAACTGGTTTATTTTCTTAAGTCTTATGCTTTTCATGGCCTGATCAGGCACAATGCCCGGCATTTAAAATGCAAAATTATAAATGTGTGGGAAAGATCATTTAAATTTGCTGTGAAGCTATTGTTAAGTTTTTGTACCAGGTCAAGAAATTTTTGCCAGGCTCCCGGCATAGAAATGTTTTACTTCCGAATTTTAGCTGTAAGCTGCCTTTCAGCATTGAATTCTTTTCATCTGGTATCTGGCAACATTCCAGCACATATGCTTTTCATGATACTTTACTGGCAACTTGCTTTTTAAAGAAAACAGATATTGCGTTACTTTCTAGAGATCAGGTATAGAGGAACCCTTTATCATGGCTGGCAGATTCAGCAAAATGCCCTGAGCGTGCAGGAGGTAATCGAGGAAGCGCTACACAAAGTTATTCCTGGTAATTCTGGTCTGAGTGGCAGCGGGCGAACAGATACCGGCGTACATGCACTGCAGCAGTTTGCTCATTTTGATACTGATCAAAAGCTGAACACCCTGCAACTACAGCATCAGTTGAATGCCATGCTGCCCCACGATATTGCAGTACAGGCTATTATTCCGGTAAAAAGTGATGCTCACGCCCGCTTTGACGCCCGAATTCGCGCCTATCAGTACCATATCCATCAGCAGAAAGACCCATTCCTGTTGGACCAGAGCTATTTTTTTAAACCTGCCTTGCACCTGGAAAATATGAATGAGGCAGCAAGCCTGCTGGCAGATGGCAAAGACAGGGATTATGCCTGTTTCAGTAAGGCAGGCGGCGGGCAGGAAAGTACGCTCTGCCGTGTCTACACCGCCTGCTGGCAGCAGACCGATCAACACCGCCTGGTTTTCCATATTAGCGCCAACCGCTTTCTCAGAAATATGGTGAGAGCTATTGTTGGTACATTGATTGAAGTGGGAACAGGAAAGATCAGCCGAGAGAGATTTGTGCAGATACTGCAGAGCAATAACCGGCAACAGGCAGGTCGTTCGGTGCCTGCCGAAGGCCTCTACCTAAGTCGGGTGGAGTATCCGCGAGATATTTTCCTGCATAACTGAATATTTACAACTTAGCAGCGGCTTTTAAGTATTAGTAATTATGGATAAAGAGAAAAACAACAGCGGCGAAATCATTGATATGGATGTGCTCCGCCGGATTTTTCAGTTCGTCAAGCCCTACAAAAAACGTTTTTACATACTGGTAGTACTCACTATTCTGGTCGCTTTGCTGGCACCGGCCCTGCCTTTTGTTGTACAGAAAACGATAGACAATTTTATCCTGTCCGGTGATTACCAGGGCCTGGTGTATATGTCTCTCCTGCTGGTAGGCTTACTGGTTGTACAGGGTTTTGTACAGTATTCACATACTTTTCTTTCCGGTTGGCTCGGGCAGCATGTGATCCGTGACATCCGTATCAAACTCTATCGCCACCTGCTTAATCTGCGCCTGCAGTACTTTGACCGTACCCCCATTGGCCGCCTGGTAACCCGAAATGTATCGGACATCGAGACGCTTTCTGATATCTTTAGCCAGGGAGTAGCCGCTATTATCGGCGATTTGCTGCAGATCATCGTGATCCTGAGCGTAATGCTCTATATAGACTGGAAGCTGACACTGGTCAGCCTGTCCACCTTACCCCTGCTGATACTGAGCACCTATGTTTTCAAAGAGAAGATCAAGGTGGCGTTTAATGATGTCCGAAATGCGGTTTCCAACCTCAATTCATTTGTACAGGAGCATATTACCGGAATGAATATCGTGCAGATCTTTAGCAGCGAAAAGCTGGAATACGACCGTTTCAAAGAAATCAATGAAGAACATAAACATGCTCACCTAAAATCCGTCATGTATTACTCCATCTACTTTCCGGTGGCTGAGGTCATACAGGCTACAGGAATAGGGCTGCTTGTCTGGTACGGTGCCCGGGGCGTACTGCACGAAGAGGTGACCATTGGTATACTGGTAGCTTTTATCATGTATATCAATATGTTTTTCCGCCCTATCCGGCAGATAGCTGACCGCTTCAACACCTTACAACTGGGTATCGTAAGCTCTTCGCGCATTCTGAAAATCATGGACAGTAATGAGCATATTCCCGACAATGGAAACCATGCACCGGACCATATCAAAGGCCATGTCATTTTTAAAAATGTGTGGTTTGCCTACAACGAACGTGATTATGTGCTGAAAGACATCAATTTTGAGGTAAAACCCGGAGAAACCCTGGCGTTGGTAGGCGCTACTGGTGCTGGTAAGTCTTCCATCATCAACCTGCTCAACCGTTTTTATGACATCAAGCGGGGAGAAATTATCGTAGACGGGACAGAAATCAAACAGTACCAGTTGGATACGTTGCGGCACCATATCGGTGTAGTCATGCAGGACGTGTTTCTATTTTCTGATACCATTTTACAAAATATAACGCTGGGCAACCCGGACATCAGCCGTGAGAAAGTGATGGAGGCAGCAGAACTGGTAGGCGCCAGGAAATTTATTGAGCGCTTGCCGGGAGGTTTTGAATACAATGTGATGGAAAGAGGCGCAACCCTGTCTGTAGGTCAGCGGCAGTTGATATCTTTTGTACGGGCCATGGTGTATGATCCGGAAGTCATCGTGCTGGATGAAGCTACTTCTTCTGTGGATACTGAAACTGAAGAAATGATCCAGGAGGCTATCACCAAACTGATGAAGGGACGTACCGCTATTGTCATTGCCCACCGCTTGTCTACCATACAGAGTGCCGACCAGATACTGGTACTTGATCATGGTGAGATTAAAGAAAGGGGCACACATCAGGAGCTTCTGGAAATAGACGGATTCTATGCCCAGCTCCACCGAATGCAGTACAAGGAGGTAGTCTGATCATCAGGTACAAAAAAGCCCATCTGTTGGTGTAAGATGGGCCTGCCTGCACAATGCATCTGCTCTCCTTCTAAAAGCGAATTCTTTCGAAAGCCTGCGCGTCCAGTACTGCGATGGCTACCATGTTTACAATTTCTCTAATGGTACTACCCTGCTGCAGAATATGCACAGGGCGGTTCATACCCAGCAGTACTGGTCCGATTGCTTCTGCTCCTCCCACTTCCATCAACAGCTTATAGGCAATGTTACCGGAGGCCAGGTCAGGAAAGATAAAGGTATTTGCCCCTTCTTCTACCAATCGGCTGAAAGGATAGTTTTCTCTTTGCATCTCAGTATTGAGCGCAGTATTGGCCTGAATATCACCGTCAATGATCAGATCGGGCCACTTCTCACGGGCCATGGCCGCTGCAGCAGCCGTCTTTACAGGCACCTCTCCCTTACTGGAACCAAAGTTAGAATAGGATAGCACCGCCATTCTTGGTTCAATCCCGAATGAAGTTACAGAAGTAGCGGTAAGCCCGATGATATCTACCAGTTCCTCAGCAGTAGGGTTAACATTGACGGTAGTATCGGCAAAGAAAAAAGTCCCGGTTTTGTTGGTGATAATGTACATACCAGCTACACGTTTTACCTCACTACTAATACCGATCACATGCAGCGCGGGCAGGATGGTTTTAGGATAATCACTGGTAAGCCCGGAAATAAAGGCATCTGCTTCGCCTGCCTCCACCAGGGAAGTACCAAAATAATTACGGGAGCGCATCAGCCGGCGGGCCTCGGTACGGGTCATCCCCTTACGTTTACGCTTCTCATACAGCCGATCGCCAAACTCATCTATCTTATCCCCATCTGCATGATAGGGGTCAATGATGATGCAGGAAGATAGTTCCAGCTTATGGTCTTCAATGAGGTACTGTATCTTTTCTTTATTGCCGAGTAGTATGGGTACTGCTATCTGCTCATCCTGGATGATCTGCGCAGCCTTCAGGATCTTCTGGTCTTCCGCTTCGGCAAATACCACACGTTTTGGCTGTTTCTTTGCCTTACTAATCACCTGTGACATGAGTTTCTGGTCAATGCCAATACGTCGCTGTAGCTCGATATCGTACTGCTCCCAATCGCTAATATGTGTTCGGGCTACGCCGGTATCCATGGCCGCTTTGGCTACTGCCGGTGAAATGGTGGTAATCAGGCGAGGGTCAAGAGGCTTGGGGATTAGATAGTCTCTGCCAAAAATGATCTTATCACTGCTGTATGCTTTGTTGACTATTTCGGGAGTGGGCTCTTTGGCTAGCTTGGCCAGCGCACGTACCGCAGCCAGTTTCATATCTTCGTTAATGGCCGTAGCCCTTACGTCCAGTGCCCCCCTGAAAATATAAGGGAAACCCAATACATTGTTTACCTGATTGGGATTGTCTGACCGTCCGGTAGCCATGATGATGTCATCACGGCTGCTGGTAGCCAGATCATAGCTGATTTCGGGGTCAGGATTCGCCAGGGCAAATACTACCGGATGATCAGCCATAGAGCGGATCATGTCCTGGGATACTATGTTCCCGGCAGACAGACCAAGAAATACATCTGCACCGGCCATGGCTTGGGCCAGAGAATTCACATCTCTTTCGGTAGCAAAAAATTCCCTGATTTCATCCATGTTATCTCTGCCTTTGCGCAGTACACCATGGATATCGCACATGACAACATTCTCACGTTTTACGCCAAGCAACAGAAACATTTTGGTACAGGCGATCGCTGATGCACCGGCACCACTTACGACCAGCTTGATGTCCGAAGCTTTTTTGTTGACGATTTCCAGGGCATTCAGCAGGGCTGCACCGGTAATAATGGCTGTACCATGCTGGTCGTCGTGTATTACCGGAATGTTCATTGCTGCTTTAAGGCGTTCTTCTATCTCAAAGCATTCAGGTGCCTTGATATCTTCCAGGTTGATACCACCAAATGTTGGCTCCAGCGCTTTTACAATCTGCACAAAAGCATCGGGGTCTTTGACATCTACTTCCAGATCAAAAACATCTATTCCGGCAAACTTCTTGAAAAGTACGGCCTTACCTTCCATCACCGGTTTAGAAGCTTCCGGGCCAATATCGCCCAGCCCTAATACAGCTGTTCCATTAGAAATCACGCCGACCAGGTTGCCCTTAGCGGTGTATTTATAGACATTTTCTTTGTCTTCAGCAATCTCTTTGCATGGCTCAGCAACTCCCGGAGAGTAAGCCAGCGCCAGGTCAATCTGCGAGCTTAAGAGTTTGGTGGGGACCACCTCAATTTTTCCCGGCTGCCCCTGAGTATGATAATTAAGAGCGTCCTCTTTCCTGATCTTGATAGATCTGAATTGTTGTACCTTTCCTTCCAATGTTCTTCAGTTTTTTGGGTGCAACAAAAGTAAGAAATATAATCACACCATACCGTTAAATTGATGGGAAGATAAAGGCACAAAAAAAAGCCACTTTAACTAGTGGCTTTCGTTGCGTTAATTTCTTCCGGTGTTTTAAAAGTCCTCAGTATGGCTTCCACCTCCCTGATGAATGGGCGTTTCTGCTTGCCAGGGCTATAGACAAAACCTTCAATATAGTAGAGCCTTCCGGTTTCCTCGTCTACAAAGGTATAGCTGATGTATGGTCCACCCATAGAATTATTGCTCATCTTCCAGAGGCCACGTGCTTCTACGGCAAATTTACCGTTAAAATTGACAGTATCTATTTCAATGGGCACCAGGTCCTGCACTGTCATGTAGGTAGTGCTATCGTCTCTGATATTGCTTTTCATTACCCTTCTCCTCAAATCCGAGATGCCTTCAGGCGTAAATACATCCTCTGAAGTATAGTCTTCATAAGCGACTACGATACTTTTATCTACTTCATCGCCCAGACTTCTTATCCAGGTAAATTTTTCAGGCTCATGGTCCAGGGGTACAAGTTCATACCCATTGGGCACCCTGATGTAAAAGCCTTCGTCTTCCTTAAGGGTCTGGTTGATGGTTCTTCTTTCGTTTACTTTATACAGATTCTTCTGCATACGCCCGATTTCCACCTTATGGAAGTGATCTCTCACTTCTTCACGGTTATTCTTCAGATTTTCGATCAGAGCTTGGTCAGATGTACCAAAAAGGAACATGACTTCCTGTCCTTTGGCAAACTGATCGCTTTTATTAAACTGAAAAAGGCCAGGTTCTTCTTCTATACGTTTGATGGAAGCTTCTGTAAAGTAACTGCGCATTTTTCTGCCCCCCGCGCTTTCGTTATTAAGCGTAGCGACAAAGAGCATGTTCTTGGCATTACGAAGCAGGTTATTGAGCTTGAAGGGGTCTACATACCTCACGGAGAAATAAGGCTCCGGTTGCGGGAGCCCTGGCATTGCCTTAAGGAAGGTCTGTCGGAGTTCATCTCCCAGTTCTCCCTGCCAGGAAGCAGAATCCATCACCAGTACAACCTCACCTGAGGCCCCTCTGGCAGTAGGCAATGCATCCGATGCACTACTATTTCCAGGTTCACAGGAACTGAGGATAGCAAACAGGCCTAAAAGAAATAAAGGGATGGTATATAAGGTTATTTTCTTAGAATTCACAGTACGTCAATTTATGTGTTTACAGGCTTAATAATACAACAATCTTATTTTTTCACCTTGTATAACACCAAATTTCTCGTACAAGTTGTTTTCTGGAAAATTTATCAGCGGCCTATGATCAATTTCTGACCTGGGGTAATTTTATTGCTGGTCAGGTTGTTCAACTGCTTGATGGTTTCTACACTTACGCCCTGGTATCGGCGGGATATTTCCCACAGAGAGTCCCCGGGCTGCACCAGGTGTACTTTGCTGTCAGGAATGGATACGGGGCTGGAGGCGGAAGCCAGCCGCGCCTGAGAAGGTTTCACCCAGATAGCTAACTTTTGGCCGGCATAAATTCTACTTCCCCGGATGTTGTTCCAGCTTCTCAGGTCAGAGAGGCCTACTCCATGGCGTTCGGCAATAACGCCGAGTACATCACCACTTTTCACTCGATAATAAACCTTTTCTCGGTCATAAGTACTGCCGGGAGTGGTCTGAGCGACATAGTCCACCTGAGCCTGTAGTTCTTTTTTACCAGCAGAGTCAAGAATGGCAGTACTGTTGGCAGCAATAAAATCATAGGTGTCTGCAGGAATCAACAAAGGATAGTTTTTGGCAGTTTCGGGTATGGCTCCTCTCCTGAGTTCCGGATTGAGGCGTCTCAGATCCTCTTCACATACGTTAATCTGCTCTCCAAGAGCTTTCAGGCTAATAAACTGGCTCACCAGTAAAGTGTCTGCCTCAAATACATATTCAGGTACCTCTTCAAGAAGGTTGTGTTCTTCCAGGTGGTTCAGGGCATAAATTACTGCCACAAACTGAGGTACATAACTTCTGGTTTCGCGGGGCAGATAATTATAAATAGACCAGAAATCTTTTTTGTAACCGGAGCGGCGGATGGCCTTGCGGACGTTACCGGGTCCTGTATTGTAGGCAGCCAGTGCCAGTTCCCAGTCATCAAACATGTTGTACAACTGCTTAAGGTATTTACAGGCAGCTTCAGTTGATTTTTCAGGACTCATTCTCTCGTCTACATACCAGTCCTGGTTCAGGCCATACATACGTCCGGTGCTGGGCATAAACTGCCAGAGGCCAACGGCACCTACCCGGGAGCGGGCTTCCGGATTGAGTCCTGACTCTACAATAGAAAGATATTTGAGATCCTCAGGGATGCCATATTTTTTGAGGTACTTTTCAAAGAGGGGGAAATAAACATCTTTACGACGAACAACCATACGCGTGTACTCACGGTTGCGGATCGTAAAGTAATCAACAAAGGAAAAAACCCTTTCGTTGAATGTCAGTGGCATATCTGTTTGAATACAGGCTATACGGTCGGCCACCAGGTCATAGGATACATCCGGTACATATTCATACGTATAAGCAGGCACATAAAGATCAGTATCCACTGTATCCGCCGGATCGTTTACCATAGCTTTCCCTCTGACCGACATGATCGCCATTGTACATAAAATGACGAAGATGATTCCCCCAGTTTTTGACATTCTCTTATTGATTTAGCTTTACTTGTTTGAACAAAAATGACCTTGAGACTAACTGCAAAATCTATACAAAATACGAAAAAAGTAGGGAGATTTAAAATATCTATGGTAATAAGTCAGTGCATTTAAGCTAATTTATCCAAAATATAATTAGAAAATGCAAAGAGGGAAGATTCCCTGAAATTGGAAGCCATAACCTGCAAACCTATTGGCATCCCTTCACTATCTGTACCATTCGGTAAGGAAATAGCCGGCACTCCGGCAATGGAGGCCTGTACCGTAAAGAGGTCAGCCAGGTACATTTCTAAAGGCGTTGTGGTTTCGCCAATTTTGAATGCAGGAGTTGGCGTAGTAGGCAGTACAATAAAGTCGTACTCCTTCAGTATGCTAAAAGTTGCCTCCTGCAGCAGACGCCTGACTTTTTGTGCTTTAGTATAGTAGGCATCATAATAACTGGCACTTAACACAAAAGTACCCAGCATGATGCGCCTCTTGACTTCCTCCCCAAAAGCTTCGGAGCGGCTCTTTTTATACATAGCTTCCAGGTTAGGCACCTTGGGGCTACGATAACCATATTTAACCCCATCGTAGCGTGATAGGTTAGAACTGGCTTCAGCCATCGTCAGTATGTAGTAGGTGGGTAAGAGGTACTTTAAGAGAGGGAAATGTACAGATTCCACCTGATGCCCTTCATCTTTAAGCAAGCTGATCACTTCCTCGGTACGCTGCCTGATTTCGGGGTTAAGCCCTTCGTTTTGAAGGGTTTCTTCTATGTAAGCTACCTTTACTTTCCCGTCAAAACTTAACTGACGGGTATAGGCAGGCACTTCAGACTGGCTTACTGTGCTGTCGTATTCATCCTTACCGGCCATGATTTCCAGTAGCAATGCGCTGTCTTCAATGGTATTGGTAAACGTGCCAATAGTGTCAAATGAGGAAGCATAGGCCAGAAGACCATACCTGGATATACGGGAATAAGTAGGCTTGAGCCCGATTACGCCACAGAAGGCAGCAGGTTGACGTACGGAACCTCCGGTATCAGAACCCAGGGCTGCAGTACAAAGGTTGGCCTGAACAGAAACTGCCGAGGCACCGGATGAACCACCGGGGACCCTTTCCGTATTGGCGGCATTTCGGGTAGGCCCAAAGGCTGAATTCTCGTTGGAAGAACCCATGGCAAATTCATCACAGTTTTGCCGACCGATAATAATTGCATCCTCGTCCAGCAGACGCTGCACAGCAGTACCCGTAAACTGAGACTTAAAACCATCCAGAATCCTGCTGCCAGCCTGAAGACCATGGTCCTGCAGACAAAGTACGTCTTTCAGGCCTAAGACCATTCCCGCCAGGCGGCCGGCAATTCCTTTCTGAATTTTTTCATCTATCAGGCGGGCTCTTTGCAGGGCTTGGTCAGCATATACTTCCAGGAAAACATGCAGGTGCTCCTGCTGCCGGATATTTTGCAGATAATACTGCACAATTTCTACGCAGCTCAACTCTCCCTTTTGCAGATAAGACTGGATGCTGCTGAAAGACCGAAAATCTTTCACAAACGGATCTATTTGCTGGCTGTAGTATTCTGACTTCCTTCTTCTATTTCGTCTTTGATTTCCTTGGTGGCATCTTTGAACTCGCGAATACCACGACCCAGTCCACGTGCCAGTTCAGGAATTTTCTTGGCGCCGAAGAAGATTACCAGAACTAATACAATCAGAAGAATTTCCCATCCTCCCAGTCCGCCAACAAATGCTAGAGTAGTGTGCATAAAAAGTATCTTTTAAATGTGAGTTAAACTCCACGAGTTGTAAATATATCCATTATATCCACCTCGCAAAAGTTATGTGTTAATAATCAAAGGGAAGTAATGGAAAAAAAGTTCGCTCGCAGAGGTGCGAGAATAAAATGTTATGGACTGTGAGAAATATGTCAAATGCAAAAAAACAGCCTACTTTTTCATCAGCCATGCTTCGGGGTTCAGCTTCTGGCTGTTTCTCCATATCTGGAACTGCAGCATAGACACGCCGTTCCCGTCAGTATAGACCATTCCTACAGGATCTGAGGCAGTGAGTTGCTGACCGGTTTTGACATTTACCTGTTTCAGGCGCGAATAGACAGTAAAATATTCCCCATGCTGCATGATCACAGCCTTGAGATCGCCCGGTTCGGGAATTGGGGTGATGGCTTTTACAATTCCATCAAAAACAGCTTTTACCTCAGCATTCTGTACAGTCTGTATATCTACGCCATCATTGGGGACCAGGATATTTTTCATAATCGGATGCGGGTTCCTGCCGAATTTCTGAGAAATAAAGCCGGAATTTACCGGCCAAGTAAGGCGGTTCTTGCTTTGCTCAAAAGAAACGGATACTGCCTCATTGGAAGAGTTCAGGGCTACCTTATCCGCGTTTTTATTCTTATTGCTTTCTTCAATCTCTTTGCGGATAAGGCTGGCAATCAGTTGATCCAGTTCTTCTACTGCTTTTTCCCGTTGTGCCAGTTCTTTTCTCAATTCTGCTTCCTGCGAATTCAGGTCCCGGATGATAGAGCGTTGTTTGGCTTTCAGGGCCAACAGGTCTTTGTTAGCCATCACCTGCTGATCCAGCAGCACCTGCTGCTCCATCTGCTTGGCTTCAAGGGCGGCTTTCTGGTTACCCAGCGTTTCTTTTACTTTCTGGATCTGCTCCACCTGGTTTTTACGGGCTTCAGAGTACTGCTGCATATATTTGAGGCGCATGAACATCTGGTCAAAGGTTGCAGCTGAGAAAATGAACATGAGACGGCTGTAGGCATTGTTGGTCTTTTGCGTAGCATATACCATATATGCATACTCTTTTTTGAGGTTTACAAGATCTTCTTCCAATGCCTCAATGACCCCGCTGATCTCTCCTATCTGAATACCCAGGATGTCAATTTCCTCATTGATGGAGCTTATCAGTGACTCACGGGCCTCTATCTGCTGGTTGATTGCGTTCAACTGCCCCAGGCTGGTTTTCTTCCGGGTAGAGGTTTCAGAAAGGATCTGCTGGGCTTCTTTGATCTGACGAAGGTTTTCCTTCTTCCGCTGCTCCAGTGCGGTGCGGTCTGTTTCGGTCTGGGCCAGAGAGAAATCAGTAATCAGCACCAGGCCCAGTAACAGGATCAGGAAGAGCTGTTTATTTCTCCACATATTTTTCAGGTACTGAAAAAGGAAAACGGAGTGCTTCATCACTGATAGTAGCTTTCTTATGCTGGATATCAATTTCAGTTTTACGCTTTTCTCCGTTGCGCTGATAGTCCAGCGATACAAAGTTCTCAAAAGGAAACACCTGGTCTTCCAGCATCTGGAAGTCACTGTAGCGGATGTTGAGGATGTTGTTGCGGGTACGGATTTTTCCAAAAACCTCTTCTTTGCCTTTGTCCTGCATCGCAATTCGTTCCACCTTCAGGCTGCGGGCATCTACATAGTTACTAATGGTAATGGGGCCTTTTTCCTGCTTTACCACAAAATACCCAGTTTCTTTCTTTACCTGGTCATCGTCTTCAATCTCTACCGGCATATTACCCAACACTACCGCTTGCAGCAGGTTAAAGTCAATATTGAAATTGAACTCCTTACTGAGCTCTTTGAAGTCAAAGGCAGAATACTCTTTATTCATGCGGTTGACAAAAATGACCGAATCCTGTGTGATGATACCACGGGCTGCTTCTATGCCAAATCCGGGTGTTACAGATACCCAGATAATGCTGTCTTTTTTCAGCCGGATATTGGCCGTAGCACTCAGATTTTTATCATCATTGCTAAACTTGATCTTGCTGCTGGTGGTCAGGTACTGGAAGTCAACATTGTCTACAGCGAAGTTTTCTGAGACTTCCGCATCTTTGAAGCTCAGCGTTTTCTTGCTGCAGGATGTTAGAAAAATTCCAAAGAAAAAAAATAAGAGAATGTATTTATTCATATAACTTCCTGTCCGCAATTTTTTTATCAATAAGTTCTGAAGTATCATCCATGCCCTTGGCTTTCATCCACTGCTTAACGGCCTGGTCTACCTCCCCGAGTTTGAACAACACATCGCCATAGTGCTCTACGATCACACCACTACCATTATTTTTTTCTACTGCTTTTTCCAACAGTTTGCTGGCCTGTTTGTAATCTCCAATTTTATAGAGAACCCATGCATGGGTATCCAGGTAATTGGGGTTTTCGGGGTTTAGCTCCAGCAGCCGTGTGGAAAGTTTCTTGGCATAATCAAGCTTTTCCTCCCGTAACGCCAGGAAGTAGCTATAATTGTTCAGGACATAATCATTGCTGGGATCAACCTTGAGTACAGCTTCATAAGCCTGGGCTGACCTGCTATAATCTTTCATTTCGTTGTAGACATCGCCCAGGTACATATTACTGTACTTCAGCAGTTCTTCGTTATTTGCCAGACGCTTGCTCTGCTCCAACGAATAAGCTGCTTCATCAAAATTTTTGGCTACTGAGTGGGCTGCACCATTGTAAAAGAAAAGTACTGCCTGGTTAGGAAATAGCTCCAGCGCCGACTCGGATAATTTGATTACGCTTTCAGAGTCCTGTATATCCTGAAACTCAATGGTAATCAGGTTTTGCCACACATTGAAATTGGTGTCGTCATACTCCAGTGATTTGAGATACTGGTCACGGGCCCCTCTGCTTTCGTTGATGGCGTTCAGGAAATCACCTTTGAGCACATATACCGAAGCTTCCTCCGGATGGGTTTCTACAAGCAGGTCCGTAAGGCTGTGCAACATGCTTTCTGTTTCCTGATTGGGAAGTTCGAGGATATACTTGGCGATCAGGTCCTGCTTTAGTTTGAGGCTGAGTTCAGGATTAGCAAAGGCCAGTTCCATATTCTGCTCGGCTTTACTGTCGTTGCCGGTACGCTGATAAACTTTAGAAAGCATCAGCCGGGCCTCGGGATTATTGGGAGAGATTTCCAGCAGTTCTTCCAGATAAGGAATGGCGTCCTTTTCCCGATTGTTGGAAACAAAAATTTCTGCCAGCGCCATGACGTAAGCTACTTCACCGGGAAAAGCCTCCGCCAGCCTTTTGCCTTCTTCTATGGCCTTGTTAAGTTTGTTCTGTTTGAGGTAAATTTTCTGCTTCTGCCTTACCACTTCAGGCTGAATGCCAAACACTTTCTCGGCACGGTTATAGGCATCCAGTGCCTGTTCATAATCACCCTGGTACAAATAAAGCGCCGCCAGGTCGAACAGGTACTCACTGGTCCCTTCAAGGCTATTGATCATGCGCTCGTATACCTGGGCGGCCTCAGCAAAATTAGACTGCCGGGTAAGGATATCCGCATTTAGGGTGTAGTAATACTGGTTTTGTTCATCAAGCTCCAGCGATTTGTTGGCATTCGCCAGCGCATTATCCAGGTCGCCTCTGCCGGCCAGGATGGTCGCAATCTTAAAGTAGGCCGCGTCATTATCAGGATCGCTTTCCAGCGATTTTTTGAAGAGCATCAGTGCCCGGTCCATATCCTCGGCATCAAAATCAGGCTCTGCCAGGATGTAATACTTCACCCCTTCGGTAAAATAAAAAGTAGCCTCCCTGACTTTTCTTTCCTCCCGGGCTGAAGTCTTTTTTTTCTTCTGAGCAAAAGCTTCTGATGTAAAAAGACAGCTTACCGCAAACAGCAGCAGAAGGGTGCGAGAAAAACAACTGGACATTGGCATAGATACTTTCATGGATTAAACGTTTGGCCCACAGCATGCCCTGTGGAAATATAGGAAAACCCTATCAGCATAGGGTTTCCTGAATATACTAACGAACTAACTAAATATTCTATTTTAACATTCAATACTCTTACAGAATAATCTTCCTAATCATGCATATTCTCAACTACCGAATTATAGTCGCCAATGCTGAAATCGGAAGAACTGAGCCTGAGCGTCACATGATTGCCCAGCATAGAATTTACCAGATTTGCATTGTCTACGGTGGTACTGGTCTGCAGGATAGAGTTTTGTATCCTGGAATTTTTGATTTTTGTGTTATCCCCGATAGATACATAAGGGCCTACCACGGAGTTAATGATTTTCACATTCTTTCCGATATAAACAGGCGGAATAATGGCTGAGTTCTCCAGACCAGTTATTTCCTGTTTTACCAGTTCGTCTTTGATGTACTCCAGGTATCGCTGGTTGGTATGCACCGTAGCATCTTTGTTGCCGCAATCCAGCCACTCGTCTACTTTACCCGGGACGAATTTAACCCCCTTAGCTTTCATATTATCCAGCGCATTGGTAATCTGGTACTCTCCGGAGTTCCTGATATCATTGTCTATCAGATACTGGAGTTCACTTTTGAGGGCAGCACCATCTCTGAAGTAGTAGATACCAATGATCGCCAGGTCAGACACAAAAGTGGCCGGCTTCTCCACAAAGTCAGTAATTACATTTTCCTGGTTTACCTTCACCACACCAAATGCTGATGGATCTTCTACCTGATGCACCCAGATGATACCGTCCTGCTCTTTGTCCAGCACAAAATCTGCCTTGAACAGCGTATCGGCATAGGCTACGATCACATTGTCGTCCAGCATTTCCTGGGCACAGTAGAGGGCATGCGCCGTTCCCAATGGATCATCCTGGTAGTAAATCTTACCTTCAGCGCCAATACTGGCAGCCACATCCTTAAGGCTGTTTTCTACTTCAGTGCCAAAGCTACGGTTGATCACAAAGCCCACTTCTGCCACTGTTTCATTGACTACCTTGGCGATATCTTCTACCAGGCGGTGCACGATCGGCTTACCGGCGATAGGGATCAGGGGTTTGGGAATCGTAAGGGTATGCGGACGCATGCGCTTGCCCATGCCCGCCATCGGAACAACAATTTTCACGTTTGTAAGATTTAGTAGTTTTTTAATTACTTAACACCGACTCCGGTACTACCGTAACCTCCTGCTCCCCTTTGAGTTTCGTTTAGCAAGTCAGTTTCTTCCCAGCTCACCTGCGCATGCGGGGCCACCACCATCTGTGCAATACGATCGCCATGCTGTATGGTAAAAGCTTCGTTGGAAAGATTGACCAGTAGCACCTTTACTTCACCCCGGTAGTCTGCATCTATTGTGCCAGGGCTGTTGAGTACTGTGATTCCGTGCTTATAAGCCAGGCCACTTCTGGGGCGCACCTGCGCCTCATAGCCTACCGGAATTTCCATAAAAAGGCCGGTAGGGATCAAGGCTCTTTCCAAGGGCAGAAGGTTTACTGACTGTTCCAGATTGGCATGCAAATCCATGCCGGCCGCATGTTCAGTCTGGTAGGCCGGGAGCGGTTGGTCAGATCGGTTGATAATTTTAACTTTCATTACGTATGATATCTGCTTAAATATTGATATGCCAGTTGAAAAAAATGATCAAATATTCAATTGTGTTTTTTTCTAGAGGTGAAGTTAAGAAATACTTTGGTAAGTTATCTTTTTACGTTCTATCAGGTACACCACTGCCGTAAATAAGAAGACCGCAAGTATGTTTATCGTATTTTCCAGCAGTAAATTCGCCATGTCTATCTGATAAGAAAGATAGATCATGATGAGTGCCGCCAGGGTATACAGTAGCGAAGGCTTAAAGTCATAGGGTATCGGGTAGTGCTTCTGCCCATAGATGTAACATGCTACGCACATCGTCAGAAAACAGGCGATACTGGCCACTGCACAACCCAGATAGCCCATTACCGGGATCAGCAGTATATTCCCTGCGATCGTGATTACCGCCCCCAGTATGCTGAAGTATGTCCCGTACTTAGTCTTGTCCGTCAGTTTAAACCACACCGTCAGGTTGGTGTAGATACCAAACAGCAGTTTGGCTACCAGCAGAAAAGGCACCACATAAAGGGCATCCTTATAGCCGGGGTTCTGCAGGAAAATATCACCTATCAGTTCTACGTTCAGGCTGACACCCAGCAATATCAATATACTAAGGATGGTGAAGTAATGCATCACTTTGGCAAACAACTCAGGCGCCTCCTTATCTTCGGCTTTTGAGAAGAAGAATGGTTCTCCCGCGTAGCGAAAGGCCTGTATGGCCAGCAGCATCAGCACCGATATTTTGAAGCAGGCACCATAGGCTCCCAGGGCTTCGGCTGGCGTCTTGTCCGGGTAAAACCCTACCGGAATAAGCTCCTCCAGCATCAGTTTGTCCAGATGCTCGTTGATCATACCTCCCAAGCCCATGATGAGTATGGGGTAAGCGTAAAGCAGCATCTGCCGTAGCGTAGGCCAGTGAACCCTTAGTCTGAGTTGAGCCAGCGACTTCCACAGGAAAAGGGGAATGGTGGCATTACCGATCAGATTAGCCAGGAAAACGTAGCCTACGCCCAGGTCAGGGTAGTACATGGCATCAAAGAGCGGGCTGTAATCTTTCAGCGCAGGTAGACCCAGCAGGAAAAACACATTGAGCAGTACCGTAATGACAATACTACTGATTTTGGTAATGGCAAACTTGAGCGGACGGTTCTCCTGCCGGAGTTTGGCAAAAGGAATGGCCATGATGGCATCGGTAAACATGATCAGTCCCAGCCAAACCACGATCTGACCGGCATCCGGGTAGCCGATCAGCCCGGCAACACCATCTGAGAACAGTATGATTAGGGAAGAAAGCAGAAAGCTACTGATCAGTACCGAAGAAACTGCTGAATCGTACACCTGCTTCATGCCTTCTTCGTCATCCTTTCGGCGGGAAACAAAGCGGAAGTAGGCAGTTTCCAGGCCATAGGTGTAGATCACGTTGAGGATGGCGACGTAGGCATACAATTTAGTAATAGCGCCATACTGGGCGGTATCTTCAAACACAAAAGTATGCAGGGGTACCAGGGCATAGTTGAGCAGACGACCCAGTATGGTACTCACCCCATACAGCATCGTCTGCCCGGCCAGTTTTTTCAGTGGATTCATAAATAGCAATGCGCTTCAGTAGACCTCATTCAACTATCCACTGGCTAACAAACAACGTACCCTAATGCTTACTCGCCTTTGAAATGTGGCTCACGTTTTTCCAGGAAGGCCTGTGTACCCTCCTCGAAATCCTCTGACTTGCAGCAGGCAGCGAAGCTGTTGGCTTCTGTCTGGTAGCCGTTTTCATCACCGGTAAAAGCTGCATTGACACAGTCGATCACCATACCGATAGCCAGGGGGGCTTTGGACATGATCTTACGCATCAGCCGCAGAGAAAAACCCATGAGCTCCTTTTTGTCCTGCACCAGGAAATTGACCAGTCCTACTTCCAGGGCTCTTTCAGCAGAAATGGTATCTGCGGTCATCATCATTTCCAAGGCCCGGCCTTTGCCTACGAGCTGTGTGAGGCGCTGAGTACCTCCGAAGCCGGGAATAAGCCCCAGGTTCACTTCCGGTTGGCCGAAGATAGCATTACGGGAAGCAATTCTCAGGTGGCAGGCCATTGCCAGTTCGCAACCGCCACCCAGGGCAAAACCATTGACGGCGGCAATCACCGGCTTATCACATTTTTCGATCAGGCCAAAAACTTCCTGCCCGATTTCGGAGAACTTTCTACCATTCAGCTCATTCAGTTCGGCAATCTCAGCGATATCAGCTCCGGCAACAAAGGCTTTTTCACCTTCCCCGGTAATGATCACTCCCTTGATCTCTTTATCATCATATACTTCCTGAAAAGCTTCACCCAATTCCTCGAGTGTTGCACGGTTCAGAGCATTCATTTTTTCTACACGACTGATGGTGATAGTTAATACACCTTCTGTAAGTGTCGTAGTGAGAAACTTAAAGTTCGTCATCTCAATGCCTTATGTTTGGCCCAAATATAACAGGTGGCCTAGTAAACTCAAAAAACCAGTATGCCATTGCAGCTGATAGTCAGCAAAAGAAAGTGTTGAACGATCCAAACGATGTAAAGTTAAGACCGTATGCAAAAGTATAATTTCGTGTATTTACCCACGCCTATGCTGCTTTTTTGAGCATATAGTCTTACTTTTGGTTAGCTGTAAACACATTGAATCTAAATTTTACCACCATAATCAAATTATTTTTTTATGCCTGAAAAGAAAAAAATTACCGTAGCCTATGGCGATGGTATTGGCCCTGAGATCATGAAAGCCACGCTGAACATACTGGAAGCTGCCGGCGCACAGATAGAGCCTGAAGTAATTGAAATCGGCGAGAAGGTATTCAACAGCGGTAATTCTGCTGGCATTGAACCTTCTGCCTGGGACTCACTGCGTAAAACACAGGTGTTCCTGAAAGCACCGATCACTACCCCTCAGGGAGGGGGATTTAAATCTCTGAACGTTACTACCCGAAAAACGCTCGGGCTATATGCCAACGTACGTCCCTGCCGCTCCTACAGCCCATATGTGGCTACCCGCCATAATACCCTGGACATGGTCATTATCCGGGAAAATGAGGAGGATCTCTATGCCGGTATTGAGCACCAGCAGACAGAAGAAGTAGTGCAATGTCTTAAACTGGTCAGCCGCCCCGGTTGTGAAAAAATCGTTCGCTACGCTTTTGAATATGCCAAGGCCTACAACCGCAAAAAGGTCACCTGCTTCTCCAAAGACAATATCATGAAGCATACCGATGGTTTGTTTCACCGGATTTTTGATGAGATTGGTAAAGAGTATCCGGAGATTGAGAAAGAGCATATGATCATAGATATCGGCTCAGCGATACTGGCTGATAAGCCTGAAACCCTGGACGTAATCGTGACGCTGAACCTTTACGGAGATATCGTTTCTGATATCGCTGCACAGATCGCCGGTTCGGTAGGTTTAGGAGGTTCTGCCAATGTGGGCGAGATCTGTGCCATGTTTGAAGCTATTCATGGATCTGCCCCCCCCATTGCCGGTAAAGATATTGCTAACCCGTCAGGACTGATCAATGCAGCCATTATGATGCTGGTGCACATTGACCAGCCAGATGTTGCTACCCTGATCAACAATGCCTGGCTCAAAACGATGGAAAGCGGTGTCCATACTGCGGATATTTACCGGGTAGGCTCCAGTCGTGAGATCGTGGGTACGCAAGCTTTTGCCCAGGCTGTCATCAGTAATTTGGGTAAGAAGCCCAGCCATCTAAAAGCTGCAGAATTTAAGCCGGTAGAGGGTAAATTACTGCATAAAACTACGCCTCCTGATCCCAATCTTAAGAAAGAACTGGTTGGTGTCGACGTGTTTATTGACTGGAAAGGTGAAAGCCGCGACCCTGATGCTATAGGTAAGGGACTTGAAGCCATCAATGGCAATGGGCTTCAGCTCAAGATGATTACCAACCGGGGAGTAAAAGTGTATCCCGAAGGAAAGCCGGAAACTTTCTGTACTGACCACTGGCGCTGCCGTTTTGTACATCCTGATGGGGAAACTGTCACCCATAGCCAGGTAATTGACCTGCTCCGCCGGGTACATGATGATGCCCACTATGATTTTATCAAGACTGAGCACCTGTATAAGTTCAATGGTGAGAGAGCCTACTCTCTCGGTCAGGGTGAATGATCTTCCGCCCTACAGAAAATCAAAAAAGCAGGCTTTCGGGCCTGCTTTCCTTTTTTATTCTTTGTCCTCTTTTTCTTCCTGGCCTTCTGCTTTCGTCTCTTCCTGCTCATCCGTGTTTTCTGATTCTTTTTTCTCAAAAACATCAGGCGCAAATTTCAGAAGTATATTATACCAGCTTACCAGCTTCTTCATATCCGAAGGGTAAACCCGCTCTTCGTCGTATTCAGGAATTATGTGCCTGGTAAATGCCTTGAGCTCTTCGGTATCAGAAGTATCCACCCCGGGATCATCGCCAAACTCTTCGTGTATTTTGGAAAATACATCTTCTAAAGGCACTGAACCCTCCGTGTCAGTGGTGTAGATAGAAACTTCCTTGAGCACTGATACCCGGTGGTTGGCGCCAATGACCATCTTTTTCTTCTGCTCATCCAGTGATTCCACGATCACGCCGCTGCGGGTTGGCTTCACGATATGATACAATCCTCCTTTTCCTGAGATTGATGCTATTTCATTCAAATCCATAATATCTTCCTTTTGGGTTATTCAATAGTTAATGGCCTGTCCGGCTAATTTTTATGTGCTGCTAAAAGAAAGGCAAAGTAAAGGCGATTTGTTGAGAAAGTTAATTTTCAACAATGAAATTTTAGCATAAAAAAACGCACTAAATTACCTCCAACGTTTGTCCGATGTAACCCAGCAACTCATCTCTGCCGCTTCCATCCGCTGATGAGGTCACAAACATTGGCGGCAGTTCGGCCCAGTCCTTTTTCAGTGTTTTCCGATAAGTAGCAATGGATTTCTGGGTTTTATTCACCGATTGCTTATCCGCTTTGGTAAAGACCATCACAAAAGGGATCTGGTGAATACCTGCCCATTCCATAAAGTCTAGATCAATGGCCTGGGGTGGTATCCGGGAGTCAATCAGGATGAAAAGGCACACCAGCTGCCGACGGTTGAGCAGATAATCCTGTATCATCTTACCAAAATCTTCACGGGCAGACTTGCTTACTTTGGCCCAGCCGTAACCTGGCAGGTCTACCAGGTGCCAGGCATTATTGATCAGAAAATGATTGATCAGTTGTGTCTTTCCGGGTCTGCCGGATATTTTCGCCAGCTTTTTCCGCTCCGTCAGCATATTGATGAGCGAAGACTTACCCACGTTGGATCGCCCGATAAAAGCGTACTCCGGCAGGTTGGAATCCGGGCACTGCTTGTAGTTTGCTGCACTGGTAATAAACTGAGCCTCTTTTACCTGCATATCGTTTAATTTTCTTCTTCCCTGTTATCATTGATCAGCCGGAACATCGGCCTTTTGTATACCGGTCCGCCGCTGCTGTCTATCCGTGACATGACGTCTTTGTACTCTTCCAGAAACCGGTTAAAATCCTCGCTGAAGCGGTCATAGCGGATACGGTACAGCAGTACACTGTTATTGGCACTGATGACCTGGTCTGTCAGCACATTGATGACGGGGTTCATTGCTGAATCCGGCATTGCATCGGCATAGATGATCAGATCTTCACTTACTGTTTGGGTGAGGCTGTCGTACTGATCGATCAGGCGGGCATCACCCATGCTCAAAGAATCATAACGAAGCTGACGCAGCACATCCAGCATCATGGATAGCGAATCCAGTGTGTCTCTGCCGTAGTAATCTGTTTTACGAATTTCGTTCAGCAGCAACTGCATGTCGTTTAGCTTATCATCATCATCATCCATCATGCTACTCCAGGTGTAGTGGATAGTGTCGTTCAACTGGTAGTAAACAGTACGCAGAGAATCAAATTGTGCTTCGGTAAGCTGTTCTTCAGTCTGCCGGCTAAAGCGTGAACTGCAGGCAGCCGCAAAAAGGCAAAACATCAGCAGACAGGTAGCAATCTTCATCGAAAGGCTAGGCGATTTTATACAGAAAGATTAGTTTTACAGAAATTCTGCCCATAAAGGGGCAGTAGAATAGTGCTATAAATATAATACAATCCAACAGAACTTATTGTTCGGATCACTGATTATCAGCCCAATTCATGAATCATCTGTAGATCATGGCCAGAAAAAGAAACTTTTTAAGTAACGCATATGAATATTTCAACACGCTTACCATGGTTTTTTACCTGATGGTAGGCGTGCCTTTACTTTTTTTTGTGATACTTTACCTGCAGTCCGAAGAAGCAGGCGGGCTGAAGGTTACCGAAAGCTGGCAGTTTCTTCCCCACGTACTGATCCCGGCAGCTACTGTCGTCTGCGTACTCATGGCTTACCGCCTGTACAAAAACCAGATCAGCCAGCGCGATCCCAAAACTTTTCGCGAAAAGCTCAGGACATTCCACGAAGTTTCAGTGTACAAATACGGTCTGCTGGACCTGGCTAATTTCCTGCCCATACTGGGCATGTACCTGACTGGAGAGCAGATATTTGCCGGCCTGTATGCAATAGCTTTGGTAGTATTTTCCCTTAATCGCCCAACCATAAGACGCATCAGTAAGGATATGGAACTGAGCAAACAGGAACAGCAGTGGCTGAGCAGTGACCGAAACTTTGATGAACTCCCTTAGCAGTCAGAAAATCACCCAACTTATGAGTCGGCATGTGCCGGCAGCAGCCCAGACCTACTGTGTGGAATTGTGGCTGAAGTATCCTTTCAACCTCAAAGTAAAACCCCGGCGGGTGTCTAAACTGGGCGACTATCGCTACCACAAAGGCCAGAAATCGCATCTGATCACCGTAAATGCCAGCCTGAACCCTTATGCTTTTCTGATCACCTACCTGCATGAAGTAGCCCACCTGCTGGCTTTCCAGGATCATGGCTTCGGAATATCACCCCACGGCAGAGAATGGAAAAAAAGTTTTCAGCATTTGATGGAACCGCTACTTAACCGCCAGGTATTCCCCGAAGATGTGCTCAAGCCGCTCAGCAGCTATATGCGGAACCCCAAGGCAGCCAGCGGTTCTGACCAGCGGCTTTCGCTGGCTTTACAGCAGTATGACCGGCAGGATGGCAGCATTGCGCTGGCAGAAGTAAAACCGGAGCAGCAGTTTCGTTTCCGGCATATGCTGCTGGTGAAGGAATCAGTAAGAAGGACCCGGGCACTCTGCCGTGATATGGGCTCGGGCAGGCGATACCTGATCTCGGAGATCGCCAGGGTACACTTAATTATGGAAGAGAAAGTCGGCGGGTGATCAGCGAACTGACTAGTTCGTAGAATTGTACCGGCTTCAGCGTACGCCAGTTATCAATCTGCAGGCTGCCGCCAAAGTTGATGTAAGAGTCAATATTGTAGACGGTCATCTCGGACAGGACAAAGTCCCTGAAACTAACTGCAGCAACCCAGCCATCCTCCACATCTTCAAACCATTCTTCATAATAGCAGTCATCAGATCCGTGAAAATTAAGGATATTCTCTCCTAACAGGATAAATTTGTTGATGCCCTGCTCCGTAAAGTGGTCAATGATATTGCGCTTGAGGTGCATGATATCGTTGTTGAGGGCATCATTCCATTCGCCCATAAACTCAATCACACAAAAGCCCCGCTGGTAGTCGGCAAAAAGTACTTTGATGTAGAGGGTTTCGGAGCCCATAAAATCCCATGCCGGGTCTATGTAGTAACCGTAGATGGTGTTGGTATAGAGGTCATAATTATACTCTTTACCAAAAAAAGGCGACTGCTCGTCTTCGGCCGGATTATAATACTTGTACCAGTTGTAAAAAGGTTCTATCAGGTGCATACTTCTGATGCTTTCCGTGGTTCATCAATTAAACTTTGGTAGAGAAAGCGGCAAAAGATGGCGAGCAGTCAGGATGCAGTTTTACCTACTAAAAATCGTGCTTCTCAGCGGCCAGTGCCTGTCGCACTGAACCATGTTTTCTGAGCAGCGCCTCTGCCTCTTCCCTGTCCACCTTTAACTCCTCCATCAGCATTCTCGTTCCCCGGTCTACCAGTTTATTGTTGCTGAGTTGCATATCCACCATACGGTTTCCTTTCACCCTGCCCAGGCCGATCATGGTAGCAGTAGAAATCATGTTGAGGACCAGTTTCTGCGCAGTTCCGGCTTTCATGCGGGTGCTACCCGTTACAAACTCAGGCCCCACGACCACCTCAATAGGAATTTCGGCCGCTTTGGCCAGGGCAGTCTCCTCGTTGCAGGTAATGCAGCCTGTGAGAATACCGTTTTTCCTGGCATCTTCAAGGCCCCCGATCACATAGGGCGTCCTGCCGGAAGCCGCAATACCGATGACTGTGTCTTTGTCATTGATCGCAAAAGCCTGCAGATCCTTCCAGGCCTGCTCAGGATCATCTTCGGCAAACTCCACTGCCTTGCGGATGGCAGCATCGCCCCCTGCCATGATACCAATCACCCAGTCGTGGGGCACTCCGTAAGTAGGCGGGCATTCCGAAGCATCTACCACCCCAAGTCGGCCGCTGGTACCTGCGCCGATGTAAAATATTCGCCCGCCCTGCTTCATACGGCTCACGATGCCCTCTACCAGTTTTTCTATCTGCGGGATGACCTTCTCTACCGCATAAGCTACTTTTTTATCCTCCTGGTTGATTCCCACCAGTATGTCGTGGGTGGGCATTTTTTCCAGGTCGTTATAGAGTGAAGATGATTCTGTTGTACTCATGGTTTAAGTGCTTCTTGATGATATAATGTAAGTCCGGCGATAGGCCCTTCCAGGATGTTGAAGATCCGCAGTCCCTTATCGCTGGCGACCTGCCGGAGGAGATTGCCAAAGTAAAATGCTATGGAGCCGGTAAAGTGTATTTTGTATTGCTGGTAATTGTCGTAACGGCAGATAGTCTTGTCAAAGAAGTTGGACAGGATATCGTAGACCATGCGCATCAGGTAGGGATCCTGCAGGTTCTGAAAAACAAATTTTGCAAAGCCAGCCATGTAGCGGTTAGGGAAAGGCTTGCGGTAGACATGCTCCAGTACTGCTTCTTTGCTCATATCAAAGCGTTTTTCCAGCCTCTCTCTGATTTTTTGCGGGAGTTCGCGGCGGAAGTAGCGGTTGAGCAGTTCCTTACCGATATTGGAGCCGCTCCCCTCATCCCCGATGATATACCCCATGGGTGGGATGTTGTCGACGATCTTATGACCGTCGTAGAGGCAGGTATTAGAGCCGGTACCCAGTATGCATGCGATACCAGCCTCTCTGCCACAAAGCGCACGGGCTGCTCCCAACTGGTCGTTATTGACTTCGGAAAAAGCATCCGGGAAAACCTGCTGTAGGGCAGCCGCTACATTGGCACAGGCCGATTCGGTGGCACAGCCGGCGCCGTAGAAATATACCTGGCGGATCGCCTGCTCCACCTGCGGCAGCAGTTCGTCTCGCAGCACCGTAGCCATACTTCCCTCCGTCTCGTGATAGGGATTGAGGCCGGAGGTACGGGCCTGACTTACGTTCCCGGCTTCATCCAGTATTCGCCAGTCTGTTTTGGTTGAGCCACTATCTGCAATTAGTATCATCCCTGCCAGGTTAAAGTCTAAACTTGTTTCGCCTCCTGCCGACAAAATTATAACTTTCGCCCTAAATTAGCGCTACTATGATCAGCAATCTGCAGGACAGCCTGAATTTTCTTTCCAAGCTTACCGTCAGACGCAGTTTCAACGGGATGAAGCTGTTGGGAAGTTATTTTCTGTCGCGGCTAAGCAGAAAGGCTGTTCATGCCGGCCTGCCGCTCAGTGTTTCTATAGAGCCTACTACCTCCTGCAACCTGCGCTGCCCGGAATGCCCCAGCGGACTACGGTCCTTTACCCGCCCTACCGGCATGCTGCAGGAGACAATGTTCAGAAAAGTGGTAGATGAACTGCAGGATACGCTCTGTTATCTGCTGTTTTACTTCCAGGGAGAGCCTTACCTAAACCGGAATTTTTTAGAATGGGTTAGCTACGCATCGCAAAAAGGGATTTATACAGCCACCTCTACCAATGCCCATTACCTGGATGATGAAACCGCTCGCAGGACAGTAGCTTCCGGCCTAGACCGCCTGATTATCTCCATTGACGGAACTACCCAGGAGACTTACCAGGCTTATCGGGTAGGCGGAAAGCTGGAAAAAGTACTGGAGGGCACCAAAAATGTAGTCGCCTGGAAAAAGAAGCTCAAATCCCGCACCCCGCATATCATTTTTCAGTTCCTGGTTGTGAAGCCCAATGAGCACCAGGTAGCAGAAGTGAGGCAACTGGCCCGGAAACTGGGCGTGGATGCCGTCGGCCTAAAGACCGCACAGATATACGATTATGCCCAGGGTTCGCCCCTGATACCCGAGCAACAGCAGTTTTCGCGCTACAAAAAACTCCCCGACGGAACCTACAGTATCAAGAATAAGTTATTGAACCACTGCTGGAAAATGTGGCATTCCTGCGTCATTACCTGGGATGGCAAAGTGGTTCCCTGTTGTTTTGACAAAGACGCGCACCACCAGTTGGGAGATATGCAGCAGATGCCTTTCCGGCAAATCTGGGAAAGCACTCCTTACCGGCAGTTCCGCCAACAACTGCTGAAGTCCCGCAGTGAAATTGACATTTGTAAGAATTGCACAGAAGGAACAAAAATCTGGGCTTAGAGGAGGGTGAAATTGGCAAAAAAAAGACAATGCGCTAAACTTTTTAGCGTTGTAGCTTTTAATAAAGTAAATTATCCTTTTACTTTAATTACTGATAACCAAAGTAAATTTATATGAAACTGTTAAAAACAGGATTTGTGGCAATCTGCATCATGAGTTTGGCAGCTAGCTGTGCCAGTTATAAAACCTGCCCGGCTTACGCACAGAAGCCGCAACAGGAAATCTACAATCCTGATTTCCAGTCGCAGCCTACAGCTAACGCAAAGATCAGGAATCAATAAGCTCAGACTTTACGCCAGCCTGACCTAAGTCTTTCCAAAATCCGGGATAGGATTTTACCACAACATCCGGCTCTTCTATTACTAAATCCATCAGTCCTGCCAAAGGCGCAAATGCCATTGCCATACGGTGGTCTTCGTAGGTATGGATCTGCAGGCCACTTATCTCCTTAGGATTTCGTCCGGGCTTCAACTCCCAGGTATCTTTATCTTCCAGTAATTGCGCTCCCATCTTGTTAAGTTCCTGCCTGAGCGCAGCGATGCGGTCCGTTTCCTTGATACGGAGGCTTTCCAGACCAGTCATGGTGCATGGAATACCTTTGGCCGCACAGGTTACGGCTACTGTCTGGGCCAGGTCCGGGCAGTCACTGAAGTCATAATGCAGCTCCCGTGCAGCTGTTTTTTTCTGTAGCAGCACTCCTTCTTCATCAAAAACAGAGGTGACGCCCAGTTGATCCATGATCTCCACAATGGCGATATCTCCCTGAAATGACTCTTCTCTAAGCCCCAGTAACTTTACTTCCGCATCATCGGCCAGGGCTACCAGGCTGTACCAGTAGCTGGCGCCAGACCAGTCAGATTCTATGGTATAGCTACCGGCTTTGTATGGCTGAGGCGCTATATTGATCACATTACCTTCCCAGAGATAGTCAATCCCAAAGCTTTTCATCAGCTTTAGTGTCATACTGATATAGGGGCGACTGCCGATTTTACCTTCCAGCGTCAGTTTGAGCCCCTGCGGCAGGGTAGGCGCGATCATCAGGAGAGCCGAGATATACTGGCTGCTCACATCTCCGCGGATACTGACCGCCGACTGTTTCTGCCCTTCAGGCATGCCTTCTACCAGTACAGGAGGAAAGCCTTCGTTCTGCAGATATTTGATGCTGGCTCCTAATTGCTTGAGCGCGTCTACCAGCAACTTTACCGGTCTTTCGTGCATCCGTGCTGTACCCTTAAGAACATTACCAGCACCAGTCACCGTAGAATAGGCCAGCAGGAAGCGCATGGTAGTACCGGCATCCAGTACGTCCAGTGTCTGTTCCTCTGATTTGAGCAGGCGCATCATGGTCTGGGTATCCCTGGCTTCGGAAAGATTATGTAAGACTATCTTCTCCTTAGAGAGTGCCTGCATGATCAGCGCACGATTACTTTCACTTTTAGAGGAGGCAATACGAATACTCGTCTTCACTGCCTGGTTGAGCCGGTATAATTTGATCTGCTTGGTTTTCAAAATTCTTCTGGTTAAATGCCCGGTAAAGTTATGGTTTTTTGCATAAAGACGAGGTCTGCCGTCAAGAAAGTGTTGGGTAGTAAGGGAGTGATGAGGTGACATGATCCAGGAAACCGGAACCTGCAGAAAATGTGCGGGCACGGATATATGGTTCTACAAGCCAACATTGTCTAAACAAAAACCATAATCTTAAGAAATACAACACCTCTGCCGTTTTTTCCGTACCTTGTGGCATCATTCGCAAATATTTTTTTACCATAAACCCTACACACCATGGACAACACTGGAAAAGTAATTACAGCACTTTTGATCGGGGCGGCCGCTGGCGCTATGGCCGGATTATTACTGGCTCCTGAGAGCGGCACTAAAACCCGCCGTAAGCTGAGCAAAACCGCCGATGATCTTTTGGAAGACCTGGAAGATGCCTGGGAAGAAGGCGCTGAAAAGATCAAAGAACTGGCAGATGAAGCGGTAGCTGAAGTGGAGAAATACAACAAGAAGGTAAATGAATCAATGAAGTAGCAGCATCTCTGCAAGCCATAAAAAAAGCCTCTTCGTGAGGCTATTTTTTTTGCTGCCGGTAGTAGCCCAGCGCCTCATATACATCATCGGCCGTGATGGGGATATCAAAGGTAGCTTCGCCAATCCTATTCAGCAGGCTGGATTTGACCGTACCCCCTTCGTTTTTCTTATCCTGCAGGCTAAGGTGTACGATTTCTGCCTCATGTTTTTCGTCTATTTCGCGGAAACCGTAGATTCCCAGCAGAAAATGGTTGATTTCATCTGCCTCACGCTCCGGCAGTCCGCAGTATTTTACCGAGAGGTAGTTTTCCGCGATCATGCCAATAGCAATAGCCTCACCATGCAGCAGGCGCGTTTTTTCCAGGTAAAAGCTTTCTACCGCATGGCCAATCGTATGACCGTAGTTGAGTATCTTTCTTAAGCCCCCTTCTCTGAAATCCGCATCTACCACAGCAGACTTGATCCTGATGGAGTGGGCAATGTGGGCCGTCCAGTCCTTTACCTGAAGTCCTTGTTTTTTGACAAATGGCCAGTAATCAGCGTCCTGTATCAGGCTATGCTTGATGACCTCCGCAAAACCGGAACGCAACTCCTCAAAGGGAAGGCTGCGAATAAACGGGGGATAGACAATGACCTGTTCGGGCTCCTGGAAAAGGCCGATATGGTTTTTGTAGCCCTGAAAATCTATGCCTAGCTTCCCTCCCACTGAGGCATCCACCTGCGAAAGTAAGGTGGTAGGCAGGTTGACAAAAGCAATGCCCCTTTTGTAAGTAGCCGCACAGAAACCACCCATGTCGCCTATAACGCCTCCGCCCAGGTTGATCAGTAGCGCCTTACGGTCAAAATGAGCCGCGGTCAGCTGTTCCCAGATATGCGTACAGGTGTTCAGGTTCTTGTTGAGCTCTCCGCTGCGAATCTCAATAAGCTCATGTGCGGGAAGCGCATCCTTAACAAGCGGATAGCAATGCTGCAGGGTATTTTCGTCCACCAGTACCCCTAGCTGGGCATGAGGGTGCGCAGCAAGGTACTCCGCAAGGGTAGATGCAACATCCTGCGTAATGGTTACGTTTTGTGCGGGCATAAAAAATTACAAATTGCTTTAAAAGATTTGCTGTCTATGGATGATCAATCTGTAATTACTGGTTCCCGATCTTCAGGCCAGATTCAGCCTGGTTTTCTTCCTCCATTTTTTCCATCACCTCTGTCTGCTTTTTGATGGACTCCACGTGCAGCAGGTTGAACAGTTCGGTAATAAATTTTTCCCGCAGGTTCAGGGAACTGGCCCAGTCCTTACGGCTGCTGAAGACTTCATTCCAGCGCTCAAGCTGGAAGGCCGCAACATTGTTTTTCTTTTTCCAGACACCGATCTGCGCCACCATATCCATGCGCTGCGCCAGTATTTCCATCATTTCCCGGTCAGCATGGTCGATCTGCGTACGCAGCTCCTCCAGGTGGGTAATATATTCAATGTCTTCAGAGGAGGCCTTCCTGATCTTAAGGTTCTGGATGGTTTCACCCAGGGAAGCGGGGGTCACCTGCTGACGGGCATCACTCCAGGCGTTTTCCGGGTCGCGGTGGGTTTCTATGATCAGCCCTTCAAAATTAAGATCCATAGCGATCTGTGATATTTCATGCACCATTTCCCGCTTACCTGCGATATGGCTGGGGTCGCAGACCATGGGCAGGTCGGGAAACTGCCGCTTCAGTTCTATAGGTATCTGCCACATGGGCACATTGCGGTAGCGTGTTTTCTGGTGGGTAGAAAATCCGCGGTGTATGGCTCCCAGTTTTTCCACTCCGGCCTGACTCAGTCTTTCCAGCGCACCGATCCAGAGGGCCAGGTCAGGATTGATGGGATTTTTGACCAGCACCGGAATATTCACTCCCTTAAGCGCATCGGCTATTTCCTGTACGATAAAAGGACTTACCGTACTGCGGGCCCCTACCCAGAGTATATCTACGCCAAAATGCAGGGCTTCTTCCACATGCATGGCATTGGCCACTTCTACGGCAAATTTCACGTCCAGTTCCTTTTTGATGTCGCTGATCCACTGCAAGGCCTCCTGCCCGATGCCCTCAAAAGTATTGGGACGGGTGCGGGGTTTCCAGACACCGGCACGGATAATAGAAACACCCTGCTCCTTTACCGCTTTGGCTGTCTCATAAAGCTGTTCCTCAGTTTCTGCACTGCAGGGGCCGGCGATGATCAGTGGGTTGGTAGTTGCTGCTCCCCAGGATCCTATATTGGCTATTTTCATATGATTTGTCCTTTTATCAATGACTTGTTGAATAACTGCTTATGGTATAAATTTTTTCAGGACGGCTCATTATTTTAAGCACATGGTTATCCTGATTTAATGATAAAACAATAATATCGCGTTTGCTTGTTAGACTAACAGAGAACGCACAGAAATCATTGCTCAAGGCAATTAGACCTCAGAGCGGATGATTTTCCCTGATAAAGATGCTATGATACAAAATGACAGGTTTGATAATATACAGCCGGTGGCTCTGGATAATACTCAGATCGCCTTTTCTTATAAATCAGATGAGGACCTTAGAAAAACCCACCTGATTTTTTCAGCAATTAATGCCCCCCTTTTGACCAAAGCAGGTACAAAGTTGGTGAAAATTGGCTTAAAATTAAAACTACCCATACGGGGTATTTTGAAGAAGACAATTTTCCAACAATTCTGCGGGGGAGAATCTATCCAGGATTGTGAGCCTACCATACAGCTACTTGCTTCCCATGGGGTCAAAACCATTCTGGATTATTCTGCAGAGGGCGAAAAAAATGAGAAGGGCTTTGAAAAATCTACACAAGAAACCCTGCAGACCATTCAAAGAGCAAAAGGAGATCCTCACCTGCCCTTTTGTGTATTCAAAACCACCGGTATTGCCAGCTTTGCCCTGCTGGAAAAAGTCCAGGCAGGCAAAAAGTTAAAGCCTGAGGAAGAAGCATCCTTTGAGCGAGTCAGACAAAGGGTAGATACTCTCTGCAAAGCAGCATCCGAGGCAGATATGGGGATATTTATAGATGGTGAAGAGAGCTGGATACAGGAAGTGATAGACGACCTGGCGGAAGAAATGATGCAGAAGTACAACAAAGAGCGGGTGGTGGTCTACAACACCTATCAGATGTACCGGCATGATATGCTGGCTAATCTGAAGAAAGCGTTTCAGCGGGCCGCTACGCATCAGTACTTCCTGGGGGCAAAGCTGGTGAGAGGGGCTTACATGGAAAAGGAGCGTAAACGCGCTGAGGAAATGGGCTATCCTGACCCTATTCAGCCGGATAAGGAAGCTACCGATAATGACTACAACAAGGCTTTGCTCTACTGCATCAACAACAAGCAGCGTATCGCATTGGTATCAGGCTCTCATAATGAATACAGCAATCAGTATCTAACGCTGCTGATGCAAAAACACAGCATGAAACCGGGCGACAGCCGGGTGTATTTCTCCCAGCTCTATGGCATGAGCGACAACATCTCTTTCAACCTGGCCCATGCGGGATACAATGTGGCGAAGTACGTGCCTTACGGACCTATAGAATCTGTGATGCCCTACCTTTTCCGGAGGGCCGAAGAAAATACCTCCGTCGCAGGGCAAAGCAGCCGGGAGTACCGGCTGGTGAAAAGCGAATTACAGAGAAGGAGAATAGACAATAATGACTAAGTATTTATGGTTAAATATTACATATAGAAATTGCTTAGTTTAGCGAAGCCATAATAATTTTTTCGGTTTTCAGCGTTTAGAGTTGGTAGATATTCAATTATGCAGGGGGAACTATTTACGTCTTTTAGCCGGGTATTGGTGATTTCGTATTTTATGGTAGCGCTGATAGCAGCGGTAGACTTCCTAACCGGATACGAAGCCTCATCCTCTATCCTGTACCTGATTCCCATCTATTTCCTTGCTTCTAATCGCTCCAGCAGCAAACAATCTGTCTTACTTATCGCCCTGGTCTCAACGTTGGCCTGGTTTATCATAGACACCTTCACAGAGCATCCTTATTCCAGCCAGTGGATTATTTTCTGGAATACTTTTGTTAGAGGTGCCATATTCTTCAGCATGGCCGTTGCCATCAGGGCTTTACGCCAGCGAACCCAGAAACTGGAACAGGCAAACGAGCAGCTGATTTACCTCAATGCCGAAAAAAATAAGTACATCGGTATCGCAGCCCACGACCTGAGAAGTCCGGTAGGCAATATCTACAACCTCTCCGAACTGCTACTGGATGAAAAAAGTAGTACCAACCTGCTCAGCAGCCAGAAGGAATTTATCTCACTGATCCACCGGATAAGCGAGAATTCGCTCAACCTGCTGGATAACCTGCTGGATGTGGCGCAGATAGAAGCGGGTACACTGAGGATCCAGAAATCACCACAGGATTATATTACTTTTGTTGAGGATACCATCAGCATGAACCGGCTTATTGCTGAAAAGAAGGAGCAGAACATACACCTGGTGTGTGAGATGAAACATTTGGCAGTAGCATTTGACCAGGCCTACCTGGGTCAGGTACTCAACAACCTGCTGACCAATGCCATGAAGTATTCATTTCCCAAAACCACTATTACCGTCAGTATAGAACTACAGGAAGAATATGTTAAAACAGCAGTGACTGACCAGGGAATGGGGATAAAAGAACAGGATAAGGAGAAAATTTTTCGTCCTTTTGAGAAAGCGCAGAATGTCCCTACCGGGGGGGAGCGCTCCAGTGGCCTGGGGCTGGCCATCGTCCGCAAAATCATTGAAGCGCACCAGGGCGAAATTGGCTTCAGCAGTATTTACGGACAGGGAAGCACTTTTTACTTCTTCCTGCCTGCCCGGGAAGTAGCGGCGCTAGGATAGCCGCTTTTTCAGATGATGGTAGGTTTCTTCCGCCGATACATCCTGCGACTGATTGTGCTGTATCGTCTCCAGTATGGTATCTACTGTGTCAGGTGAGTAGCCGAGTTTCATCACCATTTGCCGGGCGATTTTCAACTCTTCCTCATGCACTTCATCATCCACCAGGATCAGGTTGATCAGATAAAAGACTGAAAAGAACCGTTCTCCTGAAGGTGGTTTCAGGTACCTGATATCCTCTTCGGAAGAACTTTTACGCAAGGCATCTATCCGCTCGGAAGGCAGCCCAAGCTTTTGACCAATCTTATGGATGTAGGCCAGTTCCACTCTGGCCAGCACATCATCAGCCAAAGCCAGATGAAACAACTGGCGGATAAAATCTTCTTCGCGCTCCCTTTTGCCGGCGCTGAATAAATTCCAGAAACTCATAGTTAAAAAAATCTTAAGACAAAAAAATTATTTCTCCAGCATTTTCAGCAGTGTGCTTAGCTCAGACTTTAGGTTTCGGCGATCCACAATAAAGTCCAGGAAGCCATGCTCCAGCACAAACTCTGCGCTCTGAAAGCCTTTGGGAAGGTCTTTGCCAATGGTCTCACGAATCACCCTGGGGCCAGCAAAACCGATCAGGGCGCCGGGCTCAGCAATATTAAAATCTCCCAGCATGGCAAAGGAGGCCGTTACCCCACCGGTAGTAGGATCAGTCATTAATGAAATATAGGGAATCTGGGCTTCGTGCAGTAACGCCAGTTTGGCAGATGTCTTGGCCATCTGCATCAGCGAAAAGCCAGCTTCCATCATACGGGCTCCGCCGGATTTGGAGATCATCAGAAAGGGAAGCTTGTGCTTGAGTGAATAATCAATCGCACGGGCAATCTTCTCACCTACCACCGAGCCCATGGACCCACCGATAAAGGTAAAGTCCATACAGGCGATCACCAGTTTGGTGCCATTCATCTTACCATGGGCCGAACGCAGCGCATCTTTCAGATTGGTCTTGGCCTGCGACTCTTTGATTCTTTTGGGATAGGGCTTACTGTCTACAAACTTTAGCGGGTCTCCTGATTCAATATCCACATCCAGTTCGGTGAATTTGTTGTCATCAAACAGGATTTCAAAATATTCTGCTGAGCCTATGCGTACATGGTATCCGTCTTCAGGCACCACATAGCAATTGTTTTTCAGCTCCCGGGTGTGGATGATTTTCCCTCCGGGAGTTTTGAACCAAAGTCCATCCGGAGCCTCCTTTTTGGCTTCAGTTGGTGTTTGTATGCCTTTATCTTTTCTTTTGAACCATGCCATTATTCATGCAGTTAGTTGAGATTGGTCCCAGGACCAATAGAATGCTGTTTAAGGGGCGCTAAGTTATTGAGAATTTTGCTATTCCGAAAAAATATCTGAAAGCTAAAGCTTTCTCCGGATTCCGGAATAGATTCAGTTGAATTTTAATTTCTCCTTCAAATAATGGGCTGTATAATTATTCTCAAGCCTGGCCATTTCTTCGGGACGCCCGGAGAAGGTCAGTTGTCCTCCCTGGTCACCGCCTTCAGGTCCAAGGTCTATGATCCAGTCGGATGTTTTGATCACTTCCATATTGTGCTCAATGATCACCACACTGTTTCCCTGCTCAATCAGGGCATTGATGGCATCCATGAGCTTGCGTATATCCTGAAAATGCAGCCCGGTAGTAGGCTCATCAAAAATAAAAAGTATATGTTCGTTCTGGGCTCGGGTAGAATTTCCTTTACCCAGAAAAGAGGCCAGCTTTACCCGCTGCGCCTCTCCTCCGCTGAGGGAATTGGATGACTGCCCCAGCCTGACATAACCCAGGCCCACATCCTGCAGCGGCTGCAGCTTGTTGATGATCGTATTTTGGTCTGCAAAGAAATCCACACTGTCATCTACCGTCATATTCAGCACATCGGCGATATCCTTGTCTTTATATTTTACCTCCAGTATTTCTTTCTTGAAGCGTTTGCCGCCACATACCTCGCAGGTAAGGTAGATATCGGCCATAAACTGCATTTCTATTTTCACTTCTCCTTCCCCCTGGCAGTTTTCGCAGCGGCCACCATCTACATTGAAGGAGAAAAATGCTGGTTTGTAACCTCTCTGCTTAGAGAGCGCATGTTCAGAAAAAAGCTGTCTTATGCCATCGTAGGCTTTAACATAAGTTACGGGATTGGAACGGGATGATTTACCGATGGGGTTTTGATCCACAAACTCAACCTGGCTCACTTTCCTCAGATCGCCTTCCAGTTTGTCAAACTTTCCGGTGGATTCATTTACTGTTCCAAACATCTTACCCAGGGCCGGGTACAGGATCGTCTTGATCAGGGTGGACTTACCCGAGCCACTGACGCCCGTCACTACGGTAAGAACGCCCAAAGGTATCTCCACATCTATATGTTTGAGATTATTTTCCCGAGCTCCTTTGATACATATTTTGTGCTTAAACTCTCTTCTTCTCTCAGGTACAGCAATCACCTCAGCGCCGCTCAGATAGCGGGAAGTATGGGTGTTGGCGTGTCCGTTCTGCTTTTCAAGCTCACGTATCGTCCCCTGAAATACCAGTTCACCACCATGAGAGCCAGCATCCGGACCAATATCAATGATCTCGTCAGCGGCCCGCATCACTTCTTCTTCATGTTCTACCACAATGACCGTATTGCCCAGGTCACGCAGGGTCTTCAGCACCTCTATAAGTCGGCTGGTATCCCGTGGATGAAGGCCGATACTGGGTTCATCCAGAATATACATGGAGCCTACCAACGCACTTCCCAGTGAAGTAGCCAGTTTGATTCGCTGATATTCTCCTCCGGAGAGGCTGCTGGTAAGGCGATTAAGCGTCAGGTAGCCCAGGCCTACTTTGTTCAGGTATTCAAGCCGGCTGCGAATTTCTTTCAAAATCCGGTTAGCCACTTTTTCGTCATGCGGGTCTAGCTCCAGTTCATCAAAAAAGCCAATAGCTTTCTCCACCTGCATCAGCACCAGCCCGGTGATGGAGGTATCGCTTATTTTAACGTAAGATGCATCCTTACGCAGGCGTGTTCCCTTACAATCAGGGCAAACGGTACGTCCGCGATAGCGGGAGAGCATCACCCGGTATTGAATCTTATGGGTTTTTGACTCCAGGTAACTAAAGAAATCGTTCAGTCCTTTAAAATAGCGGTTACCGGTCCAGAGCAGTGCTTTCTGCTCGTCCGTCAGGTCCAAATAGGCGCGGTGGATAGGGAAATCAAATTCAATTCCGTGTTTTAGTAAAGGGTCCAGCCACTTTTTCATGGAATGGCTGCGCCAGGGAGCGACTGCACCTTCATAAACTGACAGGCTTTTATCAGGTACGACGAGGTCTTCGTCTATACCCAGCACTTTTCCAAATCCTTCGCAGGTACGGCAGGCTCCGTAAGGATTGTTGAAGGTGAACAGGTTGACGCTGGGCTCCTCAAATACAATCCCATCCTGTTCAAACTTATCGGAGAAGTGATTTCGGTCAGTACCTTCCTGGCTTACGATATCTACAATGCAGGTACCTTCCCCTTCAAAAAAGGCCGTCTGTACGGAGTCGGCGATGCGAAACTGCAGGTCTTCGTCATCCTTACTTACGGCAGCCCGGTCAATCATGATTTTGAAGTCAGCATCAGCCAGGGATTTGGCATCCTTTTCCAGGACTTCTTCTATGAACAGCACTTCATCATCGACCATGATACGGGTAAAGCCCTTCTGCATCAGGATGTTCAGCTCGTCCTCCAGGGGACGCATTTCTTTGCGCAGCATCGGACAAAGCACCATCAGTTTGGTCCCCTCAGGATGACCGAATATAAAGTCAACCACACTGCTTACCGTATCCCTGCTGACCAGTTGGCCACTTACCGGAGAATAAGTTTTACCGATACGGGCATACAATAGCTTCAGGTAATCGTAAATTTCGGTAGTGGTACCCACCGTAGACCGAGGATTGCGGGTATTAACTTTCTGCTCGATGGCGATAGCCGGAGACACCCCTTTGATATATTCAACCTCAGGCTTTTCCATACGCCCCAAAAACTGCCTGGCATAGGAACTAAGGCTCTCCACGTACATACGCTGCCCTTCGGCAAAGAGGGTATCAAAGGCCAGGGACGATTTGCCCGAACCAGACAGGCCGGTTACGACTACCAGCTTGTTACGCGGAATCGCTACTGTCAGATTCTTCAGGTTATTGACCCTGGCTCCCTTGATAATAATAAAATGCTTAGGGTCAAGGTCTTCTATATGATATTTGGAAATACTAGCCGTGCTCATAGGGCTGCAAAGGTACTACATTTTATGATTTTCAAACAGGATCAGCCCCTGATCAACAGATCGGGGCCAATGCCATCTTCACAAGAGTACAAAAGAAGGAAAGGTTCTGAAATTTGCAGAAATTTTTGTTTACCATTGAGCATAAACAGCCATTAAGCCATAAATATTAAACCTAAAGAAAATGAACAACTATACACTATTCAGCCTGGCCCTAGGCATGCTATGCAGCACCTCAGTCTATGCCCAGGACGCCGTGGTGAGCGAAATGGTCAGCACCAATGACAGTGAAGACCTTTACATTATCGGCGGAGATGCGCAGGGCTTCTATGTGGGAGTCTCCGATGACTATTATATGAGCGGCAGCGGCAATAAGCAGGTAATTACCTACTATGATATAGACAATGCCAAAGCGGTTGAGTCTAAAGTAGTCAAACAGGAGGACCGCTCCCGTGACTTCTTCTATACTTTTTCTTTCAAGGACCAGGTACACACCCTTTCTTATGATAATAAGCAAAGTGAAGACGGCCTTTTCCATATTTACCTCAACAGCTATAACCAGCAAATGGAAAGTGTGGGAGATGAAAAAGACCTGGACCAGGTGTATCCCTACATTTTTAATTTTGAAGTAGGTTCTATGCTGAGGAGCTACTTTTCCTCACAGTTTGGCAAGATGCGCAAAGGCATGTTCATTACCCACAAAGCCAATGCTGCCGAAGATAAAATAGCCTTGTTCTTTGATTTCAACTACTTTACTTCCACTGTTGCTAATTTTCAGTGTGTGGTGCTCGACCAGGACAGAGAAGTGGTATGGTCCGGCCTGATTGACCTACCCGAAGAAGGCAGTAATTTGTTGCTGGAGGATTATGCCCTGGGCAATGACGGCAAGTTGTATATGCTGATGGCAGCTTTTGAAAACGAAAACTTCAAAAAAACAGCCAGCAACTTTGAGTACCGGCTCTACCAATACAATCCGGAGTCTGAGCAGGTTGATATGCTGGATTTTGATACTGAAGGCAGATTTATCATCAACATGGGACTTTCGCTGGGGCAGGACCAGCAGCCAGTCCTGGGAGGTATTTACGCCAACCCGCAGAACAATGATATAGAAGGTGGACTGAGGGTGAGCTTTCAGGCTGACGGCTCCTCCAGCTTAGAAGAATACGCCTTTGACAATGCTATACTGCAGGATATCAACGAAAAAGAAGATAAGGAATCTGCCGAAGAATATACGATTAACAACACGGTACTGGAGGATGACGGGAGCATGGTATTTTTTGCTGAATCTTACAAAAGAGGACCAATAGTCACCGCCAAGCTCCGCCTGAGTGCTTTTAACCCTTTGGATACGGATATTGAAATCGGTGATATTTACAAAAAGATTCTGGCGGTAAAAATCACGCCTGATGGAGGCAGTAACTGGGTAAAGTTAATAGATAAAAACCAGCGTTCCAGCGAACCAAAAGACATTTATGCTTCCTTTGCGCTGGCATATACCGATGAGGCTTACTACCTGCTGTTCAACAACGACATCAAGAGTTCTTCTGACATTTCGCTGGTAACCATCAAACAGGATGGAGATATCAGCCTGCAGACTTTTATGGACAAGAGCGACTATCGTATGCGCCTCATTCCTGAGTTTGCCCGTATGCTGGAGCCGGGTATACTGACAGTACCTGTAGAAAAATCCAGAAAACAAGGAGTTCTCAGGATAAAGTTTTGATTCGGTAGCAGACAAAAGCGTCGGTAAAATGTTATGTGTTACACGTTGATTGGAATATTAAATAACAGATGTATGCGTAACCAAGCTTTTTACCTGCTGCTTTTGCC
>CAZFFW010000026.1:0-42905 GCA_964518125.1 uncultured Porifericola sp.
GGCATGGCTGCTATTCTGAGCGGGGTGTATGTGGCGAACCGGCTTTAAAAATAGCAGGGGTTTTAGAGCAGTTGGCAAAAGCACCTTACTCAGCTTTCGTTAGGCAGGAAAGTATCAGATTTTACTTGGCAACCTGCCAAACTTATCTTTAAAGGCTTTGGCAAAATACGACATGTTTGTGTATCCTACCGCATAGGCCACTTCCGAAACAGAACCCACCTTATTTTCTAACCGCCGGTAAGCCTCGTTCAGGCGGTTTTCGGCAATCAACTGTTGGGCCGATTTATCGGTGAGGGCTTTGAGCTTACGGTGAAGTTGAGAGCGGCTGAATCCTACCTCGCGGGCTATATCATCTACCGAAAAACGCTCATTATCCAGATTCTTCTTGATCACCACCATTACCTTCTGGAGAAACTGATCCTCTACCGAACTAACCTCAAGACCATCAATCAGCAGCATATCCAGTGCTTTGAAGTGCTCCCAGATCCGCTTACGGGTTTCTATCAGGTTCCTGATTCGCAGGAGGAGTTCATCGGCCTCAAAAGGTTTAGTCAGGTAAACATCGGCACCTTGCGTAAGCCCCTCTATGATGTTTACCTTTCCCGCTTTGGCGGTCAGCATGATGATGGGCACGTGGCTGGTTTTAGTATTTTTCTTCAGTGCGTGGCACAGTTCGTAACCGTCTTTTTTTGGCATCATTACATCGGAAATGACCACATCCGGGATGTGCTCAAAGGCCATTCTTTCTCCCTGCAAGCCATTGCTAGCCGTAATTACCCGATAGGTGGGGCGAAGTATATCGCTGATAAATTCACGTAAATCTTCATTGTCCTCCACCACCAGCACCAGGGGTTGCGCCTTTTCTGTAGTTTCAGTACCATTGGTTGCATGTATTGGCCCATTAGGTTTGAAATCACGTAGTACCTCAGCAGGTTTTTCTGTCATTACGTCGGTATTACCCAATGAAATGGATGCAGGTAGTGCAGCGAGGGTGATGGGCAAATTTACATGAAAAGTAGTGCCAACCCCTTTTTGACTGTTTACTTCAATCGTTCCCCGGTGCAAATCAACTAACTCTTTGGTAAGGGCCAGCCCGATGCCTGAACCTCGTTCTTCGGAGCCTTCCACCCGGTAAAAACGCTCAAAAATGCGATCGATATCTTCAGGTTTGATCCCTTTTCCGGTATCTGAAACCTTGATGGATAAAAACTGCGCTTCCTGCTTCAGTTGTACATTTACCGTTCCCCCTTCCGGGGTGTATTTGAAGGCATTGGAAAGCACATTGGTGACGATTTTTTCCAGTTTGTCTTTATCGTAAAAAGCATCGTCTATTTCGTCGGGGAAGGTCGTAAGGAAGTTGATGCTTTTTCGTTCGGCTATGCTTTCAAAGGAAAATACCAGCGACCTGATGAACCTGATCATCCCGCCCTGCATAAGCGTAAGGCTGATTTTTCCATTTTCAATTTTAGACAGGTCCAGCAGTTGATCAACCAGCGTTTGCAGCCGTTGGGTATTTTTTTGGATCAACGAAAAATGCTTTTGACTCAGCGGCACCGCGCCTTGTTCCTGGAACTGACCATTTTGCTTAGCGGCTGCGGCCAAAGGGCCTGAGATCAGGGTTAAGGGCGTGCGCAATTCATGACTGATGTTGGCGAAGAAGCGGCTTTTAATTTCATCAATTTCCTGAATGCGCTGCATTTCGGCGAGCGAACGTTCGGCCGCCAATTTTTCTTCGTAAGCATTCAGGCTCAGCCGCTGTTGCCGGTAAGCAATGCCGAAGGAGTAAATGATAATCTGCAGAAACATGCCCCAGGCAAAGGGGTCAATCGGAGGAACAATCAGCGCTTCTACCCACATACCTCCTATAGCAAAGGCCAATGAGATGATGATGGCACCAAATCCAAAATAACGGGCAAAAGGGTCTTTTTTTAAGGTAAGAATGACCGAGAGCACCAGTGAGATCAGTGCATAAACAATGACCATCTTGTAATGGATGCCAATCCTGAGAAATACGGGCTGAACATCAAAAAGTAAAATATAGAGTACAGTTGCCGTAATTTCAATGAACATGAGCAGGGAAAGGGCTAGTATGATCTTATCCAGCATCGGGAACTTCTCTTTTGAGTTGATAAATGCCCTTCCAAAATACCAGAAAGAATAAAACATACCGTTGGAAATCACCATCCATACCGGGAAGCGAAGTTGAGCCAGACTGTTTAATAGCAGCCCAACCGCCATAGCCTGGGTGAGCATGCTAAACAGCAACCAGACCGAAAACCATAGAAAAATGCGTTGTTTTAAATAGATAAACTGAAGCAGGTGATAGAGAAAAATGATGAAGGTGACCCCGAACATAAAAATGTTAAAGGAGGTATGAAATTCAAACAGTGGATGATAGTGTTGGTGATCGGGGGCACGAAGGCTTAGCTGAAAAAAGGGTGGATAGCCTAAACTGTTCCCCTCGGCCCTTATCACCAAAGTTACAGCTTGGCCCAACGGAAGGTCTCCCATACTGACTTGGTTCACAAACCACCGGTCCGGTACATCCCGCTCTTTTTCGGAATAGTCGATCCCCGATCTGCGATGGAATAGAAGTTCATCGTCAGCGTAAGCATACACATCCACCTTCCCGTTACTCAGCCCCCAGGCCGGCATGCCAAACTTTCTGTCTTCAAAATGTAGGGTCCAACCCGGCAGGCTATCAAAAGCTTGCAGCGTAATTTTAGCCCAATAGGTTATGCGGGAATCCAGAAACCGGGCAAAATCGCTACGTGACGAGAATGACACCGATGTGTCGGTGAGTATCTGCTGAGGCGTAAAGGAAGCGGTAGTATCGGCAACCATCGCCAGATGCTCGTTAAGCGGGTGTACCGGGTACTGCTTGTTTACCTGATAGACCGCTTGACTATACGCCAGAAAGGGAATAACTGATCCCAGAAAGAAAGTGATTAAACGAAGTTTCATGGCTACAGTACTTAAACGGTGGGGTGTCTGGTCTACTGCTGACAAACAATGCCCTACGAAGTTGCGAAAGTTATGCTTCTCAAAATAACATAATTGTAGCAAAACCTACCATCCTTGTCGCATGGCGCAGGTAATGGGCCAAATCAATCAGCAATTGCGACATAGACATTATCCCCTCCAGGCACACACATCTACATTTGCTGGAAACAAACCAAAAAATTTATGAAAACGCTTAACACATTCTGGGTACTTGGCCATCGCATAACGACTGCCGTATCCACCGGTAATTATGACCTGGTACAGATTGAAACACCGGCACACACTCCCGGGCCACCGCCTCATCTTCATCAGAAATACACGGAGTTTTTTCTGGTAACCGAGGGCGAGGTAGAGTTCCTGCTCAACGGTGAGAGAAAAGTACTGAAAGCCGGATCATCTGTTAACATTCCTCCAGGCAGCGCCCACACTTATCGAAACAACAGTGACCAGGCCTGTAAGATGGTCAACATCCACAGCCCCAAAGGATTTATGGATTTCTTCAAGACACTAGGCATTTCCGCCCTTGATCCCCACGCCAAAGAGAATTCTGTCGCCCCTGAATCCATTGAAAAAGTGATTACCATGGCTGACCAATACGACATTGAATTTCAGAAAGAAGAAGCTTAATAAATACTCGCAACCATCTAAACATATTGATTATGAAACCTATCACCAACACGTATTTCACCGTATTATTCACCGCGGTTTTGGCTTTAGCCAGCCTGGGTTGTAGCGAAGAAGAAGATGTCCTAGAACTGGCTATCTGGGAGCAGGAAGTTGAACAAGCAAAAGCGGCTACCATGCAGTACCAGGACTTTGGAATAGCTGATGCAGAAGGATTTGTGGATGTATCAGGGTTTGTACCGCAGATGGGGCATCATTATATGCTGATGTCTCGGGTAGATGATAAGTTTGAGTTGGAGAAGCCTGAGATTTTGCTGTATGCCCCTGATGCTGACGGCAATATGGAGTTTCTGGGCGTGGAGTACTCTATTCTGGTAGACGACCCTGAGAATCCGGGCAATCCTCCCGAAGGATTTACAGGGGACCAGGATCAGTGGCACTTCCGGGAAGAACTGGCGCAGTGGCAACTGCACGTTTGGACAGTAAAAGAAAACCCCAATGGTATCTTTGCCCCGCTTAACGCTGAGGTTTCCCTTGAATAGCCTGGTGACAGCCTACAGTATCATGTACTTTCATTTAGCCTTCCGGACAAAGCTTCCGGAAGGCTAATTTTTTGTAAAGACAATGAAATGGCTAGCTTGCTGCATCTTCATTCACCACGATCTTCTCAATCACATCATCCTTGCGGATCTGATCTATCACTTCATCACCTTCTATCACCTTGCCAAAGGCCGTATGCTGACGGTCCAGGTGCTTGGTATTTTCGCGATTGTGGCAGATAAAAAACTGTGAACCTCCGGTGTTGCGTCCGGCATGGGCCATTGACAAGACACCTCGCTCATGGTACTGATTTTCGCCATCCAGCTCACAGTCAATCGTATAGCCGGGGCCGCCAGCACCTGTTCCCTTAGGACAACCTCCCTGGATGACAAAATTAGGGATAACCCGGTGGAAAGTAAGACCATCGTAAAAGCCCTTCTTGCTCAGGCTGATAAAATTATCAACGGCCTTGGGTGCATCTTTTTCATAAAACTCCACTTTCATGACACCTTTGTTGGTGTGAATTTCTGCTGTTTTCATATGCTTATATTTTTATTTGCAAGTTTACGGATTCCTGCCGCACTAAGAAAATGACATCTCATATTTCGGACAAAACTAACATTTGTTTGTCTCTACATCGAAACCTTTGTAGCTTCAGGGCGTTACTTCTAAAAAATACCAAATGATGGAAAATACCCAAACCACCAAAGAAAGCATTGCAGAAGAAATTAAGGAGTTGGAAGGCCAGCTGAGCGGCGATATGTTCGCAGACATGGAAATCCGTGATAAGATTCACAACCTGAAGATGCAACTCAACGGCACCAAGCCTATGGACTCATCTATTGACTGCGTTGGCTGCGGGAGTTAAGGCCGAAAAAATCTATCCATAGTAAACCCTCAGTATCCACTACGCTACTGAGGGTTTATTTTTAGCGGATCACTCCTTCTTCCCTATCTCCTCCTCAAACAGCTCAAAAATCCTCCGGTACTCATCGGTCCAGCTACTTGGTTCCCGAAAACCATGAGGTTCCAGTGGAAACACCGCCAGATCCCAGTTCTTTTTGCCCAGTTCAATGAAGCGCTGCGACAGCCGCACCACATCCTGGAAATGTACATTATCGTCTACCATGCCATGTAGCATCAGCAGCCGGCCCTCCAGCCCGTCAGCAAAGTAAATGGGCGAAGAGCGGCGGTATGCCAGGCTATCCTCTATCGGGGTGTTCAGGATGTTGGAGGTGTAGGTATGGTTGTAATGGGCCCAGTCGGTGACCGAGCGCAGGGCAGCGCCCGCTGCAAACACACCCGGCTCCTTGAGCAGGGCCGCAATGGTGATAAAACCTCCGTAGGAACCGCCATAGATACCTAGTCGGTCTTCATCTACCCCCAGTTCTTCCACCAGGTACTTTGCTCCGTCCACTTGATCAGTGAGGTCTTTGCCGCTCATATGGCGGTAAATGGCGGTACGCCAGTCTCGGCCATAGCCGCTACTGCCCCGGTAGTCAATATCCATCACCGTATAGCCCAGGTCGGCCAGCATGTTGTGAAACATATATTCGCGGTAGTAGCTACTCCACCAGCGATGGACATTCTGCAGATAGCCAGCGCCGTGTACAAAGATGACACCGGCGCCATTGGGATTTTCCGGGCGATACAGCCGGGCTGGTACTTCCACACCATCACGGGCAGTAAAGCGGATGATCTCAGGCTCCCGCCAGTCGTAGGTTTCAAACGCTTCAGTAGTAGAATTGGTGATTTGCTGCATCTCCGCCCCGGCTTTGTTCTCCATCAGGTAAAGCTCCCAGGGGGCATTACTACCGGAGAAGCGAATGGCCCAGTATTTTTCGTCGGGCGAAAGCGCTACTTCATGGTTACCGGCTCGCTCAGTGAGCTTGGTCATTCGCCCACCTTTGGCCGGCATACGGTATAAGTGCCGGACGAAGGGACTTTCTTCGCTGGTGACGAGGTAAAAAGTCTTCTTGTCCTGGGAGAGAATCAGATCAGTTACTTCAAAATCGCCGCTGGTCAGGGCTTTCTTTTCTCCGGTGTTCACATTAAGGGTGTAGAGATGCGAGTAGCCGCTTTCTTCTGACTGAAACCAGAAATTTTCATTATCCAGCCAGCCCAGGTTGTTCTCACCAAAGATATACCAGGGAATACCCGGGCCGGCGATCCAGGCCTCGTCGTGCTGACGGTCCAGCAGGCTGAGCGAAGCATCGGCAGGATTCAGCTGCATGATCCATCGGTCTTTATTGTCCAGCGACCTTACTACGACTACTGCCTTACCTGCTTCTGAATAAAATGGTCCCTGTATCAGCACTTCGCGCAGGTCTTCGTACTGCTCGCTGTAGGCCGAATCACCCGTATGGTACTCTCGCAAAAATTCAGGCTTGTCGTAGATACCGGGGATCTGTTTGGTTTCAAGCATGTAGCTGGTATCCTCCTTGATGTCATAAATTCCAAATTCATAGGTACTCTGTGGCGCACCTACCTTGCTGCGGGCGCGGATGTCTTCGGTAAAACCAGATTCCGTCACATAGTCAGGCACATCGGTACGCTCACTATCCGGACTTTGGGTCAGCCGGTAGGTCACAAAGCGCATATCCGGACTGATGCTGATATCGGAGACTGTCTTTTCACCGACATAAATTTCCAGCGGTCGTTCAGGTTCCAGCGCTTCTTCGCGCTGCTCTTCCAGTTCGCGAGTGGCTTTGCGTTCAGCCAGTATGTCAAACATTTCTAGCTGATCCTCTTCCAGCCACTGTTTATAGTCAGGCTGCTCTTTTTCTTCGGAGGGCTGCCCTTTGATAAAATGGGTCAGTTGCTGCAGGCTGCCATCCCTGATGCTCCATGCAAAGAGATTAGCGTTGCGGGTAAAGATGATTTTTTGCGCATCGCTGGAAAATACCGGATCGTATTCGCGGTCTACGGTATTCGTAATTTTACTGACTGACTGATCAGCTACCCTTAGCAGAAAAATATCGCCGTTTTTTTCATACACCATCAGGCTGTGATCGTCATTATACACTCCGTCGGAGGCAGGCATTTCGCGCTGTTCCGAAAGGCTTACTTTCTGAGGATTTCTCTGGTCCAGCGTTACTTTGTACAGGCTACGGAGCGTATCCTGCTCAGGATTCCAGCTAAAATAAACCGTTCGGCTGTCGGCACCCCAGCGAATGTTTTCGGGCAGATAGCCAACAAACCTTTCTCCCTGCATGATCTGAGGTATGGATAAATCAGAAGAACGCTCCTGCGCATAAGACAATAGCACTCCGGCGCTGAAGATCAGCGTAAGTAGTTTTTTCATAAAAAAGCTTAGGTTGAAATCAATAGAAAATTACCAGCATAACGGCCGAAAGCCAAAATAAGTACAGCACAAAACCCGGCTCTACACCTTTTTCCGGCATTGTGAATTCCTTATCAGTACACCATACAATTATCTGCTCTATGCCATCCCTTCTTTTGGCACATCCTGCGCCAGTTTCACCCGCAGGGAAGACCCCTCTTCACTGACTACGACGATCCTGGACCCCTTGTCAATATAGTCGCCCCGGGTATAGGCATCGTACAGTTCATCATCAATCATGATTTTACCGCTGGGCCGCAGCACAGTATAAGCTTCACCTTCTTTACCGATAAATGTGCCTATACGGGTGTTGGAGGTATAACCTTCGCTACGGGACTGGGTACTTTCCAGGGAAACTCTTTTAAATACTTCAGAATTGGCCAGCCGGACGCCGCCAAAAAACATCAGGATGATACCTCCCAGCATACCGGCCAGCGCCGTAGTGACAGCCTTTACCACTTCTCCGGCGCCTACGAAGAAAAAGTCAAAGTCATTGTTATTCAGCATCACCAGGATGAGGGAACCTATGGTAAGTACCATTCCGGCAATACCGGCTACACCGAAACCCGGAATCACCAGTACCTCCAGTACGATGAGCACTGCTCCAACAAAGAAAGCCGCGATCTCCCAGTTTTCTGCAAGGCCATTGAGGTAGTATGGCACCAGGTAAAGCACCAGTGCCACTACCGAGGCCAGGATAGGGAAGCCTACACCGGGCGTCTGCAGTTCAAAGTAAACACCTCCCAGCATGATTAAGATCAGAATGCCGCTGATGAAAGGGTTGAGAAAGAAAGCAATGATCTGCTCGGGCACATCCCGCTCAAAGACAGTGATTTCATAATCTTCCGGCGCTAGTCCACTACGCTGCAGCAGTTCTTCAATACTGGTCACTTCTGCCTCACAGAAGCCATATTTGATGGCTTCGGAAGTAGAGAAGGTAATCACTTCACCAGCGCTGGAGATGCTGTCTACCTCCAGGTTCTGGTCTACCATGGCTTCGGCGATCCTTGGGTCGCGGCCGGTGGCTTCGGCAGTCGCCCGCATGATAGAGCGCATGTAAGACTGGTACTTGTCGGGTGCGGCTTCACCAGTACCGCCATTGACTACTGTAGCCGCACCAATGCTGGCTCCCGGTGACATGTAAATACTGTCACAGGCGATGGATATCAGGGCGCCGGCCGAGGCAGCATCTTTGTTGATAAAGACATAAACAGGAATTTCCGCCTCCAGCATACGGGTGCGGATATCGTCGGCATCGTACAGCGCACCGCCATAGGTGTCCATATCTATCACAATATAGTCGGCACCGATCTCTTCCACTTCATCAAAAGCCAGTTCTACGTATCGGTTGGTACGGGCATCTATCTCCGAGCGTATCTCCATGACGAGTACCTGTACCTTACCAGTGGTGTCAGACTGGGCAGCAAGCGGTGAGCAAGGTAGATACAGAAGACCAATCAAAAAAGCGAGGAGCAACTTGTTATTGCAGGTGAGTATCATAAATTTGAATTATCCGGGATCATCTTTTGTGGTTCTAATAATAACTAAAAAACATCCGCCTTGCCAAAAAAGTTGAAGCCAGCATTTTCCTTTTCCTTTCCGGCCGCTATCTGGAACATGCTCGCTGACCATGAGGCGCTTCATCTTTTCCTGGAGATCAGGGATGAGACAGCACACCAGGTAAGTTTTTCGGCTTATGCCTTAGAGGCCAGAAAATTACTGTGGCAAAACCAGCGTTTTGAAGAAGATTGGTGGATCGGCATGACTGCAGCCGATCAGGACGCTCTCATTCTACATACCTTTGAAGATACGGAAAATCCGGAGAAAAAGGCGTTTTTTGCCGTTCGTAGCAGTAGCGGAGAAGTGATGTGGAAGTCCGGACGCCTGCAGGTGATGGATGTGTACCAGCAGCATATCTATGGCTTTGAGCGAGAGGAGGATGAGACTTTGTACAAAGGCATTTCTATTGAAACTAATCAGGAAAAAAGTCTGTCATTGGATGAAGTAGCGCAGGCGCTTAAGGAGGTTTCCGGAGAAAATAAATATATTCGCCATCCGTTTCATTACACAGAAGAAGAGGCTTATTTCAAAACAGTGAGTCAGTTCATTCAGCAGTATCTCAACCAGTCGCCCCTCCGTGCCTGTGAGTACCTGGAGCATCATAAGTCTATCTTCATCAGTTATTATATAGAAGAAGGCAAGGCTTTGGCGAATTATTTGTTGGTAGTAGATGAAGAAGGTGAACTGCAACTACACGAGAAGTTGGATGATCAATTATCACAGCCCGGCCTTGGGACTTTCATGATTATCCGTGATCAACTGGTATTTATCAAGCGAAAAAGGGAACTGCTAAGCTATGCGATTTAAAATCTGTACTTTCATCATTGCTTTACTCACGATCTTCGTCCATTGGGGAAGCGCTTCCGATATCCGGAGTGCTGCATCTGTGCAGATGGATTCTGTAGGTGTAGAGCGTATCAATGGCGAGGTATACATCCTGCACAAGGTAGACCAGGGCGAGACACTTTTTGCCCTTTCGCGCAAGTACCAGACTGAAGTAGGAGACATCCGCAAAATTAACCCCTCACTCAATGTAGATAACCTGGGCATAGGCGATACACTGCGTGTCCCACTTTTCCCCCAGCATGCGCTGGGCAAAAAAACAATCCATACCGTCAAAGAAGGAGAAACCCTGTACCGGCTTTCCAAAACCTACGATGCCAGTGTAGCCGATATCCGACGCTGGAATGCACTGGGCGGGCAGCCGCTCGCCATCGGGCAGCAAATTGTAATCTACCATAGGGAACAAATCACAGCGGCAAATCCCCAGGGCAGTGTTGACGAAAAAGAATTTGTAGTCCACCAGGTCCGGCAGGGAGAGACCCTGTTTGCTATCTCACGTGCCTATGATGTGCCAGTAAGTGAGCTGATGCGCCGCAACCGTCTTCCTGACGAAAGGATCGCTTTTGGACAAAAGCTGATTATCCGGGATCGTGAACTGATCGCTGCACCAGAGCTGCCCGTTTCCGCTTCCACCGTCAGAACACCTACTATCCCAGAACCCAACGCTTCACGGGACAATGATGCTGAGGAAGAAGATGAAGAGGAAGAGGTCTACGACCGTCGCCTTACCCGGTCTGAGGCCCTGGAGCAGGAAAAACAGCGTATCCGGACCATACGTGCGGCTGAGAAAAAAGCCCTGTCCGACTACGAAAAGAAGTCAGAGCTGGGTTTTGCCGCTGCTATCGAAGGAGGGATTGAAACCCAGAAATTTCTGGCCCTGCATCGCACAGCGCCAGTAGGCACCATCATCCAGATACGCAATGAGATGAATAACCTGTCAGTGTTCGTAAGAGTAGTGGGCAGGCTACCCGATACCGGGGTCAATGATAAGGTCAATATACGTATCTCGCAGGCGGCTTACGAAAAACTGGGCGGTATCAATGAACGTTTTCCCGTAGAGATCACCTATATCCAGTAAGGAACCCCATTTTCATATGTTCAGGTCTTTATCCATATCTTTTCTCTTTGTATCTTTATTGGGAGCAGGTAGTAGCTGCGAAACAACTTCTCCCGAAGAGTTTGGCGATTTTTTTCTTCGCTTCAAAGAGGACCGGCATTTTCAGATGGAACGCATAAAGTTTCCGCTGGCTGAATCCTACAATGAACTGGACGATAATACAGGAGAATACGCCAACATGGACAACACTATCGAGGAGCGGGACTGGCGCTTTGAGGATTTTGGCTACGAAACGGAATATGGCCAGCGTGAGAGCGATGCATTCAGGCCGGTCATCAGTGGAGAAGGAGACAGGATAAACTTTGCCTGGCAGGGTATTAATAACGGGATCAACATCCGCTATGAGTTTGAGCGAATTGATGGAAAATGGTTCCTGGTAAAACTGGTAGACGACTCCATGTAAGGCCATTGAACTAATTTCAGCAGGCTTGGTTCTATAAAAGAACTTACAACCAAACATAGACTATGCAAGAAGATATTCACCCGCCCAAAAAGCGCTCATTCCTCCAGATACTCTGGACAGGGCTTTTTACCCTGATGTACCCCTTTATCTTAGTGTTTTCCCTGATCTTCATCGGTATCATACATGTCTTTTCTCTGCTTTCAAGGCTGATCTCTATGCTGCCTATATGGGGATGGGGAGAAGAAAAGGTCAACCAGGTGGCCAATTGGAGCCCATTTGCCAAAGTAGGTTCACTCCGGATTGAAAGTAAGTTTGTGGATGAAGTCATGTTTGGCCCTTCTTATTATAAACTCAAGGCTAACAAGGCTATTAAAGAACTTTCTGATCACTATTTTGGAGATTTCAAATTTCAGTTGCAGGATGGCATTTTATTGCAGAAGTGGAACGACATGACCAACCAGCAACTGCCGGATTTTGACCTGGTGTTCCTCAATGCCAAAACCGGAACCCTGCATCATCTCAAAACAATCAAATCATTCAGCTGGAAGGTAGAGCAGGAGAAGGATAAGATCATCCTTTGGTTCGACGAAAAGAAAGAAGAAGGTAAACTGATCATCCGCGCCGCAGACCTGCAGTTTAATTCCTCCATGTAGTAGTGATTTCAGCTAAGCGACATCAGGAACTGTACGAATTACTGGAAGCCAAGGCCGATTTATTTAACCGGCCTTCTTTTATTGAAAATGACCCCATCTGTATTCCGCATGCTTACCAGAAAAAGCAGGACATAGAGATCAGTGGGCTGCTGGCAGCAGTACTGGCCTGGGGGCAGCGGAAAACCATCATCAACAAATGCCGTGAATTTTTCGCTATGATGGATCATGCCCCGCATGACTTTATCCTGCACCACAGCGAAGATGAGTTGAAACCTTTTGAAAACTTCCGGCACCGGACCTTTAACGGTACCGATGCCCTTTATTTTATCGAGTACCTGCACCATTTCTACCAGCAGCATGATTCTCTGGAGGTAGCTTTTGCTGATGGGCTTACACCCGGAGATGAAGACACCCGGAGTGCACTGGTGCATTTCCATCGGACGTTTTTCAGTCTACCTTTTGCTCCTCAGCGTACCCGTAAGCATATTGCCACCCCTGAGCGCAACTCTGCCTGTAAGCGGCTCAACATGTACCTCCGCTGGATGGTACGGCACGACAACAGAGGCGTAGACTTTGGGTTATGGAACAGGATATCCCCGGCGCAGCTTGTTTGCCCCTGCGATCTGCATGTAGACCGGGTGGCCCGGCGCCTGGGGCTGATCAGCCGCAAACAGACCGACTGGCAAACTGCCACTGAGCTTACGGCCAACCTCCGTCAGTTTGACCCTCAGGACCCGGTACGCTATGATTTCGCCCTCTTTGGATTGGGAATTGAGGAGCGAATGCGCTAACATTGAAGCCTAAAACCCACTGTAGATCATGTCACGGATAGATACTGTAGTCTTTGACCTGGGGGGAGTGCTTATTGACTGGAACCCCCGCTACCTGTACCGCCATATTTTTGCTGATGAGGCTGAGATGGAGCACTTCATCGCAGAAGTCTGCCACCATGAATGGAACCGGGCGCAGGATGGAGGACGCAGTTTTGCTGCAGCTACTGAAGAACGCATTGGTGTTTTTCCTCATTATGAGCAGGAGATCAGGGCCTACTTTGACCGCTGGGAAGAAATGCTGGGAGGCATTGCTGAGCAGAATGTAGAAGTGCTCCGGCGGCTGAAACACCAGAAAACACCCCTTTTTTCTATCACCAACTGGTCGGCGGAGACTTTTCCTACCGCGCTGCGTAAATACGATTTCCTGCATTTCTTCAGCGATGTGGTGGTCTCCGGAGAAGAAAAGCTTCTCAAGCCTGATCCGGCCATCTATCAGTTACTACTGGACCGCAATCAGCTAGAGGCTGAGCGATGTGTTTTTATTGATGATGTGGCTGAAAATGTAGCGGGCGCTCAAAACCTGGGCATGGCCGGCATTCACCTGCTACCGCATACCGATCTTTCGGCCGAACTCAGTAAACTGGGATTCAATAGCTGATCATCAGGCTTCCTGATCGCTTATCCTCCACACCCGGAAATGCCTGGGCTTCCACAAAGAATATTCCCGTCTTTGTTTTCATAAATTTTCGTAGAAATATACCCCAAAACGGGTATATTTTAACGTAAATCCACAGACTTCGCCACACACTCTTATTATCAAATAAATATCATAATTATCTGTATTTCAATTAGTTAAAAACTATTTTCCTCTCTGGCACAGAAATCGTAATTAGGCTAAATGTATTTAAAATACAGAATTTTAATTTTTTAAACACCTTAAATTTTTTAATTATGAAACGTACAATCATTGCATTAGCCGCACTTGGAACATTTTCTTTTGCCACCATCGGAGCAGATGCTGCCACTGTAAAACAGGACACAGCCACTGTATTTGTACAGGACCAACGCAAAGAAATTAAATATGAAGAACTACCTGATGCAGTAAGCACCGCTTTTGAGGAGTCACAGTATGCAGAATGGGATGTTTCTAAAGTAGAAGAAGTTACCACTGACGAAGGTACACAGTACGAACTGACCATCTCTGATGGATCTCAGAGCGGCACGCTTACTTTTGATGCAGAAGGTAACATGGTTCAATAAGCCCCCTTTTCGTTAATTCCATACACGCACATTTCGGGTGCTGACGACCGTAAATGTGTAGCCTGCCTCTTCGGAGGCAGGTTTTTTTTTGCCTTCTACTGTTACTTTTTCCCTTTTGGGCAGTCTACCGAAAAAACTACTTCTTCAAACTGACCCAAATATGCTTAAGAGCTATTTTTCTACCTCAATGCGCTTTTTCAGTAAACAGCGCTCCTATACCCTGATCAACATTGGCGGACTATCCGTAGGGATAGCCTGCAGTCTGCTTATTCTGCTGTGGGTGCAGGATGAACTAAAAATTGACCACTTTCATCAGAAAGGAGGCCAGCTTTTCCGGACAATGCGGCACGCCTACTTTACTGACGGCAACATCTTTACCTGGAGTGCCGTCCCCAAGCCCCTGGCCCAGACACTGGAAGAGGAATATCCCGAGGTACTGGAAGCTGAACTGATCACCTGGGAGCAGCAACTGCTGATCGCCCGGGATGAACAGGCTTTCAAAGAGAAAGGCCGATTTGCGGGCAAGGATTTTTTCAGCATTTTCACTTATCCCTTCCTTGAAGGAGATCCTGCCACAGCCCTGCAAGACATAAACTCCATTGTCATATCAGAGAGCCTTTCCAGAAAAATTTTTGGCGAAGCGCCGGCCCTGGGGCAGCTACTACGGGTAGACGACAGGGCAGAATTCAATATCAGCGGTGTTTTTAAAGATGTCCCGCAGCAGTCCTCCCTTCAGTTTGACTTTATAATTCCGGTGGAGGAGTACATCAGCCGCAATGACTGGGTAGAGGACTGGGGAAATAACGGACTCCGTCTCTTTGTGCTACTGGACCAAAACGCCTCTTACCAGGCCCTGAACGAAAAGATCAAAGACATCATCCGGCAACACAACGAATCTTCAGACGCAGATGTGTTTCTGCAACCTTATGAAGACATGTATCTCTATGGAGACTTTCAGGAGGGAAAACTGGCAGGCGGGCGTATTGAATACGTGCGGATATTCTTTGTGGTAGCCATATTCGTCCTGATCATCGCCTGTATTAACTTTATGAACCTGTCTACAGCCAGGGCCTCCAAGAGGGCGAGGGAAGTGGGTGTCAGAAAAGCAGTAGGCGCAAGGCAAAGCACCCTTTTTGCACAATTCATGACTGAATCTTTCCTGATCGTTGCGGTTGCCATGCTGCTGGCAGTAGTCATGGTCTGGCTGGTACTACCGTATTTCAACGAACTTACCGAAAAAAATATCCTGCTGGACATATTGGATCCAACACTTCTGCTCATATTGATATCAGTCCTGCTGTTTACCGCTTTGCTGGCAGGCAGTTACCCAGCCGTTTTTATGGCATCGCTCAACACCATCAAAATTTTAAAAGGCAACCTTCAGTCCGGAAGGCAGGCATCACTTTTCCGCAAAGGACTGGTCGTATTTCAGTTTGGTATCTCAATTCTCCTGATAGTAGGCACAGCCATTATTTATAAGCAGATACAGTTTATCCAGGAAAAAAATCTTGGCCTGGACCGCGAGGATCTGGTGTATATGAACCTGGAGGGCGCACTTGTTGAAAATTACCAGGCACTCAAGCAGGAACTGATACAGCAGCCCGGCATTCAAAGTGTAACAGCGTCCAGCCAGCATCCGCTGAGCGTAGGCAACTCAACGACCAGTGTAGCGTGGGATGATAAGAAACCTGACGATCAGATCCTCTTCAGCATCATCAACGCAGACTATGACTTTGTCAAAACGATGGAGATGGAACTGCTGAATGGACGCTCATTTTCCCGCGAGTATTCTACAGATACGGTCAATGTGCTTATCAATGAAGCAGCAGCCCGGGCGATGGGAATGGAAAATCCGATAGGAGAAGACATTACCATCTGGGATGAGTACAAGGGAAATGTTATAGGTGTGGTCAGGGATTTTCACTTCTCATCCATGCACGAGAAAATCGGCCCACTGATCATCAGGCTGGACCCAGAAAGCTCTTTTCTGACACTTGTATTTGTGCGTACAGAGACAGGTCGTACGCAGGAGGCACTAGCCATCATGGAAGAACATAGCCGACAGCTTAATCCTGCCTTTCCGTTTGAGTATCACTTCGTAGACCAGGATTTTGAGAAGATCTACCGAAGCGAGATGACGATCGGCAGCCTGGCCAGCATCTTTGCATTGGTAGCCATATTTGTATCCTGCCTGGGTTTACTGGGACTGGCCTCATATACTGCCGAACAGCGAATCAAAGAGATCAGCCTTCGCAAAGTACTAGGCGCCTCGGTGGGCAACCTGATGACGCTATTATCCAGTGAGTTCTCACGCCTGGTCATCATCAGCTTTGTCCTGGCAGCCCCGCTGGCATATTACCTGATGGAACAGTGGCTACAGGGATTTGCCTATCGTGTAGACCTGACATTCAGCGTGTTTTTGCTGGCCGGAGGCGGTGCTCTGATGCTGGCCTGGCTGACCGTTGCTTATCAGTCATACAGAGCGGCCCGCACTAATCCGGCAGAAGTTCTCAGGAATGAGTGAAAACAAATAACATCATAGAAATTTTGAAGCCCATAGGTATGGCAGGGAATAGCATTTCCTGCCATATTTTTTTCAGACCAAGGTACTTTTTTGACTGAAATTGATTTTTACCAACGCAGGATATACTCCGCAACTTGTCCCTGCTTGCCCCATTCTGCGCAAACAGGTATGCAGACCAAAAAAAATAACTGTGGAATCCCTACAGTCTGAGCAACATTTTCTACAAAGGCCGTACTACTGAATAAGCCGCTACTGACTTTAAAAAAAGAAGATGAAAAATAATTTCATTCCATGTATGTTTTGATAATTATACAGTTTTAAGGTTTTTATTCTTAAAATTAACTTTATTGCAGAATAAAAAATAAATATCATAGCATAAAAAAGTATTTTAGGGAAGAAGCAGTAGGGTATTGCATAATCTTTGAGAAAGTCAGTATAAAATATTCACTCAGCCACTTTAACCTCCTTTTACTATTGTTACATATCGGCTTATAATAATATTATTTTAACACCTTGTTAGGATTAGGTAAATATTTTATATTTTTCTTAAAATTAATTGACCCGAAAGCATTAATTTTGCGTATATATCAACGAATAAATTTTTTAAACTATTTGTAACCCAAGAATATTCAGAACTGATGAGCAAAAATGAAGAAATTATAAGCCAGTTAAACCAACTGCTTTCCAAAATCATCGATGCAAAAAAAGGTTATCATAAAGCTGCTGAAGAAATAGATGACCCTTCTTTAAAAGGGATGTTTATGTGTCTGGCCGAACAGCGCGAAAACTTCCGGAAATCCATTCGTGAAGAAATTCGCTATCTCGGAGGAGAGCCGGCTCCTACCTCTCTGGACCCTGGTCTTATACAGGAAGCTTTTGCCCAGCCCGACCTTTTGCTGATCCTTAATACAGTAGAGCAAGCCATGGAAAGCAGCCTGCAAAATGAAATCAAAGCATTGGCTCATTACGAAAAGCGTTTTTGTGAGGCTGAAGAGTCTACCTGTAACCTGATAGCAGGACAGCGTGAAAGCGTAAAATTAGCTTTATCAGATCTGAAGATGCTCAGAACATCTGCTGGCATGGCTTATTAAAGACTGATTGGACAAAGATCGTAACCGGCCCAGTTCCTGAGCCGGTTTTTTTGTTTGCAGACCAGTTTTTTTTACCAGCATGCATACTGAGTATGCTAAAGAGTCGGAACTAGCGTGATTTTTTTTTACCTTAAAATATTACCTAAACCATCAGCATGAAATTCATCGGCAATATCATATGGATCATTTTCGGCGGCTTCGCCATAGCATTGGAGTACCTACTGGCAGGGCTGCTAATGTGCATCACGATCATTGGGATACCCTTTGGCATACAGTCATTCAAACTGGCAGGAGCGAGCCTCTGGCCTTTTGGCAAGGACATAAAAAATACGCCCGGCTCAGGCTCGGGCGTATCAACTCTTCTGAATGTACTCTGGATTTTATTAGGCGGTATCTGGATCACCCTCACCCACCTGGTGCTGGGTATTGCCCTGTGTATTACCATCATCGGGATACCCTTCGGGTTGCAGCATTTTAAACTGATGAAGCTTAGTTTTACTCCCTTTGGCTATGAGTTTGGTGACCTCAGGCCGGGAGAAGCAATCAACTAGGATCAGACTACGGTTCCCATTTCTTTCCAGGCCAGCGCGCTGGCCCCCAGTACAGCAGCATTCCTACCTTCTAAAGCAGAAGGTAGTATGCTTACCTTATTTTTGAATATCTGAAACATATACTGCTCCATATACTCTTTGGTAGATTTAAAGAGCAGGTCACCAGCTTTAGCCAAACCTCCCAGCAGGAATATAGCTTCAGGGCTAAAAATGGCGCTAACGTCGGCTAGCTTCTGCCCCAGCAGTTTGCAGGTCTGATCAAAAGCCGCCAGGGCAATAGGGTCGCCTTCCTTAGCCAGTTCTGTTATCTTGGCCGCGGTAAGTTGGTTAAAGGTAATATCTCTGAGCGGACTGTCATCGTTCATTTCCCCCAGCAGGGTAAATACGGTTCTCTTAATTCCGGTAGCCGATACATAACCTTCCAGGCACCCTTTGCGGCCCAGGCCGCATACACGACCCTCAGGATCATGGAGCAGGTGCCCCATCTCTCCAGCAAATCCGTCGTGCCCTACCACCAGATTACCATTGGTTACAAAGCCGCTGCCCAGGCCGGTACCCAGTGTAATCATAATAAAATTCTTCATGCCCTTGGCACCACCGTAGATCATCTCACCAATTGCAGCAGCGTTGGCGTCGTTGGTGAGTACCATCGGTACATTATAGTATTCTTTAAAAAGTTTGACGATAGGTACTACCCCTCGGAAAGAGAGGTTAGGCGCATATTCTATGGTGCCGGTAAAGTAGTTTCCATTGGGAGCACCAATTCCCACACCGACAATATGCATCTTTTCGGCAATGCTCTGACGCAGGAGTTCTACCTCCTCATAGATATACTTAAGATAGGCATCAATATCCCCCGCCGGTGTTTTGACAGTAGACACAGAAGTTTCGCCGTACATATTCCCTTCTTTGTCTACGAAACCAAATTTAGTATTGGTACCTCCGATATCTATCCCTAAAGCTACTTCTTTCATATGTATTCTGGTTGAAGCAGGGCCCTGTCCGATCTATTTCCCGGCCAGGGCCTGCCTGAGTGTTCACTCAAATAAGACTTTACTTAATATAATTATTGATGATCGTCTCAAACAACTCAATCTTACCGCTTCTTTTCTGAGGCTCACCCTGAAGTTCGGCAAGATTTCGGAGGTCATCCAGTTTCAGTTTACCTGCCTCAAAATCAGCTCCTTTACCACTGTCAAAAGAAGCATAGCGCTCATTTTTCATTTTCAGGAAGTCCGAATTCTCCATGATGTCATGCGCGATCAGCAGTCCACGGGCAAAGGTATCCATACCGGCGATGTGCGCAATGAACAGATCTTCCAGGTCAGAAGAGGTACGGCGTACTTTGGCGTCAAAGTTCAGCCCGCCGGGAGCGATCCCTCCCTGCTGCAGTACGATCATCATACAATGGATACAGTCATACAGGTCAGTAGGGAAATAATCTGTATCCCAGCCGTTCTGGGCATCCCCTTTGTTTGCATCTATACTCCCCAGCATACCTGCATCAGAAGCAGTCTGCAGGTCATGAGCGAACGAGTGACCGGCCAGTATCGCATGGTTTTGTTCCACATTAATCTTGAAATCATCTGCAAGCCCCTGGCTTCTCAGGAAACCAATGACAGTAGCAGAATCATAATCATACTGATGCTTGGAAGGCTCGGCAGGCTTAGGCTCAATCAGGAAATTACCTTTGAAGCCTTGCTTACGGCCATAGTCACGGGCCATACGCAGGAAGTGGCCCATGTGGTCCAGTTCGCGCTTCATGTTGGTGTTGATAAGCGCTGCATAACCTTCACGCCCGCCCCAGAACACATAATTTTCACCACCCAGCTCAATAGTGGCGTCAATGGCCGCCTTCACCTGCGCTCCTGCATGGCAAACTACCTCAAAGTCAGGATTGGTAGAGGCTCCATTCATGTAGCGGGGATGTGAAAAAAGGTTGGCAGTACCCCAAAGCAGCTTTACGCCGGTTGATTTCTGGTAGCCTTTGGCCATCTCTACAATCTCCTGCAGATTCTTTTCTGATTTGGCAACAGTATCTCCTTCCGGAGCTATGTCCACATCATGAAAGCAGTAGTAAGGTACACCCAGTTTGGTGAAAAACTCAAAGGCCGCCTCCAGTTTGTACTTGGCATTGTCCATCGGATCTTTGGACTTGTTCCACGGAAATTCGCGGGTACCGGCGCCAAAAGGATCGCTGTTTTCATTACAGAAGCTATGCCAGTAAGCCACCGCAAAACGCAGATGCTCCTTCATCGTCTTACTGCCTACCAGTTGGTCTTCATTGTAAAATTTATAGGAAAAAACATGGTCCGAGCCTCTGCCCTCATAATTAATCTTACCAATTTCCGGAAAAAATTCGGATGTCTGTACGCCCTTTGTCATGGTGATAATTGTGTTTGTAGTTATTAAGTTACAGGTTGAAAATTTTTCAGCTCACAAATAGTTAAGCCTGGTTTTGCAGATGTTCCTGCAGCAGCTCATGCCAGCGGCCATAGGCTTCCTGGTAAGCAGCCTGTTTATCGGCTTCAGGTTCGGCAGCGCCTACCTGCTTGAGTCCGGCAAATGCCTCATCAAAATCCTGGTAAATACCCGCACCTATGCCGGCGCCCCTAGCGGCTCCGGCTGAGCCATCGGTATTGTATAGCTCCACCTGAGCGCCGGTAATGTTGGCAAAAGCCTCCCGGAAAACAGGACTAAGGAACATATTGGCCATTCCGGCTTTGACGGTATCTATGCGCATGCCCATATTTTGCATGATATCAAAGCTGTATTTGAGCGCGAAAACAATGCCTTCCTGCGCAGCGCGCAGCACATGGCCCTGGCTATGGGTGTTGAATTGTAACCCCTGGATATGGGCATTTATTTCAGCGTTACCCAACGTTCTTTCCGCTCCATTGCCGAACGGCAGTATGCTGACACCCTCTGAGCCGATGGGCACTTCCGCCGCCAGCAGGTTCATGGCTTCGTACTCGGCTTTACCTCCCATCAGGTTGTTCTTCAGCCAGCTATTGAGTATTCCTGTGCCATTGACACAGGCCAGTATGCCGTAAAGCGGCTTATCCATACTATAATTAACGTGGGCAAAAGTGTTGACCCGTGACTGAGGGTCATACTCCAGTTTATCGCTTACTCCATAGAGCACGCCTGAGGTACCGGCGGTAGTCGCTACTTCGCCGGGACGCAGCACATTAAGTGATAGTGCATTGTTCGGCTGGTCACCAGCCCGGTAAGCAACAGGGATACCCGCAGGCAGCCCCAGCGTAGCAGAGGCCTGGGTATTGAGTCTGCCCTGCTCAGCAAAAGTAGGCACGATGGGCGGGATAAAATCTTTGTCAATGCCATAATGCTCCAACAGACGCCCTGCCACCGACTGCTCCCGAAAGTCCCACATGATCCCTTCAGAAAGACCGGAAACCGTCGTGCAGATTTCGCCGGTCATTTTCATGGCAGCATAGTCCCCGGGCAGCATCATTTTATAAATTTTCCGGTAAATATCCGGCTCGTTTTCTTTTACCCACTTCAGCTTGGAGGCAGTAAAGTTACCAGGACTGTTGAGCAGATGGCCCAGGCTGTAGTCGCTACCCAGTGCTCCAAAAGCCTTTCTTCCGATACTCACTGCCCGGCTGTCGCACCAGATGATGGAGGGGCGTAATACTTCATGGTTTTTATCTACCAGTACCAGACCGTGCATCTGGTAAGAAATACCGATCGCCTGCACCTGCGCCAATGCGTCGGCATGTTTTTCTTTCAGCTTTTGTGTAGCCCTGATGATATGTTCCCACCACATGGCCGGGTCCTGCTCGGCCCACCCTTCCTGCGGGGCAGCCATCGGCATTTCCTGCTCAGGAGAGGTGGCACTGGCGAGTACTTCGCCATTAGCAGCATAGACCAGGGTGGCTTTGATAGAAGAACTTCCTAAATCGTATCCTAATAAAAATCCTGCTGATTGATCACTCATAGCTGGCAAAAAGTATGGTCAGTTGTCTAAAATACAATGTTTACAAGATTATTAAAAAAATCTGAGAATTACGTAGTTTAAGCAGATAAGCTTGTACGCTATTGAAAGCGTAGTGAAATGGGAATAACCCTAAGAGATATGAAAAGAAGAAACTTTATTAAAAGCCTTGGACTAAGCAGTTCCTCTCTGTTGCTGCCCCATGCCAAGGCTGAATCTGCTCCAGCAATCTCTCCTTACAGCTATCCTGAAGTAAACAAGCTCGGTGATGCGCGCAGCAAGGAGGGTGAAATTATCGTCAGACTGGAATTTCGTTCGGTACAGGAAAGCAGCACTACCTCCCATGAAGGTAGAATACAGGTAAAAGGCGGAAAAACTGCACGCATAAAATCCTACTTTTTTGAGGGAGGTGAAGACGATTTTGCGCCAGAAAACGGAAGATTCCAGAGCCACAGCAGTAATCTACAGGCAGATGTGGTCGTGCTCTGGCTAAGTGAGGCATCCGAAAAGACCCGCATCAGCATAGACGGCGATGAGGCTTTCAGCTTTCAGTTGAGCGAGCTGCTCAGCCAACCCGAAGTCAGCAAAATATTGGGAAATACTAAAATTACCGCTAACCTGCTGCTGGATAAGGAGATTGGACACATCCGGCTGGAGGATGTGGGTGGAAACAGTCAGCCCGGTGCGGATTTTAGCTTTGTGATCATGGCTGACCCGCAGGGTGGCGACCCTGAGGAAGAAGGTAACTGGCCTACCCGCATGAAGATCCATAATGCCTGGATAGAAGACAGCATCCGCCGCACCAACGAAATGGCCCCTCAGCCTCAGTTCACCCTGGTACTGGGCGACATCGTGGACAGCCAGGGGCAGATGGCTAACTTTGAGCAGATGAACGATTTTCTGCGCAGGCTGGAAAGCCCGGTGCTTTATGCCATAGGCAACCACGAGACCCGCTACCGCTCGGAATTTGCACCGGGCTACAATATGGAAGCCTTCAATAACTACTTTGCTGCCCAGAAAGCCCTTAATGGCATGGAGCTGATGCTGTATTCATTTGACCTGGGCGAATGGCATTTTATCGTCTGGCCAGACCCCTTGCGTAGTAATTTCTGGGAAACCCACCCTCATTATTTTGACTGGCTGGAGCGTGACCTGGAGAAAAATAAAGCGCGCCCTACTTTCTTTTTTCAACATGTTCCCAGCCATCCTATTGGTATCAACCCGCTGATCAACTATGCCGAATCGGTAGCCGTGAAGCGCACATTGCTGGACATTCTCTCCCGGCATGGCAATGTGCAATATATCTTTAGCGGGCATGTACATATCCCGGTCAAAGCTTCTTTTAAAACTGCGGTATCTTACCGGGGTATGAAGATGATCAACCTGCCAGCGGCAGGTTACCGCCCTCGGGCTTTCGGTGAAGAGGATTTCGCCGGCGGCCCATGCCAGGGAATAACCATTGTAGCAGTAAAAGGGAAAGAAGCCAGTGTCCGCTTCAAAACAGTGACCCAGGAAGAATTTACCTATCCTGTATCTTTACCCGAATTTGACGAAGAAAAATACGCCCTCTGGCTCAGCCATAAATGGCAGCTTCCGGCGCAGAAAAAGCTGGTCAACGGCAGCTTTGAGCAGGGCCTGAAGGGCTGGACGCCCCGCTTTGTGTACACTGAAGACGAAAACCCTTCCAACCTCTGTGAAGTAAGGCCGCAATACGACCAGGCGGGATTCCATGCGCTTTACCTGCACAGCCATAAGCGTGGCTACGATATCCCAGGGCAGGACCGCCTGCCACAGACCATCAACCGTATTGCCCAGGCGATAAGCTGGCAGCCGGGGCAAACGCCCCTGCTAAGCTTCCGCTATCGGGTAGACGGAAAAAATTCTGATCTGGATGGCTGGTGTGGGGCTTATGCCTGGATAGAGGCGTACGACAGATCCTTCAGGCGCATGAGCCTGGTCTACTGGTCCGGGACAGCCTATACCGGGCTGGGAACCAAAGAAGATAATGAGCTGGGAAAAGATATTCATCTGAAACTCAATGACAAGCCTGACCTATGGCATGAGGCCAGCCTTCATCTCGCCAGTGATTTCAACACGCACAGCAATACTTCCTTTAGTGCGCTAAATGCTGACCGAATAGTGGTCAACCTGGGTGTCTGGACCATCAATGACGGAGGGCCATATCCCTACAGCATCTACTTTGACGACCTGCAGCTAGAACCGGCTCCTTCAAATGCGGTTGCCAGCCGGGCCGGCGGACTTGCTGTAGGTTTGAAGCCTGATGAGGAGACCTGGTGGCTCAACAAATACCTGCCCTTTGACCATATCGCCGGAGAACACCGCTACATTTTTGCCACCAAAAAGATGGGTCCAGACTCTAGACAGCCCTAAACACAGCCGTGCTTGCCGTTGATTTTACCCTTGTGAAAGATACTACTCATCTTTAAGGGCGTTCACTGGGTTAGCGGCAGCTGCTTTGATGGTCTGAATGCTCACTGTAGCTAGTGCGATGAGCATGACCGTCAGTATGGCTAGTCCAAATAGCCACCAGCTCATTTCGGTGCGGTAAGCGAAATTTTCCAGCCACCGGCCCATACTCCAGTAAGCCAGGGGTACTGCCAGCAGGCTGGACAGCAGTATGAGGGTGAAGTAGCCCCGGGTAAGCAGGCTGACGATCTGGACAATATTAGCCCCCAGTACCTTGCGTATCCCGATTTCTTTTTCTTTCTGACGGGCCAGCAACAGAGCCAGCCCATATGAGCCCAGACAGGAGACGAGTATCGCCAGAGCAGAAAAAATACCAATGATCCTGCCCAGGCGGGCATCATCCTGGTAGGCTGTCTGCAATTGTTCGTCCAGGAAGTCGTATTCAAAGGTCTTGTGGGGGAAGAACTCCTGCCATACTTTTTCCACATAAGCAATGGTTTCACTAAAGTCCTGCGTTCCGATCCTGATGGAAAAAGTATTGAAAAGCGGCACGTCCACTCCCATCACCAGCGACCCGATCGGGCTGTAGAGCGAGGTGTAGTTAAAGTCTTTGACTACCCCGATCACATTGCCCTTTTTCCCCTCCAGGTCAATTTCCTTGCCCAGGGCTTCCTCAGCAGTACCCCAGCCAAAGTTCCTGACGGCCGTTTCATTTACAATAAAGGAACTGATATGGTCGGTACCAGCCTGTATATCAAAGTCACGGCCGGCTACGATCTCCAGACCATAGGTTTCAGCAAAATCATAGTCTACTGCCATGGTAGGCACAAAGAGGCGTCCTTCGGTATCCATACCTTCCGGCTCAGTACGCCGGGCCACAAAGCCGATACCGGGCGCCCCGGAAGAAAGGGTGATAGCCTCTACCCGGGCATTGCGGAGGAGGCTTTCTTCAAACGAGTTCATCCGCTGACGCATATGCTGATCTCCTGCACCAAAGATATTGTTCATATTGCTACTGTACAGCGGCAGGGTCAGCACCGCCTCCTGTATGAAGCCGGTAGACTGATTTTGCAGATAAATGAGCTGACGGTAAATCATGACCGTACCGGCGATCAGGGCAATAGACATGGTAAACTGTATCAGCACCAGCACCTGCCGGAGCGAAAATGCCTGTAGCCTGCCCCGGAGCGGGCTTTTCTGCTTCAGAATGCTGGCCAGCTTCATCTGTGTCATGTAAACAGCCGGATAGCTGCCACCCAGCAGGCCTGCCAGCAGAAATATGCCCACAAAAGCCAGCGCTACAGGTAAGGTGTACAGGTCAGCCGGGCTGAAATTTTTACCTGTAAGCTGGTTAAATTCCGGCAGCGTCGCTCCGATCATCAGTATTGCCAGCATCAGCGCCAGCAGACTGATCATCAGGGACTCACCCAGGAACTGCAGGAAAAGCTGCGGCTTGCGCGCTCCCAGCACCTTACGCATACCTACTTCCTTCGCCCTTTTCAGCGACTGAGCAGTAGAAAGGTTGATAAAATTGAAGCAGGCGATCAGCAGCGTCAGCAGCGCAATAGCACTGAAAATATAAATATTACTCACATCACTGCTGGGCCCCGGGTTGAGGAACACCTCGGAAGCCAGATAAATGTCCTCTACCGGCTGCAGGCTGAACCGCTGACCTACCCTGAGCGGCTCCGGTGCATAGGTCTGCAGTAACTGCTCCATTCCCCTGTCTACACCAGCAGGATCGGCGCCTTCCCTGAGCAGCACATAAGCGTGGGAATGGGAGATCACCCAGTTTTGCGCCAGGTTTTCCCGCATACCGCGCCGCTGATCCTCGTTTTCTATCAGCGTAAACATATCATCGTAGGGTAGCAGCATACTGAAGCTGATATGGGAGTTTTCAGGAAAATCCCTGACTATTGCGGCTATCTGGTAAGGATGGTTACCTTCAATAAGAATTGTCTTCCCCAGGGGCGGGTTATACAGCCAGTTATCGCCAAAGTACTTGGCGGCCAGTTCTTCGCTCAAAATAACCCGCTGCGAGAGCGATAGGTTTTCTTCCTGGCTACCCGCCAGATACTCCAGTTCAAAAACATCAAAGAAGCCTGAATCTACCATCAGCACGTTGTTTTCCTCATAATCCTGGTCATCACGCATGGAGGAAGGATTCGGAATACTGACACTGATGCTACGGCTATACACGCGTGCGCTGGTCTCCACCTCAGCAAGATTGGAAGCTGCCAGCGGTGCTAGCGGCGGCGGTACCCGGGCAAAGTCATAGCCGTTGTTGGCATGATAGACAATACGGTACAGGCGTTCTTTGTTGGCATGAAACTGATCATAACTGAGCTCATGTCTGACAAAAATATAGATGAAGAGACAGCAACTCATGCCGATACCCAGCCCCAGTACATTGATCAGGGTAAAGAGCCGGTGCTTCTGCAGGTAACGCCAGGCAATCTTGAAGTAGCTTTGAATCATCTGCGAAAATCATTAAAGGCTTTATCCTGTAAGTTCTTCATTTTCTGGGAATCACGCATTCACCCGGAATGGGGGAATCTTCGTGAGCAGATTTGTTACAGGCGACGGCTAAAAGGGAATAAAGAACAATGAAATGCAGAATAATTGCGTAAATTCCGCAGCAGTAAGTATTCATTATCGAACAACAGCACGCATGTCCGACAGCTTGAGCACAGCCTCTGAACAACCCCAGAAATCCCTGGCTGATCAGAGCAAAGAGAAGATCCTGATTACCGCCATGGAGCTTTTTGCCCGCAACGGTTACCACAAAACACCAGCCGCTCGTATCGCCAAAGCTACCGGTATCTCCCATGGGCTCCTCTTTTATCACTTTGGCAGCAAGGAGGGACTGCTCCAGTCAATCGTGGATTTCAGTGTGCAGAAAATCGAGCAGATCGTTTCGGTAGATGAAACTGAGCCTCCCGCCAGGCAACTGACACAACTGAGTCAGAACTTCAGAAAATCCCTGGTGGAAGAAACTAACTTCTGGGAACTGTACCACTCTCTGCTGTTTCAGCCTGACCTGAAGGACGAGATTATGCAACAGTTGCTGGGAGCCTTTGAGAATTATCGCAAACAACTGGTGCACATTTTTGAGCAACTGGGCTACCTGAGCCCCTCTGATGCTATGCTGCAGTTTGAAGCCATGCGTAACGGCATCATGATCTCTTACCTGATGCAGGGCAAAAACTACCCGCTGGACCGCCTGTTTCGCAACCTGGTAGACCGCTTTAGCTGAGGTTTACCTACTGCTGATACCAGCGCAACATCGTTGCATATACTTCTTCTATTGTAAAGTCTGCAAACAGCAATTTCCCATGGTTAAAGCCTTTTACTTCCATTCAGAATTATACCAGCAGCCAGTCCCTAAAGTACATTCAGCTGGTGCTATTGCCATCAGGTGCTGCTTTATAATATAAAATCAGACCACCGAAGCAGTCATGATCCGTTAGGGCACCTACCCGGGGGATAGGTAAGGGGTACTGAAGTCAAAATTACCAAAGCGGATCTCTTTGAATAGAAAGCCGGGAGGTTTATAAACGATAGGTTTGACTTCCCGCGACCGGGCAAACCAGCCCTAAGGCAATGTATTTTCAATGTACATTGAAGCCGAAAGATGTAAAAAAATTGACAGCAGGAATAAAAAGTGAGGGTCAGCCACCGTTTTCCCCGGGCCAATTGCATACCCCATTGCCAAACCACTGATTCTATCCAAACCATATGTGATTGTTGCGCGATTAATCGGTAAAAAGGGTGAACACACCGAAGGGCAGGCATAAAATAAGATACGAATACTACAATGTAAGGAATGAGATTTGAACGGTTAGCACAAGCAATCCTATATTGGCTTATTTGTATTATGAACTGCTATAGATTTAATCAACTTACGCCACAGGATAAGGTCAACTACATCTACAATCACTGTAAACTTGTTGACTTTGAAATCATTCGGGAACAGTATCGCGAGTTTGGCGTGTGCCTCTACCATAACGGTAGTATTTTCATTGAGGTCTGCTTTGATGGTATGCGAGGCGACAGGGTCAAGGAGATCAAGACTTACGCAAATGCAAATCAACTGGCGCATTGGTACGAGAGGGTAGACATCCGGCAACTACTATCTCAGCAGATATAACTTATTGCTGTTCTGGTATTTTCTGGCTAGAGGCCATTTGGCTATTGGTGTAGCGGGCATCTTCGGTTACCTCCTCGCCAAACCAATCGGGAAGTAATAATTTCTGGCTCTCCTCTACGGAAGCAAATTCTACTTCAGCCACCACCAATCCGGATAGAGCTCCTTCAAACAGATCCACTTCTATCGTATGTTCGTGGTAAGGAACCTCGTAGCGCTTTTTTTCTATCCTCCTGCCCTCAGTAAGCGGCCACAGTGCATCAAACTGCTCCGCAGACAGTTTTATCTCGACCTCATCCCGCTCCAGTTGCCCTTTGCTTTTGACGGTCAGAAAAAAATCCACCCCTTTGCTGCGTACCCGCACCTGCTGCCCGGCTGGATCTGAGGTGATATACCCCTGATGAACCGATAGTGCCTGGTATTGATTAATTATATCAGGGGGGATTGCTGAAACTAAGAACTTCCTTTCAATTTCTTTACCCATAGATAAAAATCAGTTGCCCGGCATTGGGAAGCCGCGTGCCGTCCCCTCCACTTCTTTGGCATAAAAGACATCGAGGATACGGCTGGCCAGCGATAGTACATAGGCACTGGAACAGTGATTGGCCATGTAGTGCTTGGAAAGCCGGTAGTAGACAGTAATGTTATGATTGAGCTGGTCGTAGATATCTTCTATAACCACCTGTACATTGACATTACGCACCTCGGCCAGTTCCTCAATTTTGTGGAAATAGTCGTTATCGATGAGATAGTTGGCTATGTCGGATTCGCTGAGGTGCATGATTGAAAAATCTTAAGGTTAATGTTGAGGAGCAGGTCCTTTAAAAAATACCGTAATAAATCTGGCGCTTAATTTATCGTATATCCTTATGTTAAGATACGTCATTCGAGCAAATAAATCTTTAGAAATGAAGCTTTTATAAAATAAATATTCGCAAGATTGATATAATTATTTTTTTTCACCCATAAAGCCAAAGGACAAAAGGCATACTAAACATTGCCAGGAAAGTCTCCATCGTAATGATACCGGCCATCAGTTCACTATCTCCCCCAAGCTGTCGGGCTAATATATAGGACGAAATCGCGCCGGGCACAGCCGCATATACCAGCCCTACATCCCAGGCAGTTCCGCCAATCCCAAATATCCAGAACAACAGCATTGCCAGAGTAGGCAGGAGAAAAAGCTTGATCATGGCAGTAGCCCCTACAATATTGAGCGCGTTGCTTACCGCCCTGAAGTTCAGACCGGCACCTACCGACAGCAGCCCCAGCGGAAGCGCTGCCCTGCTGAATATGTTCAGAAACTCAAGACCGGTAGGCGGCAGCCCGGTCAGATTGAGCAGTATACCCAGCAGGCATGCGACGATGAGCGGATTGGTGATAAAGGTTTTGGTAAGTTTCTTCCAGTTACGGTCAGCCTGCGGTATGTAAAAGGTGAAAGCCCACACACTTAAGACGTTGACCAGTGGCACTACCCCAGCAATGGCAATAGCAGTTAGCGCCAGTCCCTCCTCATGGTATAGCGCCCCTGCTGCTGCCAGCCCCACATAGGTGTTGGGCCGGATACTACCCTGAAAAACAGAAGTAAATTTGGGTGGGCTGATTTTTAGCCAGATTTGCAACAACACCAGCAGCATGGCCACACTGAAGGTAGCCATCACCAACAGACCTGCCATCGGCAAAATTGCTGCACCACTAAGTTCTGCCTCGGCAATTTTACTGAGCAGGAGCGCGGGCAGCAGTACATAATACGTTAGCCTATCGGCCAGCGGCCAGAACGCCCGTCCGGGGAAATCATAGCGATAAAACACCTGTCCAATTACCACAACGGCAAAAATGGGCAGTAAAGCCTCCAGAAAACTGATCATAAACCCCGATTCAAGGTAATAACTACTGCTTTTGTTTACCCAAAGGTACCAAGCTTGTTCGAATTATCTTATTATTGTTATCAAGCAATGTATCACTATGCCTGTAAACCTGAACAACAAAAAATTCTGCTCTGTAGCCAATACTGAAAATGGCGATGTAGACGAACAGACGATATTTCAGTATTCTCAGCAAGGGGACATCGTCTGGGCAAGTTATAGCGGCGGCAGTGTTCTTTACGGAAACCTGCTGGCTCATTGGATCAAAGACGATTTGTTGGAAATGCGCTACCAGCACCTGTCAACTGAGCATGAATTTAAAACCGGCCAGTGCTTCTCCCGCCCCGAAATACTGGCAAACGGTAAAATAAGGATGCATGAGTCGTGGCAGTGGACCTCCGGTGACCAGACGAAGGGCACCTCGATTATCGAAGAAGTATAAATCGACCCCATGACTGAAAAAATTACCATTACCCAGATAGACGCCTTTACTGACCGCCCTTTTTGCGGTAATCCGGCTGCGGTTTGTATCACTGCCGGTCCCCTTCCTGCTTCGCTGATGCAGCATATCGCCAATGAGATGAACCTGGCCGAGACGGCTTTCCTGGTCAGAAAAAATCATGGCTTTCACCTCCGTTGGTTTACGCCAGTTACAGAAGTAGCGCTATGTGGACATGCTACGCTGGCCAGCGCCCATATGCTCTGGGAGCGGGGCTTTTTGCCAGGCGATGAGCGGGCAGTTTTCCATACCCTGAGCGGTAAACTTACCGCTGACAAAGTAGAGGACCAGATAGTACTGGATTTTCCCGCCAAACCGGCCAGGGAGTATGAAGACCAGACGGTAAGGGATTTATTTGGCGATATGCACATAAATTTTCTGGGAAAAAGCGATTATGACTACTTTGTGGTACTGGCAAGGGAAGCGGATGTTATCAACCTGCAACCTGACTACGCCCGTATGGCAAAGATAGAAGCCCGAGGCTTTGTCGTTACTGCCCGATCAGAAAATGGTGCTTATGACTATATCTCCCGCTTTTTTGCACCGTCCTGCGGTGTGAACGAAGATCCGGTAACGGGCTCGGCCCACTGTTCGCTGGCTCATTACTGGTCAGAAAAACTGGGCCGCAGCAAACTATCTGCTTACCAGGCTTCTGCCCGGGGCGGCTATGTAGGCACGGAGTACCTGGGCGAGCGGGTGAAGCTTACCGGCAAAGCCATTACCGTCATGCAGGCGGAGATGATGGTACCAGAATTTGAGATGTATGACAAGCAGTGAGTTGAATTGAAACCTTTGCAGGTTACGTCCAAGACAGGCATATCCTCAACTTAAGCTTCGTTGACAACTGGCTGCAGGAACTTAGCAGCTTAAAAAAAACCTTAATGAAATTATAAACCATCATTAGACATATGTACTTACAGGGCGATGCAAAAAAAGAGATGACCTACGATGCCATCGTGATTGGCTCGGGCATGAGCGGTGGCTGGGCTGCCAAAGAACTTTGTGAAAAAGGACTGAAAACGCTGGTGCTGGAGCGGGGACGGCAGGTAGAGCACATTAAAGATTACCCTACCACCAATAAATTTCCCTGGGAAATCAAACACAGGGGGCGCTTTACTCCTGAAGTCGTGAAAGATAACCCCATAGTGGACCGCTGCTACGCTTTTGAGGAAGCCACTGAGCACTTTTTTATGAAAGACGAGGAGCAGCCATACGTGCAGGAAAAGCCCTTCGACTGGATCCGGGGCAACCAGGTGGGCGGTAAGTCACTCATCTGGGCAAGGCAAACCCAGCGCTGGAGCAATTTTGAATTTGAGGCACCGGCCCGTGATGGTTTTGCGGTGGACTGGCCGATCCGCTATGATGACCTGGCACCCTGGTATTCACACGTAGAGAAATTTGTGGGGATCAGCGGTAACCGCGACGGCCTGGAGCAACTGCCCGACAGTGAGGTACTACCCCCTTTTGAACTGAACTGCGTAGAAAAACATATCCAGCAGCGTGTCAGAGAAAGTTACCAGGACCGGCATGTGATTATCGGTCGCTGCGCCCACCTCACCGAACCACAGGAAATCCACCTGCAACAAGGGCGCGGCAAATGCCAGGCACGCCATCTTTGCTACCGTGGCTGTCCTTTCGGGGCGTATTTCAGTGCCAATTCATCCACCATTCCCTGGGCAGCCAAAACCGGCAACCTCACGTTAAGGCCTGATTCAGTGGTACATTCCATCATCTATGATGATCAGCAGGGTAAAGCCAGCGGCGTACGGGTGATTGATAGCGAGACCAAGGAAATGGTAGAGTACTATGCCCGCATCATTTTTGTCAACGCTTCAACCTTAGGCAGCAACCTCGTTCTGCTTAATTCCACCTCTGATCGCTTCCCTAATGGCCTGGGAAATGACAATGACCTCCTGGGCCGCTACGTGGCTTTTCATAATTACCGGGGTAGTATGCTGGCAACCTACGAAGGCTTTGAAGACAACTACTACTACGGCCGTCGGCCCACCACTGCTTTTATGCCCTCATTCCGCAATGTCTTCCGGCAGGAAACTGACTTCCTACGCGGCTATATGGTTGCCTTCAGCGCATCCCGCGAAGGCTGGCAGCGCGGAATGGCCAAACCAGAAAGCTTTGGGGCTGACTGGAAAGATTCCCTTTCAGAACCCGGCGACTGGCAGGTATATATGATGATGCAGGGCGAAACGGTTCCGCTGCACGAAAACCATGTCCGGCTGAGCCAGGATCAGAAAGATCCTTTTGGTATGCCCCAGCTCATCACCTCAGTCGGATATGACGAGAACGATGAGAAGGTACTGCAGGATTTTCTCGTGCAGGGAGCAGAAATGCTGGACAAATCCGGTTGTAAGGACATCCGCACGATGGATAGCAATCAGGCTCCCGGCCTGGATATCCATGAAATGGGTGGTGTACGTATGGGTAAAGACCCTAAAACATCATTACTCAACCGCTGGAATCAATTGCATAGCTGTCAGAATGTATTTGTGACCGATGGCGCCTGCATGACTTCAGTGGGAAATCAGAATCCTTCGTTGACCTTTATGGCACTTACTGCCCGGGCAGCAAATCATGCGGTAGACGAGATGAAGAAAAGCAATCTGTAGAAGAGATGCCAAAAAGTGAAAAAGCCCGCCATTTGCATGGTGGGCTTTGTTTTTGCAGAGGGTGAGGGATTCGAACCCCCGGTACCTCTCGGTACAACGGTTTTCAAGACCGCCGCGTTCGACCGCTCCGCCAACCCTCTGTAACACTTCCTCCCGGAAATGAGAATGCAAATGTAAGGCTTTTCAAATTTAAGGCAAACTCTGTTCTCCAGATTTTCAAAAAATTTGTTGCCCAGATCAAAAATACGGCTGCAGCAGCTCAAGCATTTTCTGCGGGGGCCGGCAGGGTCTCTTGGTATCAGCCTTCATAAACGCCAGCACCGTCTCGCCGGAATGCACCATTTTGCCCTCCTCATTATAAATTTTGTAGCTAAATGTGATCCTGGCGCCAGGCATCTCACTCAGTGAAACCTCTATGCTCAGCAGATCATCATAGACTGCCGGATGATGATAGTAAGAGTGGTTCTCCAGCACCGGCATCATAATGCCTGCATCCTCCAGTTCCTTATAGCTCATACCCAAATGACGCAGTGCCTCTACCCTGGCTACCTCAAAATAGGAAGCATAGTTTCCGTAGTAAGCATATCCCATCTGATCGGTTTCGCCGTAGCGCACCCTGATTTGTGTAGTGTGTGTGTACATGCCGCCGCTTAGTTGTAAATGCCTGCCTTGCTCAGCGCACGTTGATAACGGCGGGCATTCGCCAGGTGAGCCTGTAAATTAGTCGCAAAGTTATGATAGCCTGAGAAATCTTCCTTGGCACACATATAAAGGTAATTATGGTCTTTGTAATTGAGCACAGCCTCTACCGCCGCGATAGACGGCGTACGGATAGGCCCGGGTGGCAAGCCTGTATACTTATAGGTATTATAAGGAGAATCAATTTCCTTATGCTTGTCCAGTACCCGGCGAATGGTAAAATCCTGGGCAGCAAAAACCAGGGTAGGATCTGCCTGTAAAGCTATATTTCTTTTCAGTCGGTTAAGATAAAGGCCCGCTACTATTGGCGCTTCGTCCATCTTATTGGTCTCCGACTCAACAATAGAGGCCAGTACGGAAACCTCCGCCGGGGTCATTTCCAGTTTTTCGGCTTTGGCCCTACGATCGGCTTCCCAAAACCGCTGATACTCTGTGTGCATACGGTCCAGTAATTCCTGCTCACTGGTAGTCCAGTACATCTCGTAAGTATTAGGCAAAAACATGGACATGATATTTTCAGTAGTAAAACCATACTTCCTTACCACAGCGGAATCCTCAATGAGTGCCAGAAATTTGTCCGCCTCTGCTTCGAGATTAGCCGTCAGTTTTTCCGCCAGTTCAGGCTTCAGCCGCACATTGTTGAAGGTTACATCTACCGGTTCCTGCTTACCGGACCGCAGGTAGCGGATTGCCTCCAGGTTAGACATGTCAGGACTAAGCAGGTAGCGTCCGGGTTTTACGTACTGGTCGTACTTCATTAGTTTTGAGAGCACGCTAAAGGAGAGGATATCATTTACATAACCCTCTTCCTGCATGATCTGCTGCACATCTTTGAAGTCAGAACCAGTAGGGATCAGCAATATCTGCTCTTGTTTGTCTACCAGTACGTTTGGTGTCATTAGCACCTGGTAGGCATAAAAAGAAAATGATACCAGCAGCACCGAGAAGACGATCATCCCTACAATGAGTATCTTATGTTTTTTCATCTTATTTTTTGTGGTTAACATTAATCAGGAGGCGCATCTAGTTGGGCTAAATTATTACATCTGCCCTTAATAATAGCCGACCTCGTTTCAAAACACGGGCAAAATTAGTAATTTGTCGGAGAACCCCCTTTTTGATTTTTAGCTTTTTACTACTACATACCCAGATATGTAGCTTTTAACTTAAATTATCAAAAAGGTAAACGTCCCAATCCCAACACCGTTTGAAGAAACATTAGTTTGTATATTCTGATTTTTTTGTTTTAGCACAAACCAAACACATCTATGAAAGCAGAGCTGTTAAAAATACACCCTGAAACTCCGGAGCAGCGAAAAATTGACAAAGCTGTAGAAGTACTAAAGAACGGCGGCGTCATTATTTATCCTACCGATACAGTTTACGGTATTGGGTGCGATATTTATAATAAAGACGCTGTTGAAAGAGTCGCCAGAATTAAAGGTGTAGATTCTTCCAAAAATAACTTTTCCTTTATCTGCAACGACCTCAGCCACATATCTGAATATGTCAGAAACCTGCCTACGCCTCTGTTCAAGCTGATGAAGAAGACTTTGCCCGGCCCATATACGTATATCCTGAAATCCAGCAGTAAGGTGCCCAAAGTAATTGATTCCAAACGTAAGACGGTAGGCATACGTATTCCTGACCATCCAATTCCACGCATGATTGTGGAGCGCCTGGGAAACCCGATTATTACCACTTCTATTCATGACGATGATGAAGTGGTCGAATACTCCACAGATCCTGAACTGATCTACGAAAAGTTCAGCAACCTGGTGGATGTTATCATTGATGGCGGCCCCGGCAATAACATGGCCTCTACTGTGGTAGACTGTACGGAAGAAAATGAGACCAAAATTATACGGGAAGGTATGGGCGACTTATCGCCTTTTATGTGAATTAAATGATAATGAATCATTCTCAGGCAGATACTGTTTTGACTGAGCTACACTATTTACCAAATATCGCATTCTTCGTTCAGGTACAGGCTTTTCAGAAGATTGTGCTTGAGGTCAATGAAAACTATGTCAAGCAAAGCTATCGGAACCGCGCTTATATCCTTACAGCAAATAAGATACAGTCGCTGAGCATTCCGGTCAGTAGGGAAAACAAAGGCAAAACAAAGCTAAAAGATGTGAGGATCAACTATTCTGAGCGATGGCAAAACCTACACTGGAGGAGTCTACACTCGGCATATGGCAAGTCTCCTTTTTTTGATTTTTTCGCTGATTATTTTCATGACATTTTATACAGTAAATATGCGTTTTTAATAGACCTGAACCTCAATTTACTGTCAAAGTGTCTGGAACTACTCAGTTGGCATGACAAACAAATTATTCTTACGGATAAGTACACCGAAGCCCCTGAGACCCAGTGGGTTGACAAAAGGGGGCAAATTGACCTGAAAAGTGCTCCGCCTGGTGATAATAGTGGTAGCTATCAGGAGTATCAACAGGTTTTTGGCAAAAACTTTGTGTCTAATCTCAGTGTAATAGATTTATTGTTTTGCGAAGGTGCAAATGCCAATATGATTATAGGGCAATCTTCTCTCAGGCATCGTTGAACATTTGCTCTCCCTGACTTGTTGATTTCTAGTACAAAATTTTTATCTTGCTCAAGGGCAAGATTGGCTAAATATTGATTTCCGACTTATATAATTCCTTAGTGTATGGAAGCTAAATTTTCTAATAGAGTAAAAGAAGTTATATCCCTCAGCAGAGAGGAAGCTCTCCGTTTAGGGCATGACTATATAGGCACTGAACATTTACTGCTTGGCATGATCAGAGAAGGAGAAGGCGTAGCTGTCAGCTTACTGAAAAAGCTGGGGGTTTCTCTGGACGAACTCAGAAATGCTGTGGAGCAGGCTACCAAAGGTACTGCCACCGGTAATGTGAAGAACCTGGCCAATATCCCACTCACCCGTCAGTCAGAGAAGGTGCTTAAGATCACCTATCTTGAAGCCAAAATCTTCAAGAGCCAGTTAATCGGCACAGAACATCTGCTGCTGTCTATCCTGCGGGACGAAGATAATATCGCCACACAAATTCTGGAGAAATTTGATGTCAACTATGACGTAGTAAAAGAATTACTGGAATACCAAACAGAAAACCCTATGGCATCATCCGATACCGACGACAGCGATGAGGATTCTTCCAGCCGTATTTTTGGCGGAGGATCAGGTTCCAGCCGTGAGTCCAAAAGCTCTGAAAAATCCAGGACTCCGGTTCTTGATAACTTTGGGCGAGACTTGACCAAACTAGCCGACGATGACAAACTGGACCCTATTGTAGGTCGCGAAAAAGAAATTGAGCGGGTAGCGCAGATATTGAGCCGTAGGAAGAAAAACAATCCTATCCTGATTGGTGAACCTGGTGTTGGTAAGACTGCTATCGCTGAAGGCCTGGCACTTCGTATCACACAAAAGAAGGTCTCTCGCGTATTGTTTGGCAAAAGGGTAGTAACCTTAGACCTTGCATCCCTTGTAGCGGGGACCAAGTATCGCGGACAATTTGAGGAAAGGATGAAAGCGGTGATGAATGAAATAGAGAAGTCACCCGACGTTATTCTTTTCATTGACGAACTGCATACCATCGTAGGTGCTGGTGGAGCCTCAGGATCTCTTGATGCTTCCAATATGTTTAAGCCCGCTCTGGCGCGTGGAGAAATCCAATGCATCGGGGCTACTACCTTGGATGAGTATCGCCAGTATATTGAAAAAGACGGAGCATTGGCGCGTAGATTCCAGGTAGTGATGGTGGATGCTACTTCACCAGAAGAGACCATGCAGATCCTTAATAACATCAAGGATAAGTATGAAAGCCACCACCATGTTAACTATACGCAGGAAGCCCTGGACGCCTGCGTCAGCCTTTCTGATCGTTATATCAGCGACCGTTTCCTGCCAGACAAAGCCATTGATGTAATGGATGAAGCCGGCGCGCGGGTGCATATCAACAACATCCATGTGCCTGACGAAATCGTCAAACTGGAAGAGGCAATAGAGAACATCAAGGTTGAGAAAAACCGTGTAGTAAAGAGTCAGAAATACGAAGAGGCTGCTCAGTTACGCGACCGTGAGAAAAAGCTGATTGATCAGCTAGAAAATGCCAAAGTGAGGTGGGAAGAAGAAACCCGTACCAAACGCTATACAGTAGATGAAGAGAACGTAGCTGAGGTCATTGCGATGATGACTGGTATTCCGACCAAGCGGGTTGCGCAGAACGAAAGCCAGAAGCTTCTCGGTATGGGTGATGAACTTAAGGGGAAGGTTATCGGGCAGGAAGATGCAATCAACAAACTGACCAAAGCCATACAGAGAACCCGCGTTGGACTGAAAGATCCTCAAAAACCGATTGGTACCTTTGTTTTCCTTGGACCTACGGGGGTAGGTAAAACTGAGCTTGCCAAGGTGCTGGCTACTTATCTGTTTGACAAAGAAGATGCGCTGATCCGGATTGACATGAGTGAATATATGGAGAAGTTCTCTGTGTCTCGCCTGGTAGGAGCGCCTCCCGGATATGTAGGTTACGAAGAAGGTGGACAGCTTACTGAAAAAGTAAGGAGAAAGCCTTATAGTGTAGTACTACTGGATGAGATAGAGAAGGCTCACCCGGACGTTTTTAACCTGCTGCTTCAGGTGCTGGACGATGGTATCCTTACTGACGGTTTAGGTCGAAGAGTTGACTTCCGTAATACGATTATCATCATGACCTCCAACATCGGAGCTCGTGACCTGAAAGATTTCGGTGCAGGAATCGGTTTCTCTACACAGGCTAAGCAGGAGAATATGGATGATCTCATGAAGTCTACTATTCAGAATGCGCTGAAGAAAACTTTCAGCCCTGAGTTTCTGAACAGGCTGGACGATGTGATTGTCTTCAATTCTCTGAAAAGAGAAGATATCCATCTGATCATTGATATCACCCTGAAAAAGCTTTTCAACAGAATCACTGCTTTGGGTTATACCATTGAGCTTACTAATAAAGCAAAAGACTTTATTGCTGATAAAGGATATGATCCGCAGTATGGTGCGCGGCCGCTCAACAGAGCTATACAGAAATACCTGGAAGATGCCGTAGCCGAAGAGATTCTTAAGGGAGATGTAGAGCCTGGTGATATTATCACGGCTGATTATGATGGCAACGGTGAGTCTCTTACTGTTTCACATAAGAAAAAAGGCACTACAAAGGAGAAAAAAGAGGAGTAAGCCTTTAATAGTTTTAGATACCTCAGAAGGGCTGTCCCAATAATGGACAGCCTTTTTTTTGTGCTAGAAGGAAAAGATAATACCATTGGCAACAGAATATACAAACTTATCCACTGGAACTACCGGCCGATTTTCATAAGCACCAAATAAGGTAGTGGTGAAAGCTAGTCTATTTGCAATATCTACTTTGAGGTTTATATCAGCATTCATCCGGTGCCGGAAAAAATCCCTGCTAAAGTCATACCCGGTCTGATAGTAAGTAATCAGGTTAAGATCTACATGTTCATTAAACCTTATTCTCGCTGACACATAGTTTGAGGTCTTCCAAATGCCGATTGAAAGCTGCGCCTCTACCGGTCCGGGAAAATTCCATACTTCCTCTTCATACATACCTCCCACTCCTATGTACATATTAATCTTATCCTGACTGACAAATCTGTAGCGAATGCCACCCCCGGCAAGCCATCTTACTTCCATGCCCCTTCCCTGATCATATTGTATCTGCGCAAATGTTTCGTAGGAAAGGGGACTTTTCCGTAAAAAATTGATTCTGAAATGACCGTACCCTGTACTGTTGATCGGATCATCAGAAGTGGCTGTATAATTAAACTGACTTAGCAGTAAGTAACTGTGGAGTTCGGAGATATAACCAAAGTCTGAATTAGCATTTAAGCCCACAAAGGATACTGTTTCTCCATCATCATTAATGCTCCGGTTGTTCGCATTGAAAGCAAATCCGATACTACCCACGAAGTAGTTGGATGAATCACTATTAAGGCGTGCTTTTTCAACGTTGAGTATCTGAGCCTGCAGGTCAGAAAGAAAACACGCATACAGGATACTGGAAAAAATAATTATTTTAAAACACATCAAATCAAGGATAGATTACCCTCAAAGGTAAAAAGTTTCCTTCAAAAGCGGATTCCATCGGGCATAATGTAGCGCTTCTGGATTATCTCATCAGTTGAAGCCTTACGAACGTTCAGGATTCTTCCTTTAAAATGCAGGTCTTTTCCGGCCATAGCATGGTTCAGGTCAACCTTAAGAAAGGTAGCTGTTTTGGCGACTACCTTGCCATTCTGGGTATTACCCTGGTCATCGGTTATGGCAACATACTCTCCAACATCACGAATAGAATCAGCCATTTCATCATCAACCACAAAGCGTTCAATTGGGATTTCTGCGATGTTGGCATCCTTCCGTGGGCCATAGGCATGTTCTTCCGGCAGTGTAAACTCAAAGGTTTCGCCCGATTCCAACCCCCGCAAATTTTCCTGAAACCGATCCAGTATACCTTCAGATTTATAGAAAAAAATAAAAGGATAAGCAATGTCCATTACCTCCATCAGATGTCCTGAGGTGTCACCTTCTCTCAGTTCATAGCTTAGGGTAATGATACGGTTTTCTTCTACAGTCATACAGATGCTATTTGATTTACAAAGAGAACATCCCATATTTGGCTTTGTTCAGCCAAAAAATCAGGATTATGTTACTGGCCATAGATATTGGAAATTCAAATATTGCGTTTGGCATATACGACAAAGACTGGCTACACCACTGGCGGCTCAATACGGTAGCCAATAAAACTTCGGATGAGTATGAGGTACTTTTCAGGTCGCTTCTGGCCAACGGCTTTGACCGCCTGGATAGTATTGACAAGGTGATCATCAGTAGTGTAGTACCACCGTTGAGCAGCACCTTTAAACGTATGATTAAACACATGCTGGGACAGGATGTAATTTTTGTAAGTCCTGCATTAGACACTGGCATCAAAGTGACAATTGATAACCCTGCCGAAATAGGTTCAGACCTACTGGCAAATGCAGTTGCCGGATATTCCTTATTCAATGGACCCTGCATCATTGTAGACTTTGGTACAGCTCTATCCATTACGGTAGTAGGTACAGGAGGCGAACTTCTGGGGGTATCCATTGCCCCAGGGCTGGAGTCGGCCATGAAAGCACTTTCTGCCAACACAGCACAGTTACCTTTTGTGGATTTGTCAGCTCCAGAGTCTGCAATAGGTAAAAACACCACTCAGGCCATACAGTCAGGGGTAGTATTGGGGTATACTGGCCTGGTAGAATACCTGCTTCGCCGCATCAAGTCTGAACTGGGAGGAGATGTTAGTACCATTGCTACGGGAGGCTTATCTGAGGTAATAGCCCCTCTTACCGATCAGTTTGACGCTCTGGAACCCTGGCTGACGCTGGATGGGCTACGGTTAATTGCCGAGCGTAATCAGCAGCTAGGTATCAAAAACACGCGCAAAATTTGAAATACGCTCCGGAAGTCCTATTTTTGCGAGATCAATAATGGCCCCGTAGTTCAATGGATAGAATAGAAGTTTCCTAAACTTTAGATACAGGTTCGATTCCTGTCGGGGCTATTCTTATAAACCGCAACTAATTGATAATCAGTTATTTGCGGTTTTATTTTAGGGACTTGGGAAACGGATGGGAAACATTAAGGTGGAAATCTTAATGATTAAGCTTCACCTGTGTCGTTCTGCAAATCAATGAATTGACGAAGTGATGACACCAACTCTTCAAATAAAGTAATGGTTCTGCTTACTAGTTCTTCATTGGTTAGGTATTCTCTAGCAAATGATGTTGAATTTTCATGATGGAATGTTAATTGTCTTGCTAAAGCCTCGATTTGCCAGATGAGTGAGTTTATATCTTGAATTTCATTATCCAGAACACCCTTACAAAAGTTCGAGATACGATGCCACCTATTAGAGTTCTGAGCACTATTTTTTTTTGAGTAATCGTAGAAGATAAGCAGAAAAAATCGATCAAGATAAGGTTCAACGTCATGATGCCCCTCCCAAAATGGCAAGAGGTCGCCTACTATTGAAGAGCTGTGAAGAAGGTAGTTAAATATCTCGTCAATGCTTTCAGGCAGTATTTCTCTATTACCCCAAATAGCAGATGTGTCCCCTGGGGTATTGTAATTAAAAGCATGGAATACTAATTCTGACTGGTTTTTAAAAAGTGCATAAGACATTACTTTAATCACATTGGCCTGTAGTAAATTAAAGTATAAACACTTTAAAGCTAACTCTTTAATCTCTTTGACTTTGGCACTTATTTCATCATTGAATGGAATATTCTTTTCCAGGTCTAGCAAGAACGCTTCAAAGTCATTGACCCATTCGCTGTAAGCATTCGTAGTCTTTAGGTACCTAAG